>JBFFQB010000015.1:0-37168 GCA_041573795.1 Anaerolineales bacterium
AGGAGAGACGGCGCAGGCGAGATGAGAGTTCGTGTGAAACGCCGAGATTATCGGCGGCGTCGGAGATAGCCTGCCATATGCGCATAGTCAACTGCAAAGATGAGATATCTTGTGCGATATCGTCAAGCCGATGGAGCAAATTAACAGGGCGCTGAAGCGTAGCCAGAGCGCTGATGCCAAGACTCGCAGCTACACCAAGCCAATCCTGTTGCCCAACTCGAACGTGAACCCCATCTTCAACCGCTGTGAGATGAACTGTAATCGCCGTGCGTCCGCCAGAGCGAGGTGTTTGTCGGGTGGCTATCTGAACAATTCTTTGATCACCACGCCCAAGCGACCGTGCGAGAAGATTCCCTTGGTTAAATTCCGCGATGAGGGCGCGCGAAAAATCTTCGGGGGTAACCGGTCCGTAGAAAGTCTTTTGGTCCATTGCGGCTTTTGGCATCAGTCAGGTTCTCCAATGTGAGGTGACGGGTGTAGTATAATCCGCCGGATTGGGTGGTGCAATGAGCAAGAGAGCAGCACGTTTTTTGGTGATAATCCTGCTAATGGGGCTTGCAGTTATTAACCTGGGGACTGTAACAGGTGCATGGGCCTCCGCGGAATTGCAAGATGCTACCGTGACCGGAACTCCGGAAGGTCCAACGATCCTGGTTCCCGAACAGGTCAACGTCAGGCTTGGCCCCAGCACCGATTACGAGAAAGTGGGTGTATTGATTGCTGGACAAACAGCATCAGCCTTAGGACGGTCTCCTGGTGGTGAGTGGATCCAAATTTTCTACGCCGGTGTTCCAGGGAACATCGCCTGGGTCTATGCTCCCTTTGTCGTCCTTGAAACAGGGCAGCGCTTACTTCCCATTATCGAACCTCCACCAACTCCGACGCCGCGCGTCACTGCGACGATCGATCCCACACTGGCTGCTCAATTCAACATTGGGGAAGCCCCGCCAACACGCTTGCCGACATTCACACCTGCCCAACCCGTGTCCCAGCCTACGTTCGAGGCCAGTGCCTCGCCCGAATCAGGTGGATTCCCTCCAATCCTGGCGATCCTCGCACTGCTTGTCGTTGGTGTCTTCGGAACGTTTATCTCTGTTTTGCGGGGAGGATGAACAGGTTAGAGCGGTTTCCTTCCTTTAAATCCTGCCTCAACTTCGTGCCAGTGTTCAATTCGATCCTCACCGTACTGCCAGCATAGAAAAACGACTTCGTCTCCACGAATGGAGGGGAAGTCAATCAAGCCACTGTTAACATCCTTTACCAATACGTCATACTGCTGAATTTGCGAGAGCACATCCTTCAAAGAGTCAAAAGCTATCAGGGCGCGCTGTGAAACAAGACTGCCGCCATTATTGACAGCCTTATTTAATGCACTCTCGAGTTTCGGTTGGATCTCAAGGAGTGTGCCGCGAATGGAGAGCATCTCGCCGACAAGTGGCTTGATGACCTCGAGTAATTGATTGGCTTGGTCAACAGAGAAGTAGCGTGGATAGGTCGCCATAATGATTCAGCAGGTCAAGTTATGACCTGCTGTATGATTTTAGCCGAGTGCAGATAGGATCAAAGTCAGTGAGCTTTTATGTGACCTTGGCTGGTTAGTGGCAGCCACAACCACCGGCATGGGAAGATGCTTCGGCACCGGTATGCGAGCTTTCGGTCTTGAATGAGTTCCCGCAACCACAGGATGCTACTGCATTGGGATTCTGAATGCTAAAGCCGCCACCCATAAGATCATCAACGTAGTCGATCGTAGCGCCAGCCATGTATCCGATCGATACTGGATCAATTACGACCTCAACATTTTCATGGCTGAAGCGCATATCGGATTCACGTGGTTCCGGCTCAAAAGCCATTCCATACTGAAATCCAGAGCAACCGCCACCGGATACGAACACTCGCAAGGCATGACCTTGGAGCTCGCGCTCCTGCATCAACTGATGGATGCGTTTGGCAGCATTGGCCGTGATCGAGATCGTTTCAACGGCTTCGATTTGCAGATTTGACTCGGTCATACAATGACCTCCATGGATGTGAACACTTCAACATAGGTATATTAGAGCTAGTTTATCATATATAGGACAACTGTCAAAAGGATTTTTAACCAAGGCATTAAGAAAGAGAAAGGTTGCATTGGTGATTGATCATGCGGGCGTATTTTTGTCAAACTTGAACACTAAAACCGCATCGTCTTGACAGAGCTTTAGCCGCAAGTATAATTTGCATGTGTAGAGGTCTGGCCACCTTGTGGCGGCAGGCCTTTTCGCGTGGAGGTGTGGATGAACGAGGAACTCAACAATCCCGACATTGAAATCCCCCCGGAACTTCAAGGGCAAGTATCAATTACCGCGATTGACAAAATATATAATTGGGGTCGACGAAACTCTGTTTGGCCGATGATGTTTGGTCTGGCTTGTTGCGCAATTGAAATGATCGGGGTTGCGGCAAGCCGCTATGATTTTTCACGCTTTGGCATGGAAGTCATGCGGGCGAGCCCCCGGCAAGCCGACCTCATGATTGTTTCGGGTACGGTAACTAAAAAGATGGTGCCGCAGATCGTACGACTGTACAACCAGATGCCCGAACCAAAATACGTACTGGCAATGGGGGCGTGCGCTTCAGGTGGTGGACCCTTCAAGGAAGGCTACAACGTAATTTCTGGCATTGATAAGTTCGTCCCGGTAGATGTCTATATCCCCGGCTGCCCGCCAACCCCGCAAGCACTCTTAAACGGGTTGATCAAGTTGCAAGAGAAAATTGATAAACAATCCATTTCAGAGGTTCGTTGGTATAAGCAAGAGGCTTCCGAGCCGATACCGATCCCGTTGCTTGGACCCGACCTCATTGATCTGCGCGATATCCCCCAATTTACCGAGAAGCAAGCCGCCGTAAAGAAGGCCGAGGCGGTGGCAGAATCCGAAGCCTGATTAATGGCATATTTTCAGATAGGTCAACTGCATAATGACTGAAAACGAAGAGACCCGAGTCCTGGATGCGTTCGAAAAGCAATTTGAGGGTGTTGCGACGCGCGATGAGCGTGAGGGCTATGAAGGCTACCTTGTCCCCGCGAATAAGCTTATCGAGTTTGCCACGACTGTCAAAAACGACCTTGGTTATGACTACCTCTCGTCGGTAACAGGGGTGGATTACCTACCTGATGACATTATGGAGGTTGTCTACCACGCTTACAAATCTAGTGGTGGACCAGCGCTTGTCTTTAAAGTCCAGACTCGGCGCGATCAAAGCGTGGTCCCAAGTCTTGTCTCCGTCTACCCTGGTGCAGACTTTCAAGAACGCGAAGCCTGGGATCTTCTGGGCATCAAATTTGAGGGTCATCCTGACTTACGTCGAATCTTGATGTGGGAGGGTTTCGAAGGTCATCCACTTCGAAAGGATTGGCGCGAAGTCTACTTCGAGGAAGAGGGCAAGCCATTCAAGAGTCGCTGGCCCGGCGGAGAAGTCTATCGCATTGAAGACCGACAGGCTTTTGGAAAGAATGTCCATTATCCTCAAGGATTCTCTCCCGATGATTGGACACCTGAAGGGGAAGCGATGTTATTCGCTAGCCTGGGTCAGGTAGAACGATCTGATGGTAGCAATGGCCGCGACATTGATACCGACCAGATCGTTGTTAATCTTGGCCCGCAGCATCCCTCGACCCACGGCGTGTTTCGCATGGTGGTTTCCCTTGATGGAGAGACGATCGTCGGACTAAAGCCGGTGATGGGTTATCTTCACCGCAACCACGAAAAAATTGGTGAGCGCAATACCTTCCTGATGAATATGCCCTTTACTGACCGTTTGGATTACATTTGCTCGATGGGCAACAATTTTGGTTATGCTCTGGCGGTGGAGAAGTTGATGGGAATCCAACCGCCCGAGAGGACCGAGTACATCCGGGTGATTATGGCCGAGCTGACTCGTGTCGTAAATCACTTCTGGGCGATCGGGTTCTTGTTGAACGATCTGGGTGCATTTTTCACCCCTGCGCTTTATGCGATCAAGGAACGTGAGTTAATCCTGGATGTTTTTGAGGCTGTATCCGGCTCACGTATGATGTGTAACTACTTCCGTTTCGGTGGTGTCGCTCGGGATGTTTCTGATGAATTGCTGGGCAAGATCAAGAACCTGGTTAATGATCGCCTGCCTGACAAAATCGATGAGCTAGACACCTATCTGACAGAGAATGAGATCATTCGGTCGCGTGGTGTCGGTGTTGGGGTACTCTCGCGCGAAGATGCTATTGCTTATGCTGCTGCTGGACCGGTGTTACGTGCATCAGGTGTGGCCTATGACGTTCGCAAATCTGATCCTTATTCAATCTACGATCGTTTTGATTTTGACGTTGCAGTGAGATACAACGGGGATGTGTTCGATCGTTATCTCATACGTGTGGATGAAATTCGCGAGAGTTTGAAGATCTTGCAGCAAGCCGTTGAACAGATTCCTGCAGGGGAAATTCAAGTTGGTAAGCCCCAATATCAGGTTCGCGTACCGGCAGGAGAAGCTTATGGGCGGGTCGAGAACCCCAAAGGTGAACTAGGCTATTATGTGGTATCGAATGGTAAGCCGAATCCTTGGCGCTACCATGTTCGGGCACCTTCATTCATTAACTTGACTGCCATGGAAAAAATGTGCATCGGCCAAAAAATCGCCGATGTCGTCGCCGTATTGGGATCTATCGATATCGTCTTGGGGGAGACTGATCGCTAGGTAATCAAAACCTGGCGAGATGGGGAGAGTATATGTACGGAAAGGGACTGATCAAAGGACTAGGTGTTACGCTCAAACACTTCGTTGAAACATATGTTGAGGATATCCGCTGGCTGGGTCGCGGGCGTTACTTTAACGAGGAGACGATCGAGGCGCGCCAAAGTGCAGATACGCGCGGCATCTTCACGGTTCAATATCCTGAAGAGAAGCTACCTGTTCCTGAAGAATTCCGCTACATTCCTTTTTTGCTCTACGAAGAAGATGAGAATGGGATAAAACAGGATCGTTGCACTTCCTGTGGAATTTGTGCGAAGGTTTGCCCGCCCCAATGTATTTGGATCGTACGTTCAAATGATCCCGACACGGGACGTCCCATCCCCGAACCCACAAATTTTTTCATCGATATCGATATATGTATGAATTGTGGGTTATGTGCGGAATACTGTCCATTTGACGCCATTAAGATGGATCATGATTATGAACTCGCCTCCTATGATCGCTTCCAGGAGCACATCTTCGATAAAGAGAAATTAAGCAAGCCTGTTAGCTATTACGCCGGGATCCGTCCACAAAATTACGGGCGTGAAGAAGCAATCCGGGCAGAAAAAGAAGCTGCGAAAGCGGCGAAGAAACAGAAGGAATAATAAAAGGTAGATAGGCGGGATGTACCAAGCGGATACAGAAATCCTTTTTCCAATGCGAATCACCCCTCATCTCCGCAATCTACGTGGAGTAGGTTGGGGGGAACTAGTTGATGATGTATGTGCCAGTCCAGAGGCATCTCTATCCAGATTGGCCTTCAATTTGCTCCTCATTAGACTTACCAGCTGTTTATCGTGCCACACCTACTCCTATCGAGCGATGCGCGGCTGTACGACGTGTGCAATTCACGCTGTGAAGCGATTTGAAGGCACGGATAAAGAGTTACTTATTCAGTATCGAGTATCGCTCGAAGAAATCCAATCTCACCTGGAATTGATCTAACCCGAAGGAAAATCCACCTAAGGAATCATATGTCAGAGAATCGCTTTAATTCTGCAATTGCCGTCGCATCTGGGAAAGGTGGTGTCGGTAAATCCACGGTCGCTGTAAACCTGGCCGTTTCCCTAGCTCAAAATGGTGCAAAAGTTGGGTTACTCGACGCTGACATTTATGGGCCGAACATTCCTACGATGATGGGTGTTAAGAGCATGCCACCTCAATCTGAAGATGGATTGATACCGGCACAACAGCATGGCGTCAAGATGATGTCGATCGGGTTTCTGGTCCCGCCAAATCAACCGCTAATCTGGCGAGGTCCAATGCTGCATTCTGCTATCCGCCAGTTCATCCAGGATGTGATCTGGGGTGAACTAGATTATCTGATCATCGATTTACCACCGGGAACCGGTGATGCTCAATTAAGCATTGCCCAGAATTTACCCTTAACGGGTGGGATCATTGTCACGTTGCCGCAAGAGGTTTCCCGTGAAGATGCTATACGAGGGTTGGAAATGTTCCGCTCCATGGAGGTTCCCATCCTTGGCGTGATCGAAAATATGAGCTTCCTGGAAACACCGGGCGGAGAGATCATCGATGTGTTTGGCCGCGGTGGCGGGGAGCTGCTTGCACAAGAAGCCAATGTCCCTTTTCTGGGGGCAATCCCAATCGATCCTACTGTTCGAGAAGGTGGTGACCAGGGAGAACCGATTGTCCTAACCCATCCCGAGACTCCCGTGGCCCAGAGCTTTCGTTCCATCCTGGAACAGCTAACCCTGCAATTAGCCTCCAAACCTTCGTCCACGACCCCGAATATAGAGATCACCGATTAAGACCACTTGTTGTGTATCGTCCAGCAGGGCTGGGGGATTCCGATGACTTGGCAACTCAAGCTTGAATCGATTAGTATGATATATCTTTAAAGTCCTTATAGGTGATTGGTATGGTAGATCGCATTAATACAAATCGAATCGTATCGGTTCGTTTCCAACCCGTGGGCAAGCTCTATCACTTTCGTACTGGCGAGCTTCATGACCTGCAGGTGGGCGATTATGTCATCGTTGGCACTTCGCGAGGTCGTGAGCTTGGAGAAGTCGTTAGTTTCGCCGATAAATCCGAAGTCAATCAAAATGTGACGCATAAACCTATCGAGCGAAGGGCGACACCACGAGAGTTGGTACTGCAGCGAACGTGGCAGCGTAAAGAGCTTGAACGCATGATCGAATGTCGGGCGAAAGCCTCAGAGCTCGGCTTATCTTCGATTAAGATCGTGCGCGCGGAGTATTCATTTGACGGATCATCCCTTGTTTACCTGTATAGCAGCGAAAGCGAAGACAAGACCGACCTAAGTGAATTGACGCGGGAGATGAAGCGAGAAATCCGCAAAACCCGCATTGAGTTCAAGCAAATTGGACCGAGAGATGTAGCCAAAGTATTGAGTGGCATGGGGGCATGCGGCCTTGAAGAGCGGTGCTGCTCTAAATTCCTGACCGAGTTTAGCCCGATTTCAATTAAGATGGCCAAAGCGCAGGGAATCTCGCTCAATCCTCAGGAAATTACCGGAATGTGTGGGCGGCTGCGGTGTTGTTTGATTTATGAGTATGAACAGTATGTGGAAGCGCGCAAACATCTCCCCAAACTCAAGAAAAAGGTTGTAACGCCACGCGGCGTTGGGAAAGTGGTGGAGGTCATGCCGCTGAAAAAGGCAGTGATGGTGTTGCTCGAAGATGATCGTCGCGTTGAGTTCTACCAGCATGAGTTACAACCTTATGATGAATTAAAGAAATTACAGGAAAAGTCTGACGCACCTTGTGATCGGCATGAGAACGGTGGGTGTAATTGCAACCGTGAAGATAAGGATAAATGACCAAGAGTGAGACCCAGCATGAGCGGAATAGCGTCGCTCTTGTTGTGCTGGCTCATCCAGATGACCCCGAATTCTACTGCGGTGGCACGGTGGCGCGCTGGGTCAAGAGTGGTCTAGAAGTGCATTACTGCCTGCTGACCCGCGGTGATAAAGGCTCTGATGATGATACAACCCCACCTGAGGAGCTAGCTAAGATTCGTGAAGGAGAGCAGCAAGCTGCAGCTGACGTCCTGGGGGTAAGGCAAGTAATCTTCCTCAATGAGCCTGATGGCTACTTAATGCCCAGCCTGGAGTTGCGCGAGAAAATTGTCCGGGTAATACGCCAAATTCGCCCAGACCGGGTTGTCACTTGTGATCCGACCAACTTCTTCCCAAGTAACCGCTACATCAACCATGCCGACCATCGCGCTGCTGGTCAGGTAACGCTTGATGCAGTATTCCCAGCCGCGCGATCGGCGATGTACTTTCCCCACCTCTACTCGAGCGAAGGGCTCGAACCCCATAAAGTACGCGAAGTTTTCGTTGCTGGTGCCCAGCATCCAAACATGGCCATCGATATCACAGACACTTTTACACAAAAAATCACAGCGCTGAGCAAGCATCGCAGTCAGATCCATGATATCGACGCCTTGGAAAACCGGCTACGGGAGTCGATGCTCGACCCGGACAGTTCTGCACAGGACCCACGCTACATCGAGCGATTTCGCCATATCGAATTAAGGTAAGATGCGATGATCACTCCTGCGCGGCGTGATACTCGGCCCTTAATTTGGACTTCCTACTTGCAGGTTTGCCTTGGATATCACAATCCCGCCCAACCCTCTTTCCAAAAATTTCTAAAAGCTAAATACGCGAGTGAGAGTAGGCCGCGAGAGCAGATATAATCGAAAGCGGCAGCTATAGGAGGTTTGACCGGCTTGTTATCTGCAGTGTTCCGTCGCTCTATTCGCCCTGGTTGGTTGGTCATCTCCGGGCCAATTCCGACCATAGAAGATCGCGGCATCGCGCGCTTATATGACGTCATTGATCGATCTCGCCCTGCTGTGCTTCTAAAGCCAGACATCGAGCTTCAATTTGATCAGGAAACTTGGATCGATGATCTAGCATCTTTATTAGAGCTAGAATTTACCTCTGTAGACCCTGAGGGACTGAGTGATCTCGAGCTGTTATCCTATCTGCGCCAAACTGGCTTGCTCTTGGCAATCGGGGGTGAGGAATCAACCTGGTCTGACCTTCTTGAAACAAAGATTGGTCCACTCCTGGATGAGGAAGAGGTAAACCCGGATTTGGTGCAGTGGTATGTCGGAGCAGCTTCACGTGTTCTGGGTAGGTGGAGGTACGACGCTGAGCTTGAAGAAACCGCGTTCGGTCTCGATTGGCTCCCCGGCTGTTTAATCCTCCAAGAAAAGCATGAAGCCAGCGCTCTTAAGGCGGTTCAAGCGGTTTTATTAGGACAAGAGCGCAGCTATGCATTAAACCTTGGGAATGGTTCTTCACTTGCTTTAGGGCCGCAAGGCGAAGTTGATCTATGGGGTACCCCTCCGCCGGCAATACTCCTAGGTAAAGGTTGGGGAGAGGCATGAGCAGTCCAATCAGTTTAGACCTTTCAAGACCGCCTGAGAGGATCGTAAGCTTGGTTCCGTCCATGACTGCCAGTATGTATGACCTGGATATCGGGGATAGGCTCGTAGGGATTACGGATTACTGCCCGCAACCTCCCGGCAAGGCGAAGCTGCCATGCGTTGGGGGTACTCAAAATCCGTCCCTCGATGCGATACGGATGCTTCAACCAGATCTTGTCCTTGCGAACCAAGAGGAGAATGATCGAGTTGTTGTAGAGCAACTTCTTGAGCAGCAGGTCGTGGTGTGGACCACGTTCCCGCAATGCATCGATGAAGCGATTGAGATCTTGTGGATGCTTATCCGCATTATCCCCAGCGGATCGCAGGCGATCGAAAAAATGCTGGTACTTGAGAGGAGCCTTGCTTGGGCTCAGAGATCTTCCAGCGATCAGCAATCCAAGCTGGTTTTTTACCCGATCTGGATGGGTGAGCACGATGGTGAGCCCTGGTTTATGACAGTCAATGAGCATACCTATGCTCACGACGTTTTACGGGTTTGTGGGGCCGATAACGTGTTTGCTAAACGCGAGCGCCGTTATCCGCTCGAGGCCGATCTTGGGTTAAGCGATGCTGAGCCAACCAGTGGGCAAGATCTTCGTTATCCCCGTGTTCGAACCCAAGAGGTAAGGGCGATGAACCCGGAACTGATAATACTGCCGGACGAGCCATATGCATTCACGCAAGGGCATATTACTCTTCTGCAGGAGCTTTTTAGCGATACGTCTGCGGCTCAAGCGATGCCCATCCATCTCATCGATGGGAGGTGGGTCAACTGGCATGGAACCATGCTCGCACATGCCCTTGCAAGACTTCCCGGCTTGATTGATTTAGCCTGAGCGGGTTAGCACTCTCATCGGGAAGCGTGAGTATTGGTGTTTCGTATAGACAGTATTAAGGGAGCGACAGGATAGCAGTAAAATCTCAAGTATATGGAAGGTAGATAAAGTGGAATCGTCAGAATTAACACAGATTACCTTGCCTGTTCAAGGGATGGATTGTGTCGAATGCACACAGCATGTCAAGCATGCCCTGGAAGAATTGCCCGGTGTTCAAAGCGCCACCGTCTTGCTTGCTGCTGAAAAGGCCATCCTCTTTGCCGATGCAACCGTTACGCGAGAGATGGCCATTCATGCCGTGAAACAGTCAGGATACGATGTTCCTGAAAAGGGTCCAGAAAGCTCGAATGAGGGTGTGGCCATTTCCCGGCTTTTCTTACCAGCCTTCCTCCTTGCCGGTTTAATACTATTTCTTACCGTAATTGGCGAGTGGCTGGGATGGTTCGAACAAATAACCACCCGGCTCCCGGTTTGGGTTTACCTCACGTTACTTATAGTGGGAGGATTCCCGGTATTTCGGAATGTCTCCCAGGCTCTATTCCAACGGCAGATCACCTCCCATACCCTCATGAGCGTCGGAGTCCTTGCGGCAGCGTTAATCGGAGAGTGGCCGACAGCGGTCATTATCGTGCTCTTTATGCGCATCGGGGATTGGGTCGAGCGCCAAACTACACAAGGGGCTCGCAAGGCAATCCATGCTTTAGTAGAGAATGCTCCAACGATCGCAAACATTGAGCGCGAGGGTGAAGAAGTAGAGATCCCGGTTAATCAACTGCGCGTAGGGGACATTCTGATTTGTCGACCGGGATACACAGTAGCAGCCGACGGGCAGGTTCTTGCGGGAAATGCAAGTGTGGATACTTCGAGTGTCACTGGCGAATCCGTCCCCGTAGATCTTGGTGAAGGGGCAACCGTGTTTGCTGGATCTGTGGTGATCGATGGAGGCTTTCGGCTTTCGGCTCAACGAGTTGGTGCAGAAACGACGATTGGCAGGGTTATAGCGTTGGTCGAGCAAGCAGAGGCCAATAAGGGGCAGGTTCAGACATTTGCAGATCGATTCTCGAGTTATTACTTGCCAATCGTACTTGCAATCGCCGCCATAACTTATATCGTGAGGCAAGATGTACTGGCCGCTGTCTCTGTCTTGGTTGTGGTTTGCTCATGCGCCATAGCCCTGGCGACGCCCATTGCTATGCTGGCCTCCATTGGAGCAGCTGGGAAGCGCGGGTTGGTGATAAAAGGCGGTCGCTATCTCGAAATCCTTCCAAAAGTTGACATCATCCTGCTGGATAAAACCGGGACGCTTACGCTGGGTATCCCTGAGGTTACGGCAGTCATCCCGTTTAGCGATAAGTCTGAAAAAGAGCTCGTTGCGTTTGCGGCGGGCGTGGAAAAATATTCGGAACACCCGCTTGGTAAGGCAGTTCGCCGCTTTGCTGCGCAGGATGGCATCCAAACTCCTGAGAGTAGCAATTTCCGATCATTCCCGGGCCAGGGGGCTGAAGCACTGATCAATGGTCAAAAAATTCAGGTCGGCAACGGGAAATTTGTAAAACATGCCCAGAATAAAAAAACCAGCGACTTAGAACAAGGGGGTCAATCGCTAATTTATATTGGGTCGGAGGGCGACCTCATTGGTGTCATCACGCTTGCCGATCAATTGCGAAAGGATGTGCCACAAGCCCTGGATGCATTACGTAAGCAGGGGATCACTGATATTCATTTGTTAACAGGTGATCATAAGGAGGCCGCAGCGCCGATTGCGGAAGCGCTAGGGGTCGAGTATCAAGCTGGGTTACTACCCGAGGATAAGATCAATATCGTTAAGCAGTACCAGGAGAAGGGCAAGATCGTCGCTATGATCGGGGACGGGATTAACGATGCACCGGCGTTGGCGCAGGCAGATGTGGGCATAGCCATGGGGACAGCGGGGGTGGATGTTGCGATGCAAGCGGCCGATATTGCGCTCCTCGGAGATGACTTCGCTTCCATTCCTGCTCTTTTTTCCCTGTCCCGTAGAACGATGGGCGTTGTGCGCCTAAACCTGATTTTCACAGCCATCTATAATCTCATCGGCCTAAGTTTAGCTTCATTCGGTCTGATCCCTCCAGCTCTCGCAGCCGCTGCCCAATCCCTTCCGGATGTAGGTATCCTCGTGAATTCCTCGAGATTGCTCCGCTTCAATCCCGGGGGAGATTCAAGTGACCAGCGTGCTTGAGAATTTCAGCCGGATGAGCGCGTTGTGGTAGAGAAGAAATATTGGATCGAAATCCAAAGGTTGGCTTTGCCAGGCCGGTGTGCGATAGCCTGTGGAATGCATGTGCTGGGGGTTGTGAAACATAGCTTCGATCGAAGTAATTGCCTGATAAAAAATGCTTTATGCGCCCCAGGGGGCAATCCTGGACCCTGATTTGCTAGAGAAGATGCTGTACAAGCTGCGGGAACAACCAGATCCCTGGGGATGCTGGCACCTTCTAACCCAGCTTGTTAGCTTCAAACAAGTTTGCGGCAGCCGGCGAAGAGATGCACAATCCAGTTTCCGTGGCAGAAAGGAAGAATCTCATGCACAAGCCCGAGCTCCTATATTTATCCCAGGCGGATGTCAAAGAAGTCAACCTTGGTATCCGAAAAATTATTGAACTCGTTGAACAGGCTTTCCATGAAAAAGGCCATGGGAATGTCGAGATGCCACCAAAACCAGGCATCCATACTCAACCAGACGCTTTCATTCATGCCATGCCCGCTTATATCCCGGAAATGAAATCTGCCGGAATTAAGTGGGTCAGTGGGTATCCGGATAACCAATCTCGTAACCTTCCCTATATTACTGGCTTGCTGATCTTAAATGATGTTGAAACTGGATTACCGTACGCTGTTATGGATTGCGTATGGATCACTGCCTATCGAACAGCTGCTGCAACGGCGATCGCTGCGAAATATTTAGCGAATCCAGAAAGTAGTTCAGCGGGTATCCTGGCTTGTGGGGTTCAGGGTCGAACAAATCTTGAGGCCCTTCATGCCTTATTCCCCTTAAAGAAGGTATGGGCTTATGACATCGTCCCTGAGGTAATGAAGCGCTATGTCGATGAGATGTCCACAAAATTGGATCTTGAAATCGTTCCTGTAGATCAACCATTAGATGCGGTCAAGGAAAGTGAGCTCGTAGTCACTTCCGGCCCAATTCTGAAGCATCCTGAGCCCACCATCAAAGCCGGCTGGCTGCAAGCGGGGGCATTTGCAAGTGCGGTGGATTTTGATTCCTATTGGTCTCCAGGGGCTTTTAGCGAAATGGATAAGATCTCTACCGATGATCGGGCGCAATTTGATTACTATCGTTCTGTGGGTTATTTCCAGAAGACTCCCGATCCCTATGCAGATTTAGGAGAGATCGTTATTGGTAGTGTGCCGCGACGAGAGCGGGTAGACGAGCGTATCATCGCCATTAATCTCGGCTTGGCCATTGATGATATGGCGGTAGCACCTGAGATTTATAAGCGGGCGACAGAGCTCAGTATTGGAACCACACTTCCCCTTTGAGTAGGGTGGATGATGCTTGGGGTGGACTGGCATAATCATTTTGTTCTAAAGCGCCGGGAGGCGAGATCATGAGAGGATGCGCAAGATTCATCGCATTCGTCGGTCTATTACTCTTTGTCATTAGCGCTGTATCCTCGGTCCTTTTACTGAACGCTCGTGATTACCTTTTATCCCCTGAGACGTATACGCAGGGGTTGCGCGAGGCGCAAGTTTATGATCAGTTACCGGCGGCTCTCGCAGATCAAATGCGCTATGGAAATTCTTATAATCCATGCCTTGAGGATCCAGATCTATGCGGGGATGAAGCTGGCTCTGAGACAATTGAAGATAACTCTTTGGAAGGGATGCCTCGTTACTTTTCTAGCTTACCTGACGAAGTCTGGGAGGCAGTGATTGTCCAGCTTCTCGACCCGTCATGGTTGGAAGCTCAGGGAAGTTCAGTTCTTGATCAGATTTTTACCCTTCTGACAGAAGGCACTCGTGATCAACAGATATTTATCAGCTTCACTGGGATCAAAGAGCGAGTTAAAAGCGAAGCTGGGTATAAGGCAGTGCTTGAGGTCCTTCAAGCGCAGCCGGATTGCAGCTCAGATCAATTGCTCGAGCTGATTCAATCCATAACCAGTGGGGCGATCAATGAAGTCGAGTTATTTTGCAATCCTGGTGAAGCTGATTCGGGGCTGGTCGAGGCCTATATCCGCGCTGGGCTTAGCCAGATATCTGGAACCATCCCGCCATTTATCGAATTGGATCTACCTCAAGCCTTCCGAGATGCTGGTAGTCCTGCGGCTACAGCCCTGGCTGTGCTTCGTGTCATCTTCCAATATGCCCCTTGGATGGCGCTTTTCTGGCTTCTCTGGATGACAGTATTTGCCGTCCGGGATGTGCGCAGTTGGCTGCGTTGGTGGGGTGATGGATTCTTCATAACCGGGCTTAGCTTATTGATCATTGGGTTTGCTGCGGGCCCCTTCTGGCGTTGGAGCACCGAGCAAATGATCATCGCACGAGGGGCCACCGGCTTCGCTCCAAAAATGCTTACACTTGTTCTGGATGTTTTCAATATTATTGTGGAAGGGTTTTCCCAGAGAATCCTGACGCAGGCGGGGGTGATCCTTGGTCTCGGCCTGCTTCTGTTATTGCTACGCCTGTTCACTGCTTCACGTCCAACAGGGGAAATTGGGACTAAATTGAAAGAACCTCGGTCTTACACGTGATGCGAACAAGCCTACCGTTGCAAGCAATATTTGAAGCGCTAGATCACATCCGTCCGTACTTGGACGCCACCCCCCTCCATTTCAGCCCCGCTCTCAGTGACTATCTTGGAGCACAAGTCTGGTTGAAGCTAGAATGTCGTCAACCAACCGGATCTTTCAAGGTGCGTGGTGCGCTGAATAAGCTTTCGCACCTCCAGCACAGCATGAGAGATGGTGGCGTGATTTCCGCTTCTGCTGGAAATCATGGATTGGGTGTTGCCTTCGCTGCCCAGAAGCTTGGGATCCAAGCGGTTACCATTGTTATTCCGCATACGGCAGCTGAATCGAAAAGAGATAGATTAAAGGGCTTCGATATTGAGCTGATTGAAGAAGGTAAGACCTATGAAGAAGCGCACCAAACAGCGCTCCAGCTCGCAACAGAGCGGGACTGGACCTACATACCTGCCTATGATGATGTGGAGATTATCGCTGGCCAAGGAACAATCGGTCTTGAAATCATGCAGCAGCATCCTGCCACTGAAATTGTGGTTGTACCTGTAGGAGGGGGCGGACTCATCGCCGGTATTGCAAGTGCGGCTAAGCAGATCAATCCGATTTGTGAAGTCATCGGTATTCAAGCTGCCGCCAGTCCGGCTGGGCGCCTGAGCCTGCAAAACGGGCAACCGTTTGATCCTTACGATCATGAGCCGACGATAGCAGATGGTCTGGCAGGAGGCTTTGGCAAGATCCCTTTTTATCTGGCAAGGATGTTGATCGATCGCATTGAACTCTGTAGTGAGCAAGAGCTCAAGGAAGCGGTTTATGCCCTGCTCAAACACGAGCAAATCGTCGCAGAACCATCTGGTGCGATCAGCGTTCACCCCAACGCGAGAGCAGATGAGAATTGGCAGGGCCGCCAGGTGGTATGCGTGATTTCAGGGGGTAATCTATCCATGCCGCTCCTTCGACAAATACTGCGTGAAACGGAAGAATGAATCGGGCTTCCCCCTTGACGTCCGAACCCAAGTCGGTACAATCACTACACGCTATTGTTGAGGTATGAGGCATGTTTCCAGAAATTAAGAAAATCATTTTAGCTGTTCTCGTAACCGCCATTGTTGGGGCCGTTTTCGGAGGGATCATGGGAGGCCTCGCTGCTGATTTCTTGTCCCTTGAATACTTCCTGTGGGTTGGAGTATCCGCTTTCGTAGGCGGTGGGTTGGGTATCGCCCTGGCCTATGGTCTATTACCCGAAAGTTAACCCGAGCATATATCACTGCAAGATAGATAGGCTTAACCGGCGACTCAACCATCGTCGGTTTTTTCTTATTAAAGCTGCAAATTATGGGGTGAAGATATGAACGACGCTTGGGCGTATCGCAAGAGTTCGAACCGCTTCTAACTGGAGATCCATGCGCAGGAAGATCGGATGAGGTATTCGGACGATGAGCTCAGCTTCTTCGCTAGCAGGAGCTGTGATGCTGAAGGTCAATTGATGGTCAAAGCCCCGAGCCTGATCGACTGTGATGCGTCCCTCAAAAAAGATATCACGATCCTGACGCAGAGGTTTATTCTCTTTACGCACAATCATAATATCCTCAGGTCGGATCCCAATCGTAAGTTTATCCCCGAAGCTTTCGCTGAATTGCCCCTCTAACAAAACCTGCTGCCCCCACCAATTGATATGAATTCCGACGGATGTATGCTCTTGTATGGGTACGCCAATGACATTGTCCATTGCCATCAGCTTGGCAATTTGAGGTGTATCAGGCCGACGGAATACATCGTCACGTGATCCTTCCTGCGTGATGCGACCATCCTGGAAAATAACGACCCGATCGGCAAGCGTATAGGCCTCCACCAGGTTGTGAGTCACAAGCAAGATGGGCAAATGGTAACGACGCTGGAGACGCAGCAATTCCTGCCTCAGATGTTCACGCAATACTTCATCGAGCGCGGCAAAGGGCTCATCCATCAACAGAATGCCAGGTCGCGGGGCTAGCGCGCGCGCCAGGGCAGTGCGTTGCTGTTCTCCGCCGGAAATTTCAGTGGGAAAACGATCAACAACATGATCCAGGCGCATCACTTCAAGCAGCTCTTGCAAGCGGCTCTCTCTTTCCAATGGCTGCCAATTAAAGAGCCCGTAGCGAATATTCCCTGCGACAGTAAGATGGGGAAACAGGGCGTACTGCTGGGGCATGTATCCGACTTGTCGTAACTGAGGCGGAATATTTATTTTACGCTGAGGATCGAAAATCACCCGATCACCAAGCTCAATCCGGCCCTCAGACGGTGTTAGCAAGCCTGCCAGCGTTCTCAATAACAATGATTTACCAGCACCTGAGGGTCCAAATAGCACGACCAACTCTCGATCCATACGAAGGTTTACGTCTAAATGGAATTTTTCGACTTGGAACTTGATGGCAGCTCGTAGGGAGGGCTTCCCACGGGTTGTCATTGGCGGTTAACCCCTTGCGCCAATCGTCGGATCAGAAAAAGAAGAATGATGGCGGTGATTGTTAAGATAAGAGCCATGCTATTGGCAAGGTCCTGGTTTCCACTCTGAACTGCGTCATAGATGGCGATGGGAAGGGTCTGCGTTGAACCAGGAATGTTCCCGGCGACCAGCAAAGTGGCGCCAAATTCACCTAAGGCTCTAGAGAAGGCGAGCATGGTACCTGCCAGAACGCCCTGCCACGCTAGCGGTAAAGAGATCGTGAGGAAGATGTTGAAGTTGCTGCGGCCGAGGGTCCTGGCAACATCCTCAAGGGTAGGGTCGACAGCTTCCAAGGCAGCCCGAGTTGATTGCACGATAAGAGGAAAGGCAACGAGCGCGGCGGCTATGGAGGCGCCATACCAGGTAAACGTTAGGCGTATACCCATATTCTCCAGTATCGCTCCGAACGGGGAGCGAGTCCCAAGGAATACAAGCAGGTAATAACCGAGAACCGTTGGAGGGAGGACCAGAGGTAGGTTCGCAACTGCGTCGAGGATGTTGCTAATTAATCGATGTTTTCGTGAGAGAGCTGCAGCAGCTGGGATTCCAAGGGCGAGTGCCAGGAGTGTCGCAACACTAGCGACCCGGATGGATAACAGTAGCGGGATGAGGAAGCTGTTCACGGGGTTGCTAAGCCATGCGACTCGAGGATTGTCTGTCCTTCGGGTGAAATCATGAAAGCGATAAAGGATTGCGACAAAGTCTCGTTGGTGGTCGAGGTCAAGACTGCCGCAACATGCAGGATGGGGGAATAAAGATCGGGTGGGATCTGTACGACGACCTTAAGTGAAGGATCAAGAACCGAGCGAGCAACGATAGCAGCATCTGCATTGCCTGTAGCAGTGATAACCGCTGCTTGTTTGACAGTTTCGCCATAGATAAGTTTATTTTCAACCGCTTCCCATAACTTGGCGGCAGAGAGCGCTTCTGCTGCGGCGATTCCGTAGGGTGCATGCGCAGGGTTAGCGATGGCAATGCGATCGATCTGCGTGTCCGCTAGCTGTTCCAAATTGTTCAGTTCATAGCTTGAATCGTATGCCTGTACGAGCACCAGATCGCCCAAAGCATAGGTCGTGCGCGATTGCGCGTCCAGGTAACCACGCGCAATCAAAGTATCAATATGGGAGGCATCGGCCGCAGCGAAGACGTCGTATGGCGCGCCGTTGGCTATTTGCTGGGCCAGATGTCCCGTAGCGGCGAAGGAAGGGGTCACCGTAATGCCACTCTGCTCTTCAAAAGCAATGGACAAGTCCTGGAAAACCCCGGTAAGGCTGGTCGCGGCTGCAACATGCAACACAGCATCACTGGTCGGTGGCGAGCACGACCAGGCCCCGAAGACAAAGCCAAAGAGTATCATGCTGTTGCGAAAGTTATAACGACGACCCATCGTTGGGAACTCTACCATAGCGCAGAGGCGAATTCAACAACGGGCGCCTGATGAGTGATCCACTATGAGCGAGTCCCAGATTCATGGAATTGGTTGACAGGGCACTACCCGGCTCATACAATCCTTTTTGCTGTAAAAAATACACTGAGGGTGAAAATGAACCAAGAAGCTGATGGGGTCCATGGGGAAATCCAGGGGACCACGGGACGCCAGGTGCGTCTCACCACGCTATCTAGTTGTGCCGGTTGAGCGTCTAAATTAAGCGCAGAAGCGCTGACGCAGGTATTGCGTCCACTCCAGGGGCTCTTTCCGCAAGAAGACTATCCAGACCTGCTGGTAGGCCTTGGCTCGCCAGATGATGCCGCTGTATGGCGTCTGAATGACGAGCAGGCGTTGGTGGTGACGGTAGACTTCTTCACGCCTGTCGTGGATACGCCGTATGAGTACGGCGTCATTGCTGCGGCGAATGCACTTTCTGACCTCTACGCCATGGGTGCTAAACCCCTATTTGCCTTAAATGTTGCTGCCATGCCCGTCAACCTACCTGCGGAGGTCATCGCTGAAATCATGCGCGGTGGTGCCGATAAAGTCCGCGAAGCAGGTGCTGCCATTGCCGGCGGACATACCGTCCAAGATGAGGAGCCTAAATATGGGCTCGTCGCTATAGGTCTCGCGCAACATGAGAGCCTTATTACCAAGGCCAATGCCAAGGTTGGCGATCTCTTAGTATTGACCAAACCTCTCGGAACCGGTGTTACGACTACCGCTTTGAAGGATGGGGCGTGCGCTGCGGAGGATCTCATTCAGGTTGTCGAGTGGATGAGCAGGTTGAATAGAGACGCCGCCGAGATGGCAGTAGCATGCGGGATTACTGCAGGTACGGACATTACCGGCTTTGGATTCCTCGGCCATGCACTTGAACTCGCGCAAGCCTCCGAAGTAGGACTCAAGCTGTGGTTATCCTCTGTGCCCTTCTTCCAGGGAGCCCTTGGTTATGCTAAGCAGGGGCATTTTCCTGGAGGGAGCAACGACAACAAACTCTTCTTTGGTGGAAGAGTCCAATTCGAGACAGGTATTGATGAATATAGGCAAATGCTGCTATTTGACGCCCAAACCTCTGGCGGATTACTGTTAGCTATCCGACCGGAAATGGTTGACAGATTTCTGACAGCGGCAAAAGAAAAGAATCAACCTGCCTGGCTTGTGGGGGAAGTCATCGCGGGGGAGGCGATCGAAGTAACGCAAGCCATGCCCCAGAACATACCGGAATCTTTGCAAGAGCATCCCAATTTGATGTTCTTCAAGTGATACCCAAAATATGGAGGACGAATGCCGAAAGTGACAATTGTAGGTGCAGGCCAAACGGGGGCGACGACAGCACACTTCCTCGCCATGCGCGATTTTGCCGATATCGTCTTACTCGATATCGTCGAGGGAATGCCACAGGGCAAAGGCTTAGATCTCACACAAGCAATGCCCGTCATTGGGTCTGATGCCGTAATTCAAGGGGCGAATGATTACAAGGCTACGGAAGATTCAGATATTGTCGTGATAACTGCGGGCCTGCCGAGAAAACCGGGAATGAGTCGCGATGATCTGCTTGAAGCGAACACTAAGATTATCCGAGCCTCCGTTGAAGGAGCGCTAGCAAATTCACCTGACGCTATTCTGATCATCCTTACAAACCCTCTCGATGCCATGAGCTACCTGGCAATGAAAATCGGTGGTTTGCCACGGGCGCGCGTCATTGGCCAAGCGGGTATCCTTGATTCGGCCCGCATGCGAGCCTTCGTGGCTATGGAACTCAATGTAAGTGTCCAGAACATTCATTGCTATGTGCTCGGAGGACATGGAGATGATATGGTTCCGTTGACACGGCACTCAAATGTTGCCGGTGTGCCATTAGAGCGAATGCTGAGCAAAGATAGATTGGATGCAATCGTGGAGCGCACGCGTAAGGGGGGAGGGGAGATCGTCAGTCTTCTTAAGACGGGTAGCGCGTTTTACGCGCCCGCTGCTGCGCTTGCTCAAATGGTTGAAGCTATTTTGTTAGATCGTCACCTCGTTGTTCCCGCGTCCGTCTACCTTGAAGGTGAATACGGCCAAGAGGGTATCTTCTTTGGCGTACCCGCTCAGCTTGGACGGTCTGGGCTTGAGAAAGTGATCGAATACGAGCTCAGCTCTGAAGAACAACAAGCACTTGAGCAATCTGCTGAACACGTACGAGAAACGATTAAAGACTTGAAGTTTTAAGCGGACCTGATCAGTGACGGTCTGGCCGCTAGAGATCAACATGAAGCCAGCCAGGGCCGGGATGAACTCGGCCCTGGCTTTTCACCCCACCATAATCAAAGAGCAAGGTAGACTTCGAATCTTTCCAGGGATGGGCTTTGATTGGACCGCTCTGCACTGCCGGGACATTAAAATCTTAAACAAGGGTTCGGGCATTTTTCTCGTCGTGTAATATCCGATTCTGTTGCCCCGTAAGTACATACCCCATGTATTTCAGGCTAATGATATTGCGGAGATAGCATGGATCCTAATGCATGCTATAGACTCGCGGTAAAGAAAAAGAGGGGTGGAACGCAAGCCCACCCCTCTTCTAACAGGTAAGGAATGGATTAAGGTGTTGCCGTGGCTTCCGGTGCTGCACCTGACCAGCTAAAATCACGTTTTGTTGAAACGACACCGCCAGATACGTAGGTCGCTTCGCCTTCACCACTTATGCCGGTTTGCCGGACAACTTCGATCCACCAACGCATGATATGCGGGACAGCCTCATTGGGCCGGAAGGAATTTGAAATGATGTATTTTGTATCTTTGACGTAATCAACCAGCTTGCGTGTACCCGTTCCTTCTGTGACATCTTCAACGCTGACTTGGTAGAATTCGTTTTCACGCAGCTCGCCCACAGCTGCCCACTGCAGGGTTACGCTGTCATCTGCCAATGAAAAAGCCGCTCCGTCCTGAGGAAGTAAAAGATTGGCCGCAGGGTAAGGGGGTGGGGGCGTGGGGGTAGGCGAAGGACCTGGGGTCGGGTTTCGTTCGCACAGCGGGATGATCAATACCTGACCGAGGAAGACAGTTTCTGAAGACATCCCATTGAAATCCATGATCGCCCGCAAATTTACATTGTAGTTGTCGGCAATGCCTCCCAGGGTATCGTTAGCCTCAACCGTATAGACGATCGTTTCACACGCTGCCCTCGTCGCTTCTTCCGGAGGAAGTGTAGCGGTGGGCTCTGGTGATGGGGTGGGTGTTGGTTGTGGAAGCAGCAGGCGTTGTCCCACTGAAAGGATCGATTGGCTGTTCAAACCCGGGTTCAACTGAAGAATCGACTGAATCGATACATCGTACCGGACTGCAATGGCTAACAAACTATCATTTTCGACCACGACATATTCCAGCGTCGGTAATGGGGTTGGAGAGGGGACTTGCGTTTCTGTTGGCGTGGCGGATGGTGTCAGCGTTTCGGTAGGTGTTAAGGTGATCGTAACTTCCGCTTCTTCTGTGCCGCTTGTGCTTAATCCCCGAGTTGCTATATAGGTCAATCCCACTGCAAGAATCGTAAACACAGCTAAGATTGCTAACGCGATGGGGAGAGACAAGGTCACTTCAGACTTTGAACGGCGGGCTTTACCCGATACTGATGTGCTTCGCAAAGCAGCACCACAAACGGTACAACGACTGCTTGTTTCAGCGTTCTTGGAACCACAGGTAGCACAAATTATGGTTTTCGGGGGCGCTTGATCCGATTTTTTTGCCATGGAAGGTATGTAGCTCTTCTCCTTGAGGAAGTGGCATTATACCAGTACTTCTCAAGAGTTCGATGTATGTTGGTACATGTACATAATCAGTCTAAGTGCTCAAAACCTATGTTGGGGCCGATGCGCTGCATGGAGCGAATAACATGCTCTACATGTTCCCATAACTCGACTCCGAGCTCTGATACCGCCTCTTCAATTTCCTGGCGATCGACGTTCGCAGCAAAGCGGGTATCCTTCCACTTCTTTCGTACGGATTTTACTTTGAGGTCATCCAACGAACGGGAGGGTCGGACAAGTGCTACGGCAGTGATCAGGCCGGTGATTTCATCACAGGCAAACAGCGCTTTTTCCATGTTCGTTTCGCGCGGAACGCCGGTATGATCAGCATGACTGAGGATACAGCGAATAACCTCAGCTGGTACGCCACGCTCTTTTAATATAGGCTCTCCAGCTTGGGGATGCTGCTCGAGCGTCGGGTGGATCTCCCAGTCGAAATCGTGTAATAGCCCTGCTAACCCCCACAAATCCGGGTCTTCCTTAAAGCGTTTAGCATAATCCTGCATCGCTGCTTCAACGGCAAACATATGACGCTGGAGATTGACATTTTTTACATACTCTTGCAGCAGGGAGAGAGCGGTTGCCCGATCCATCGAACCTCAAGCTTAAGAATGTGGCGAAGGCGGCTCTTGGAAAGCCAAACCTAGCTTGAATTTACCTGCGTCCCAGAGGGCACGCAGGGTGGCGAATGATTCCCGCACAGTCCAGAAAGATTGAGCACGGTATGTGCGAAGATCACTGGCCACGCCTTCGGCGGTGATTCCGAGGGTTTCACACAGGGCCAAGGCACGCGGGAGATGATAACGCTGCGATACAAGCAAAGCCTCATTAATCCCAAATACTTCTTTGGCACGCAAACAAGTAAGATACGTCCGATCACCTTGCGGGTCGAGGAGAATAGCTTCTTCGTCCATCCCGATCGACACAGCGTAATCTCGCATCGCCAGGCTCTCGTCATACTCTGCCCCGTAGGCTGAACCACTCAGGAGCAATTTTTCTACCTTGCCATCCATATAAAGCTGAACTGCGGTCTGTACCCGATCCGCCAGCACAGTCGTGGGGCGACCATCACGACGAAGACCCGCACCGAAGACGATGGCGATAGGACCTGTGGGCGCGTCCTCCGGTTCCGAGATACTCTGGGCGTAATGTAAATTGAGGATCCATCTCGGTAGTGTGAAAATCGCTGCTGCCAGGGTAAGAAAAATGAAGAATCGACTCAGTTTAATCATCACCACTCCAGCGAGGGATTCTACCAAAGACGCAGAATTATGCACGAGAGCAAAATCGAAGTTCCTTGGATTGACACTGCCCAACCCGGATGGTAAACTGCCGATGATCATAATTATCAGATGATTATGAGGAAAGGGGATGGCGATGGCGATTAAGCTGGAAAATGATTTCATCCGTTATTTGGCTGAGTACACTGGAGAGCCCGGTGCTCAGCTTCCACCGCTGTCTGCACTCTCGCAGGAGTTAGGGATCAGTATCAGCAAATTGCGGGAGCAGATGGAAGTCGCTCGAGCGTTAGGCTTGGTCGAAATTCGACCACGCACGGGAATACAGATCCTGCCCTACTCACTTTTCCCTGGTCTGCGCACGAGCATGCGCTATGCCCTTGCGACCGGCTTCGCCGGTTTTCAAGAAATCAAAGACCTCCGAGAGCATCTTGAGATGAGTTTCTGGACCCAGGCTGTGAATGCACTGACCGAGTCTGATAAGACAAGATTACGTCAGCTTGTTGAAAAAGCTTGGACGATGCTACAGGGGAATCCAATTCAAATTCCACACAGCGAACATCGCCAGTTACACCTGACCATCTTCTCGCGGTTAAACAATACTTTCGTGCAAGGTATCCTTGAAGCCTATTGGGATGCCTACGAAATTATTGGGCTCAATATGTTCACAGACTACAAATATCTCGAGGATGTTTGGAGCCAGCATGAGAAGATGGTGGAAGCAATTCTCACGGGTGAATTTGACCGGGGATTCGAAGCCCTGGTTAATCACTTCAGTATTTTGGCCAACCGCCCAGTTGGGAGCCGTGGTTTGAGTGACGAGGTCATGGAAACACGTACGTACTTACAGACGGCAGAATAGTGGAGAGTAGTGCATGACACAAATGGAATTCACGCAGGTAAAGTTATCCCCAGTAGATGATCCAGAAGCCATTATTAATAACTTCTCAATGGTAGTTGCGACCGTAAACGGCTCTGGAAGCCAGACCTCAAACCTAGCCCTTATTCGCGCACTCTTCAGGATGGGAATTCCCATCAGTGGGAAAAATCTGTTCCCTTCCAATATCCAGGGGCTCCCCACCTGGTTCACGATCCGCGCCAGTAAAGAAGGCTATACCGCTCGACGAGATACTACTGAGATACTCGTTGCGATGAACCATACAACGATGATTGAAGATCTAGAGGGCCTGGTAGAAGGCGGAGTTTGCTTCTACCCTGATCACATAGCCAGACCGGAGATTCGCGACGACGTCATCTTCTACCCGATGCCCGTGCAGGAGATCATTAAAGACAATAATCCTCCACGCGAGCTTCGTGATTACATGTCGAATATGGTTTATGTCGGTGTTGTGTCGCAAATGGTTGGCATTGATATCGTTGCGATACGGGGTGCGCTTGAAACCCACTTCCGCGGACGCGAGAAACCGATTGCAATGAATATGGCTATTGTTGAGGCTGGGGCAGCCTGGGCGGCCGAGAACCTGGTCAAGCAGGATCATTATTATGTTGAAGCGGATAATCAAACCGAAGGTCTAATCTTGCTGGATGGTAATACGGCTGCAGGGCTTGGATCGATCTATGGCGGGGTTTCTTTTGCGGCCTGGTATCCCATCACACCTGCATCCAGTTTGGCTGAAGCATTACAAGGTCACCTGCCGCGTTTACGCAGAGATCAAGACGGAAAGAATACCTATGCCATTATTCAAGCAGAGGATGAGCTGGCAGCAGCAGGTATGACTGTCGGTGCAGGATGGGCAGGAGCTCGTTCTATGACGTCCACCTCCGGACCGGGCATTTCCCTGATGGCGGAGTTCGCAGGCTTGGCCTTCTTTGCTGAGATTCCCATCGTAATTTGGGATGTTCAGCGCATGGGACCGAGCACCGGGTTGCCGACCCGCACCTCCCAGGGCGATCTCCTCTTCGTTCGCTTCCTTGGACACGGTGATACGCAACAACTTCTGCTCCTTCCAGGGAACATGGAAGAATGTTTTGAATTTGCCTGGCGCGCGTTCGATTATGCTGAGCGGTTCCAAATTCCCATTTTCGTAATGAGCGATCTTGATCTCGGAATGAATCTGTGGATGTCGAAGGAGTTTGATTATCCCGACGAGCCTATGGATCGTGGCAAAGTATTATCTGCAGAAGAGCTCGAGCAGGTTGAAGAATTTGCTCGCTACAGAGATGTTGATGGGGATGGGATCCCTTACCGCACTTTACCAGGTACTGATCATCCTCGGGCAGCCTTCTTCACACGCGGCACAGGACATGACGATGCTGCTGTTTATAGTGAACGCCCAGAGGAATATGTTGCCAACATGGAGCGTATCGCCCGCAAGCTTGAGACCGCTCGGGGAAAGCTTCCAAAACCGATCATTCATAAAAGTAAAGGAGCCCGGGCGGGACTGGTGGGATTTGGTTCAACCGATCCAGCTATTATGGAAGCAGTCGATAGGTTGGCGGAAGCTGGAGTCAACGTAGACTACATGAGGTTGAGAGCGATTCCCTTTTCAGATGAGGTCCTGGAATTTATTGAGAAATATGATCGAACCTATGTTGTTGAAATGAATACGGATGGCCAGCTGTACCAATTGCTGCAATTGGCCGCCCCAGCGAATGCAACCAAGCTTGTGAAAATGAATCACAACGACGGTCTACCCTTGACTGCTCGCTGGATCACTGAATCGGTATTGGGGCAGGAGGCAAAGTAATATGGCAACCAAGGTAGATGGGAAAAAGCTCAAGTCAGGCAATGGCAATCTTGCCGGGCTAACGAAAGCTGATTATCGCGGCCGGGAGACGACCCTTTGTCAGGGATGTGGTCATAACTCCATATCGAGTCAAATCGTTGCTGCCAGCTTCGAGATGTCGATTCCCCCGGAACGCATCATCAAATTATCGGGGATTGGATGCTCTTCAAAAAGCCCCGCTTATTTTATGAGCCGTTCGCATGGATTCAATGCATTACACGGGCGCATGCCAACCACGGCCACTGGGGCAATCCTGGCGAATACATCGCTTAAAGCTATTGGTGTCTCTGGAGATGGAGATACAGCAAGCATCGGTCTTTCTCATTTCATCCACCTGGTCCGACGGAACGTCCCCATGGTGTATATCGTGGAGAATAATGGGGTATATGGGTTAACCAAGGGTCAATTTTCAGCCACTGCGGATAAAGGGCAGGAATTGAAAAAGCTGGGGGTGAATCCATTTATGCCCGTCGATATTTGCATGGAGGCGCTGATTGCCAATGCGGGATTCGTGGCTCGATCCTTCGCCGGCGATCCCAAACAGGTTAAGGAGCTGCTCAAGGCAGCTTTAAGTTTCAAGGGGACGGCGGTGCTGGATATCATCAGCCCTTGTGTGACCTTCAACAATCGAGATGAATCTACTAAGAGCTATACATGGGGGCGGAAGTACGAAGCGCCGCTCCATGATGTGACTTGGGTTCCCAAGCGCGATGAGATCAGAATCGAGATTGAACCGGGCAAGCTCAAGGAAGTTGAGATGCACGATGGTTCCATGCTAGTTCTTAAGAAACTCGAGCAGGATTACGACCCAACAGACCGCATGGAAGCCCTGAACATGTTGGCGGAGACGTGTTGCGGGGGCATTCTTGTCACGGGCTTGATTTACATGAGCAAAGAACAACCACCCCTCAATGAAGTTGAGAACCTGGTTGAGACGCCACTTACCCTTCTAACAGAGGAAGAGCTCAGACCAACGAGTGCAAGCCTGAAGAAAACCCTGGAAGACTACCGTTAAAGAGATCGTCCCTTTCACAGCAGCGCGGAGATTGGCGTAGGTCAATCTCCGTTTTTTTGTTCCACCGGTGTGCGTATAATGAAGATCGTTTTGGAGGCTTTATGGATCTTTTTGGGGTGTTTGCAGGGATTGCCGCTGCAAGTATTTGGGGAGGCATGTATGTCGTTAGCAAGGCTGTCCTGGATATCATCCCGCCGTTTACTTTGCTCAGCCTGCGGCTCATCCTTGGCGCTTTGTGCTTGTTCCTGATCCTGGTGGCACAGCGAGGGGCAACACTCTCGCGCCGCATAATATTCCAAACATTGCTGGTGGGCTTTATTGGATACGGGATCTCGCTTGGGTTCCAATTTACGGGCACAAAATTGTCAACTGCCTCGAATGCAGCGTTGGTCACTTCTGCATCCCCGATCTTCATCCTCCTGTTCGGTGTATGGCTGTTGAGGGAAAGGGTCAGCCTGGGACGTATTCTTGCTTTGCTGCTAGCCAGCCTGGGGGTATTGGCGGTTGTAGACCCTCGCACCTTGATGTTCGGAGGCGAGGAGGTGGTTGGCAACGTCATCCTGATCGGCGCGGCACTAACATGGGGGCTGTACTCTGTGCTGATTAAACGCCTGACACAGCATGCATCGACGCTTGAAGTAAGTCTGTACGCATTCGTAGGCGGATTACCACTGAGTATGACCTCGGCGGTATTTGAGCGCGACCTTATCCTGTGGCATGCTATCAACGGCGCAGTTATCCTTGGTGTTCTCTATTTGGGCATCATTTCAACTGCGTTGGCCATGTACCTATGGAATAGTGCGCTTGCAAGGCTTGATGCAGGCATTGTCTCACTGCTGTTCTTCGCTCAGCCGCTCGTAGGCGCCAGCCTAGGGGTGATATTTCTTGATGAGGCTCTTGATATGGGTTTTTGGGTTGGCGCCGCTCTCATTGCCGCTGGATTGATCCTGGCGGCGCGAGAGCAGCGTGGAAAGCCTCGATCTATCAAAACTTAAGAATGGAGGATTGGCATGGGTCAGGGGCAGCGCAGTTGTTTTGGGATGGGATTAAAGTTCATTGCTTTCATAATGGCTGTTGGGCTCATCATTTCCATGCCATTCGCACTCGCAGGCCGATCCTTTGGACGTGTGCTCTTTAGACCGGGGATACTAGGGGGTGTGCTACGGGAAAGTATCTTGGGCTCGGGTGCGATCGAGGACATTCTGCGCAGCAAACTATTAACTGATGAAATATTCACATCGATCTCCGGTGAGGATGAAATCTTAGGAAGGTATTTTGAGTACTTGTCACCTGGGGAGCGTGAAGAAATATTCCTGGCTTTGTTGCCCCCAAACTGGGTAGAGGAACAATTCTCTACAGGCATACGTGAAATATCTGCATGGTTGGACGATGATCGTCCTGTTCCTAAGCTCGCCCTTGACATCACGCCCCTTAAAGCAAAACTGCTGGGAGGTGGTATCACCACCTTTGTCGACATTGTGGTCGACTCCTGGCCGAGTTGTAAACCTGAACAAGTGGAGGCCCTGCAGCGCGCATTCTTCGAAGGGGGCCAACTTCCGGAGGACATATGTGAGCCCCCGGAGCCCATGCGGAGCCGTGTGGTTGACCTGGCTTCCATCGGGTTTGAAGAGCAGGTTCGTATCCTTCCCGAGAAGGTTCCGTTGCTTGAAACGGATGAATCACCGCAAGATTTTCTGGCGCTAAAAGAGCAGCTACGTTTCTTCAGAGCGATTAGTTTATGGGGCTGGATGCTGCCGTTATCCTTGCTGGGCTTGATCATGGCATTGGTTATTCGGACGTGGAAAGATGTTGGGCGATGGTGGGGGATACCGTTTATTCTGGGTGGTGTGGGAGCACTCTTTGTTGCACTGCTCTTAAGTGCAGCCAGGGCAGAGGTGGTGTCTTCCTGGTCTGCCAATATGACTGCATCCGCTGCGCTTCAGGGGGTATTTAGCGCAGGGCTAAATGCGCTTTACAGGGCAGGCTTGCGACCATTATGGCTGCAGGGGATCTTCGTCGTAATGATCGGCTTGGTGCTGTGGCTGATCAGTCGGCGTGGGGGTAAAGCGCGGTCCATGGCTGCTCCCGCCGTGATCGAACCTGCGACAGTGGCGAGACCTATCGTTGAAACAGACGCTTCTGCTCACGAACCCGAGGAGGAGGAAGGCGAACCGCCCGAGGGCATCTTTGGATAATCAAGTGTGGACCAGAACATTGCGCATAGACATTGAGACCGATTTCTGGCCAGCATCGTAAGTTGAAGCGCGTCCGCAGCTTTAGATGAGATCAAGGAACCAATAGCTCCATGTAACTTCCCAGCTGCGTGTATTCTTCCAGGGATCGTGTGGCGTTTACAATCTCGTCCAGTCGATCTTGAGAGAAGACTTTCCTGCCATTTGCATAGAATTTTGCCTCAAGCTCGGCTTCACTGAGCGGATCTGCCGGATCGCCTTTGGCGATATCGGTTTGATGTTGGTACTTGCTCCCATTCGTAAGCCGAATAGTTACACGGGCTCTCTTCACTTGGGGGAAGAGATTATCGATCTCCTCGTCTGATACGACCTTGATCTTGGGTAGCAGATTGCGGATTGTCGGGTCAAATAGCTTTTCGTCGTCGAAGGATTCGGGCAGCACCTGGCCATCGGCAGCCGCAGCTGCAATCACATAGGGAAGACTATGATCGGCCGTCTCTCTCGTATCCGGTTTATATTTGCTTGGATCCGACAGGATATCGGCACCTCGTGATGTCGTTTCAACCAGGATTTCATCAATTGCGGCTGGATCGATTTGATGTTTTTGGCGGAGATGAAGGACGGCGCTGATCGGTTGGTGGGTGAGTGCTTCCGTTGGGAACGCTTTGTAGCTGCATGTAGTGATCAAGAAATCTTCCCCCAGGCCCTTGAAGAGTTCCTCGCTTTCCCATCGCACATTATGCAGCACTTCAAATAAGCCTTCCTTGCCTTCAAGTATCGCGACCGGACCCGAATAACCCTCGCGTGCCATGAGCGCAGCGAACACGCCAGCCTGTGCTGCCAGCGGGTCAGCGGTGTTTTTCATATTGGTCAGATGGCCGGCAACAACGCCACCGAGGGTAAAGTGGCTGCTGGCGCAAATGCCTACGGCAGCTACCATTTGATCAAGATCAAGGTTATACAACTTACCCGCGACCAACGGGCTGACAAACTGTGTCAGCGTAGCGTGATGCCAGCCTACTTCACGTATGCCAGGACTCGCAGCATGACACCAGCGCATTTCAAGTTCATATGCCAGTACAATTGCTGTAATCAGGTCGCGCCCTGTGCAATGATTGACCTCAGCCGCGGCAAGCGCCGTTCCGAGTAGGTCTGAGGGGTGGCTTGGGTCTTGAACCCAGTAAATGTCATTGTAGTCGAGCGCACGGATAAGCAGGCCATTCATCAATGCTGCGTTAGGAGCGTTGCTGCGCCAGGTTGCTCCAAGAACCGTCGCTTCTTCAACACCGCCCAGTTTTTCGGTGAAACGGTACATCGCTTGCATATCGTCGTTTTGAACTGCGGCTAAGGCGCAACCAAGACTGTCTAATAAGAATCTTTTGGCCTCATTTCTTGCCTGCTCGGGGATATCTTCATATTTCAATCCGAGCGCAAACTCCGCCATGCGATGACTTAGAGAACCCATATCAAGAGCCTCCCTGAATCGGGGATTAAAGCTTGGAGATGACAGCTTCAGCCATTTCGAGGGTTGAATGATCTCCACCCATATCGTAAGTACGTACTTTGCCTTCAGCGATCACTGCGGCCAGGGCAGTCTCCAATTGAGCGGCCATTTCTTCTTCACCGAGCCAATCCAGCATGAGCTTGGTTGCAAGCAGCATGGCGATCGGATTAACCTTGTGCTGTCCCGCATATTTTGGTGCGGACCCATGGGTGGGCTCGAAGACGGCAAACTCATCACCAATGTTTCCACTTGAGGCAAATCCTAAGCCACCAACTAACTGGGCGGCCAAATCAGAGATGATATCTCCGAACATATTACTGGTAACAAGGACTCCGTAATCGTCCGGATTTTTAAGCAACCACATCGCCTGTGCATCAATATTGGTTTCCCAAAGCTCAATTTCCTGATAATCCTGCGCAACGCTGCGGGCTTCCCGGACCATCAAACCACTTGTTTCGCGAAGGACGTTAGGTTTCTCAACGATGGTAACGCTTGGGTAGTTAAAACGTCGAGCATATTCAAACGCCTGCCGAATGATGCGGCGGGCGCCCTGGCGTGTAATTACCCGCAAGCTGACGGCCATATCGATATCTTCGACATGCTTAAATCGATCCATCGTCGGGTTATGCTCAATGACCGCCTCTCGCAACGATCGAGGCATGGGGAAGAATTCTACACCGCTATATAATCCTTCCGTGTTCTCTCTAAAGACGACAAGGTCAATATCATCACGGTAATTCAATGGATTGCCGCTATAGGCCTTACATGGTCGTAGGTTGGTGTATAAATCAAAATGCTGGCGCAATCGGACAATTGGGCTGCGATAGGTTAGACCTTTACCCTGCAGTTCTGGAATGAGCTCAAGCTCGGCTTCTTCCTTGGGTTTAGACGTGATAGCTCCAAAAAGACCGCAGGTACACTCTTCCAGGGCCTTTAGAGTTCTTTCGGGGAGGGCATCCCCCTCGCTACACCAAAATGCCCAGCCAATATCGGCAGGAACGTATTCAGCATCGAACTTGAGTGCGTCCAGGACGAGGCGGCTTGCCTCCATAACATCGACTCCAACGCCATCTCCCGGCATCCAGGCAATGCGATAAAGACTCATTGAATATGTTCCTCCTGTCCGACGAGACCCAGCTTCAACCATATGAAAGACGGGGTCGGCCAGCCATATCTATCTATATTTTTTACGAGCGAATGATGCCCTGACCTCGCGCAATCTGTAACCTCTGCCTTGTGTATGCGACGAGCCCCCCTGCGGCGAATAATTCTTGCACGGCTTCTGGTAAGGGAGGGAAAGGGTAGTGCTGCTCAGCATGTGTGATCTGCCCCTTCTTTAGATCGATTAAAATCTCGTCACCCTGTTCAACATGCGGGATGAGTTCCGGACAGGTCAGGGCGGGTAAGGCGGAATTAAGGCAGTTACGGTAGTAGATGCGTGCGAAACTTATAGCGATGATTGCAGCAATGCCTGTAGCTTTCAAACATGTGACAGCTTGCTCTCGTGAAGAGCCGCATCCCCAGTTGCTTCCTGCCACAATAAAATCACCTGGCTTCACCAAAGCCCTGAAATCAGGGTCTAGATCCTCCAGGGCGTGCTCGCGCATTTGATCTGGTGTGGTGATTGTGTAGGTATACTTCCCGGGAAAGATCACGTCGGTGTTAATATTATCCCCGTACTTCCACACTCGTCCACGAAGAATTTCCATGCTGTCCTCACATTAAACTTTGGGGGGAAGTAATCTTGCCTGCCAGGGCAGAAGCAGCCACTACGTACGGATTCGCCAGGTAAATCTCGCTTTGCATAGTGCCCATGCGGCCTCGAAAATTTCGATTCGCTGTACTGATAGACACCTCACCTTCAGCCGGAATCCCAAGGTGATTCCCCATACAAGGTCCGCAACCTGGGCTTTCGACAATAGCCCCGGCTTCAACGAAGTCTGCGAGCAACCCCATCCGATCAGCCGCCAAATATATTTCGGAAGAAGCGGGGATGATGATGAGGCGTGTTCCAGTGGCGATCGTTTTCCCTCGAAGAATAGAGGCGGCAGCAATCAGGTCATCAAGTCGCCCATTGGTACAGGTGCCGATAAAGGCCTGGTCGATACCGATCCCTTCGACTTCTGCCAGTGGTCTGACATTGTCCACGCTGTGTGGGCAGGCGACCTGCAGGGAGAGCGAGTCAAGATTATAGGTGTATTCGGCTCGGTAGCTTGCGTTCGAATCTGGAAAGATGGGTGTATAGTTTCGCTTCGCCCTGCCATCCAGGAAGGTATCGACGATCTCGTCTGGTTTTACATAGCTGTTCTTGGCGCCCATCTCCGCCATCATGTTAGGCAGGGTGGCTCGCTGGCTCAAAGGTATGTGTTGGAGTGCAACACCATGCCACTCCACCGACATGTAGAGCGCTCCATCTGCGCCCAGCTCATCGATGATCATGAGAGCGAGGTCCTTTGTTGTGACCCATGCCGGCAACCTTCCTTCGAGGTTGATTTTGATACTTTCGGGGACTTTCAACCACAATTTTCCCAAAGCCCAAATAGAGGCCATCTCGCTTCGGCCAATACCGGCTGCGAATGCGCCCATAACCCCTGCATGGGGGGTATGGGAATCGGAACCAAGGACCAATTCGCCAGGCAAGGCCAGTCCCTCTTCGACAAGCACCTGATGACAAATTCCGCGTCCGATATCATAAAAATGCGGGATTCCCTGTTCTTTTACAAACGCACGAATCAGACGATGATTTTCTGCGTGTTTGGTGGTTGGGGCAGGTGCGGCATGATCCAGAATGATGGCATGCATCTCCGGATCGAAAACATGGATGCCACCCATTTCTTTGAAGATTGCCGCGATTGCTGCAGTATTGTCGTGTGAAAGTGCTGTGTTAGGCGTGACTTCGACGATCGAGCCTGCTGAAGTCTCAGAGAGGCCAGCATGCTTGGCCAATACCTTTTCGGCAAACGTATTTCCCATTGGGCAATCAACTCCTAGGATCTTGTGCCTTCGTATTTCGTCAGATCAAAGTCGATGAAATCAGCATGATGGAAGATGATCGATTCGGGCAGCCGGGAGAAATTCTCACCCTCCCAGGAGTGCGTGGCGACGATATGCATCACGGCTTCGGGCAGACCATGTTTAAAGCAAAGACCGACTCCAGTGAAGGGATGGCGCAGGTAGCGGTACATGCTTGCCCAGACATACTCCTCCCCCTCTTTTGAGAATTCTAGCAATTTACCCACATCCGCCAGCAAGGCTCCTGCAAGAAGTATGTCCCGGCTGATCTCATAGCGTTCGCCATACGCCTGGCGGAGCACGGATTCAATCGCCAAACAAAGACGGGCGACAACACTGACATGTTCCGGGAAGCTGATGTTCACATCTTCAATCAGCAAGGTGTACGGCATTGACCGTAGGTCCTCAAGATCCCAGCCGCCCTGCATAAGCGCATCTTCCCAGACGGTGATGACTTTCTGGCGCAAATCTGAATCCACGATCTGATCGATTTCAGGTATGAGGCTAGATAGGGTGTTCGACATGCTCAACCCTCCTGTGGATCTTTGAATGAGCGTGGGGCTGGACCATCATATTCATGCGCCGAAGGATGAATTCGTCGCATGGGTCGTTCCCGGCTCTGTTCTTCGTAGACATGGGCTACCAAACCTGGCAGTCGAGCCATAAAGAAGAAGGCATTGGCAAGCGGCGAGGGGATGTCGAGATCAACCAGGATTGCAGCGATAGCTCCATCCACATTGATCGGTAATGGCTTGCCTTGGCTCTCCAACGCCTGGTTTATCGCCTGCAGAAGCTCAACCCCCTTTCCAGCCAGGCTGAGGTCTTCAGCCAGTTGGAATAACTTCCTCGTCCGGGGATCATCCGTGTGGAGGCGGTGACCGAGTCCTGGCAGCCGCCTCTCTTGCTCCCGGTGCTCATTTATCACTGCGCTGGCGATATCGTAAATTGGTCGATCCAACCCTTCATCAGCTTGGAGTGCCGCATTAAGCATTTCCATGCACCCTTCGATGGCGCCGCCATGGAAGCGATTAATCGACAGAAGTCCGCAGGCGACAGCGGCGTTGAGCGGTGCACCTGTTGATGCGGCAGTGCGAGTGGCCAGAGTAGATGGGGTTGCTGCGCCATGATCCACAGACGAGACCAGGATAGCTTCGATCATCTTTGCAACTGCGTTGGAGGGTAGATCGCCCATAATTGCCAGGTAGATAGCCTGACCGAACGTAATCTTCCCCATCAACTCATCGATGCGGTAGCCACGCAGGCGCACTTCGTTGGCTTGGATCGCTGTGATCCCCGTTTTCCAGTTTTCTTTGCTCATGATTGGATCCCATGTTCTTTCAGAACAGATTTTGTAACCGCAGGCAAATCACCAAATTCTTCCACTACTACAACGCCCACCTGGCGTAGTCGGTTTACTTTGCCCTCATAGGTACCCCGCCCGCCCTCGATGATTGCCCCGGCATGACTGAAGCGCGTGCCGCTTTTTGCAGCCTTGCCGCCGATAAAGGCGATGATTGGCTTTGTCACGCTGCCTGCTTCCACTAGATCTGCAAGGCGTTCCTCTTGCGAACCCCCGATTTCACCAAAGAAGACCATCGCTTGTGTCTCAGGATCTTGCTCGAAAAGCAAGGCCACATCGGGGTGGGGTAATCCGACGACAACATCTCCGCCAACATGAACAAGCGTCGTTGCGCCAATTCCGTGTTGGGCCAGGTAGTAGGCCATCGCGGAGGTGATACCTCCGGAGCGCGAGCTAATGCCCACCGGGCCAGGTATGAACCAGGAGCGTGCAGAGTCGGCTCGGCCCCCGATCATCCCTAAGACGGCTTTTTCGGGAGAGAGCACACCAAGCGTATTCGGTCCCACAAAGCGTGCGCCGTGAGCTTTGGCGGCTTGCGCGATGACGAGTACATCATAAATCGGCACGCGATCCGGGATGATGACGAGGAGTTTAACCCCCGCCTCGATCGCTTCCAGCGCCGCGCTTTTCACCAGTGGAGCCGGTATAAAGAGCACGCTACTATCGAGTGGGCCTTGCTTTTCCCAGGCTTCCTGGACTGTATCGTATACGGGTACTTGGAGGACTTGCATACCCCCTTTACCGGGTGTGACGCCAGCCACAATTTGGGTCCCATAGCCCTGCATGAGTTGAGCGCGCGCTTGACCTTCTCGGCCAGTGATGCCTTGGACGATGACACGCTTGGTCGCATCAATCAGGATCGACATGAAGGTAATTATGCTCCTCCCGTGTCTTGCGTATAGCCATCCAGGCCTGCGATAGGAAGCTCTATGTATCCGCCTTGGTTGCCTTCATAGTAGCACTCGATCTGACAGGCCAAGCACTCTGTGCACCCGCCCTTGCTCGCTTCTTCCTCAGAGATATTCAAGCGTGGGAGTCCCTCCTCAAGCACAAGGATCGCAGGCACACAGCTTTCAATGCAAACTTTCGTTTCGCAATCACGGCAGCGGGCGTGGTCTAAAGTGACAGTTCCAGCGGTTATTGTCCTAAAGCTGTATGGCTCCAAGGCAGAATAGGGGGGTGGGCGCTCGGGGCGATCAGAGCCAGGCTGAAAGGATTGGATCAAATCATCGAGGCGTTCGGCGCAGAAAGCAGGGCTATCATCTTTACCGTAGGCTTCGATGGGCGGCTTAATATCTTTCTGGGCTCGTTCGAGAATGGCGAGGGCACGCTCTTCGGCGTTGCCACCGAGCCGGACTACTGCAGGAACTTGCAGCGGCGCTTCGATAAAGGCTTTCACCAGACCACGGGCGCTGTGAAATTGTTCCTGGGAGGCTACGCCGGATCCGGAAGCGAAGTAGCCATCAAGCGGACCTTGTGCGAGGATGATGCGCGCTGCACGATATACCTTGGAAGCAGGCGGATTGCCGCTAGTATCCACAAAGTTCGCCAGTGTATAGCCTCGATTTAGGATGGCGTCCATACTCATCATCGAGCCACCACCTCCAGCGCCATGAAAGCCGATGACACCCTCTCCTTGGTTAAATTGC
>JBFFQB010000016.1:0-36538 GCA_041573795.1 Anaerolineales bacterium
CACGGCAAACAATACGGTTATGAAAAAGAGGATCAAGAAAGCGGACAAACGACTCATAATGCATTTCCCTTAACTGGCAATATTCCCATTAGAGTTCAGCCATAGTCTGCATTGATAACCGTTTAGCCATCTACCAGTCTCAAGCGTTTGGGCCACACCCCGCCTAGGTTGCGAGAGCGCATAGCCTTGTCCACCCGATGTGCTTGCTAGTTCTGAAGCGATAGCGGAGTGGGGAGCGGCTCCGCATTGATCTTACAATGAAAAAACCCGGTGCCGAAGTACAAGGGTCATATCGATTTCGCGCTTTGCGCGGGATCCGCTCACGCAGGATCCTGGCATACTTCCAGGGCTGTCCTGGCAGCGTCGCGGAGAGGCGTTACAGGCCAGCAAGACATTCGCAGGCGGATTGCTTGGGCCCATTTGGAATTGGCTCGCATCAATCAGTCGAGGGATTCCCTTGGGACAACATAGAGTAGATAGAGGCCAATTACAATCGCTGCGATGCTGAATAGAGTAACAATCGATGGGAATACAAACCAACGGCCTATCGTTGATATTAGAGCAATCCCCGAGCCGAATACACCAACTGCTAATAAGATTTTGCCGACAATGCGAAATGGAATTGGAACGAAACCTGGTTGTCTGCTCATTAATTCTGCTCCTGTCATTATGAATATAGAGAGTGCTCGAGCATTGGCAAATGAATACATCACTAGTTCAGATTAATTCAACTGATATTCCCCCTTTTATGCTCAGCGGCACCGGGCTGCCAGAGCAAAGCGACGGCAGTTCGGGTTCCGCTGCTGCGTAAGTCACGCACGCATGACTCCGTCTTGGCGCGACTATGTTGCCTTTCGCTTGAGGAAGATCAATTCATAGGTAATGATCGCCAGCAGTGAGCCTGCACCAGTTGCTGTGATATCCAACACGTCATAGCATTTGCTCGCCCCCCATATTGGGTTCACTTCTTCAATAGTCAATACAATAAATACGAGCAGCGAACCCAGATAAACAAGAAGACGACTATGCCTCGGTTCCATTGTAACCGCCCCGTTGACGAAGAAGAGGCTTATCATGCATGCCGCGATGAAGTTTGGAAAACTCCCTGTAGCAAATGCCATGACGGGGATGTGACTCAAGGAAGGTCGTAGAAGTTCCTTGTTGAGGGAGACTAAACCGAAGAGGATTCCGAAGAGAAGAACGTTAGTCGATACAACGCGAAATATTCGCTTTCGGCTCATTGAGTGAACCCCCGAATGTCTGATCTTGTTCTCCCTGAAGTTGCCGGCTACTTCCAGTATAGAGGTATTCGGGTGCAGCGTATCCTTTGTGGAGTTACCTAACGGCCTCGAGGTTTCGCGTTGCACACCACGTTCTTTATGTGGGTGCGCAGTATCCCGAAGCGCAGCCGAGTGAGGAGGCGCCGGGGAATTCACCATGGCCAGGATTCCCTGCCACGCACTCTTGCTCATTCATTTGCCAATCCCGTCGAATCCCTAGGGGCCTCTGTCCCCTCGATGCGCTTATGAGGCAGCGCGACGTTATGCAAAATTCAGATATCAGAAAAGTAATTATCGACAGGCAGGTTATTTGTTGTGATCGACTGCTTGGGCTGATTTGAACGGATAAAAATAAAAGATTACAAAAAGAGTAAATAACCAGATAGCATCTACGAAAAGGTAAGCTGTTCCACTGAACGATAAGCCAACAGCTTGGGAAACCAGTGCAGATGGATAGAGCAATATGCCTGCAAGGAAGAACCAAATAGTGGTATAGGAGAGATACCAAGGATCTTCCGGCTCAGGCATCAATGTCATGGGCATAGCTCTTCCAAGCGAAATGAAAATGATTAATCCAATGATAAGGAGTCTGCGAATCCTCATGTAAGCAACCTTCTGCATAACACGCTTGAGCTCAGCCGCCCCGTTCATTTCTCATATCTCGTGCGGAGTCCGCTCGCGTGCATTGTTGATCCCGCTTGACGGGACCGGTCCTTGGTGTCGTTCCAGGTCTCCCCTTCGTCTCGACGCATGTTCGGGGTCATTCGGCCTGATGTACTTACAGGCCGGCGAGAGGTTAGCCTGTCAGATCATCCTATCCAGTTTGCCTCTCTCTCAAACTGAACGAATCTCATCCCATCACCCTCTCTGTTGAAATTATTCGTCTTCATGAAACCAAGTCTCGAAAAAGTTATTTGCGATCGTTTGTTAAATTTTGCGATCGAAACGCGAAATCTCTTGGGTTTAAATTGTTCAGTGGCAAACCTAAGAATGGCATCAACAAAAGCCTTTCCAAGACCCTTACCGACAATTCTGGGGTGCATTCCTAAGCCTACATCAATTACGTGAGGTTCACTGTCAATATACTCTCCCCCAGGTACTTTTGCTTCCTCACCAAAACAGCAGTACCCCATTAACTGCCCAGATTCATCTTGAACACGAAAGTAACGATTATCAGCGTTGAGTAAAACTGGAATATCTTTCTTTGAAAGGCTGTAGATGGAGTATGGGGTTTCATATTGCCAGGTGGCAATCTCATGAGCATCCTGTTGGCTGATAGGTTGCGTAATAAATTTCATGGGTTGAAACCTCGGGTTAGCTGGCTAATCGCCTCGAGCTGCCTGTCCCGCGTTCTATGTGGGGAGCGGTCTCACCACCCACCCCACCGATTGGAAATCGCGCCGCATCCCCAGTCGCCTCCCGCAAGACGCCAGGCTGCCGTTGATTTATTTGTCAAGCGACCCTAAGGATTGCGGTACCCGCACGCAGGTCTTGCCACCCTTTTTGAATTGGAAATCACACTTGGTGCCCCCCTCGGCTAGAGTCATTGTGCGACGTAATCCCCAGCCCAGCAACTCACTCGCAATCTCATCAATGGCGCAAATATATGGAACCAGCTCTACCGCGCCTTGTTGTCGGTAGAAATTCAGGACCGCACATTCGAAATAATCGAATTCATAATCGAAATCTTTACCATCCCCTTGCACATATTCCACGACGTAGCCGCCAGGATATTTGTGCTCCTTAGATAATGCTGCGCGCTCTTTCAATCGCCCTCTAAACCAACGAGAGAACCACAACACCCCAATCACTCGACGCACAAGACCAGGGATCGCTTTGATTTCCGCTTCGCCGATTTCATAGATCAGCCGCCCCACTTCCTCGACCGTCTTGCCGTATTTCTGAAATGCTTTGTATATTCCCAGGTGTCGACTGGCTGGGAAAAAGAACACGTCTAGTAGAGGATTGTTGTCGCCGATATAGGGAATTTGAGGGATGAGGTCGTGGTACTTTTGACGCGAATCCTGTATCAAGGCGTTGGCTTCGTCCCCATAGCGGGTAATCAGGACTGGCTTGATATGAGAAATCGCTTTGTCAAAGCCTTTCAATAGTTGCGGTGTACGTGATACATAATTTTGGTGCAACATCCGTTATCGTCTTTCTGGCATGCCAGTATGTTATGAACGACCTGGCAGCTTCGAGCAGTCCGTCCCGTGTCTCTTTACAGGGTGAAATCCCGCGTTCTTTGGTGGGAGCGGATCCGTTTCGATCTTACTATGAAAAAGTCCGGTGTCGAAACACCAGGCTTATGCGTAAATCGCGCCGTGTGCCAGGTCCGCATGTCCAAGTAGCGAGGCGGATAGGATTGCGAGCACCGTTCGTCTAGCGTGACTGGACTGGATCCCGATGTACTGAGAGAGACGGTAGGTGGAAGCATCGAGGTTATGGTGTACTATCAATACTGCTGAGCGTATATGTTTTGATGGCAATCAACATATTAAATTGACACAGATCTTGAAATTGAGAGGAATTGGTGATCAACACAACGATTTCATATGTCATTCGAAGAATCTTGAAGGGCCAATTTCTGTCTTTTCCCAAAAATTCCTGGACTGCTGCTAGTCCATAAATAGTTATCAATCGTCCTAATGGAGAAGCCCAATGCCTATTCTCAAAATTCTTCAAATCATCGGTGCGGTGGCGACTATCGGTACCGGTCTGCTGGCTGCAATCAACCCCAAAGGAATTGAAGGCTTTACCGGTCTGATCGCGCCGGGTGCCCGCGGCATCACCGAGTTTCGTTCCGTATTCGGTGGAGCGTTTATCGGCCTGGGCCTTGCTGTGTTGCTGATTGGGACGCGCGACGCTTACCGCACTTTAGGCGCTATGTACCTAGCCATCGCCGTGGTGCGCGCCGTCTCCATGTTTATTGACAATTCAGCCGGGGTGCAATCCAACATTATCAGTCTGGTGATTGAAGTCGTCTTCGGTGTGATTATGGTTCTCTAAACCATCCCTACGGTCCGTCTTTTGTCCGGATATTTGTGCATTGACAAAACAGAAGGCCATAATGAAGACTTGGATGCCTGACAGTCTCGAGCTTCATTTGACTCCGCGTTCTTTGCAAGACAGCGATTTGTTTTCCCGCTTTTTTGGATACGCTACAGCACCAAGTATGTTACTTTTCCGAAACGCCTGGTAATGACCTACTTCGATGTTTGTGCAAAATTTAGACCCTTAGCGAGCCACGAAATCCCCTTGCAGCATAGTAAGATTCTGCACCGTTGTGATATACGAAGACAGTGTTATAGCGACGATCGCAAAAAATGGCGCCGCCAAGTTCTCTGATCTCAGCTGGTGTTTTCACCCAGCTTGATGTTTTCATATCGAAATTTCCAAATTGCTGCATCTCCCGATATTGTTCTTCTGTTAGAAGTTCAATACCCATGGCATCAGCCATATCCAGCGCGCTACTTTTTGGTTTATTTTCTTTCCTTGATTTTAGCGCTGCGCCATCGTAACAAATGCTTCTGCGTCCTCCAGGGCTTTCTGCTGAACAATCATAAAAAGTGTATTCCCCCGTCGCCTTATCATGACCAACAACATCCGGTTCACCACCCGTTCGTTCCATTTCATTCAGCGACCACAATTTTCCAGGATTAGTTACCAGTTTCGTTTGTACTTTCGCCCAATCAAGTCCTTCATGTCGGTTCATGTTCTTCTTAAAACGAGCTTTTAAAACGCTAAGTAGGTCCTCCTGTTGTTCAGGAGTCAACACTTGTTTATTGCCATTGATGTTTTTCATAGTTTAGATTCCCCGAATTCATTTTAGGCAACGTTGCTATTACGGGCTAACAGCCTCGAGCTGCCCATCCCCTGTCTCTTCACGGGGCGCAGTAACGCTTTCTTTGCGGGGAGCGAGCCCGTAATGCGACCCCGCTTGATTTTCGCGCCTCGCCCGTGGTCCATCACGTGCATCCTGGTGTTCTCCCAGAGCTCTAGGTCACCCTGATGTACTGAGCGAGAGGGTAGGCGGCAGACACTGGGCACTATCCCCAAAGCGGAACCAGTCCACGTCGCTTCCAGCCCTTAAACTCGCTGGTTCTGATCGATCTCACGAACTACCTTTGCTGGGTTACCAACGACAACCATATTTGCCGGCACACTCTTGGATACCACAGCCCCTGCCCCAACAACAGCATTCTGACCAATCGTCACGCCCGGTAAGAGAATTGCTCCCCCACCTATCCACACGTTGTCTTCGATCACTATCGGCTTGGCAATTTCCAATCCTTGATTGCGTCCTTCCGCCTGAAGGAGATGGGCGGCAGTGTAAATCTGGACGACTGGTCCTATCATGACGTGATCGCCAATAAGCACCTTTGCGCAGTCCAGAATGGTGCACTGGACGTTCAAATAGACGTGATGGCCGATGCTTATATTCTGCCCATAGACACAGTGGAAGGGTGATTCGACCCTGGAGTTGTGCCCCACATGCCCGAGCAATCTGCCGAGGATGCTCTGCCGTTCGTGCGAAACTTCTGTGAGATTGTAAAGACTTAGTAAATGCCTGACATTCTGACGCTCTTCTTCAAGGTCAGCATCAAGACAGTTGTAGATTTCTCCGGCCAGCATCTTTTCGCGTTCGGTTCTCGAGTGCATATTTTGACCCTCATCTTGCGACTGCCGCCATACATCCTCGAGCGGCTTCGCTTTGATCTTACAACGAAAAAGACCGGTGCCGAAGCACCTGGCTCAATAGGATTTCGCGTCGTGCGCGGGGTCCGCACTTTTTATCTCGCGTTCTTTGCGGGGCAGTGAGTTGATAGGCAGCATGTATTCCTCATACGGGGTATTCATTCTCGGCAGCATAAAATCCATCCTGACCGGTGAGTGTGCGAGCCCCCAAGCAGACTGTGGCAATCAACAGATCCGTAAGAACCGCTCGCGCGAGGGTTGCACTCCCTCTCGGGAGACGTGTTAATCGGCGTATGAGAACCTGTTCTGGGGACATGGCAAATCGGTCTCGAAAAGTAGTTAAGTAATGTAGTAGCCAGAGACCTTCCCGCTCCGCCCCCGCAGTTTCTTGGAGGATTAGGCATCTGGCACGTTGTTGGGGATCCTGTGTGTGCTCATACCTTTTGGGCTAGTGGGCTATTGCGGTGAAGGCCTGGAGGCTGGGACATCCCTGAGCAACAAGGTCATTTTGCTGGCGCTTACTGCATCCAGTTATATAGGTTCCACGCCCATGTAGATCCGTGGATAGCGGGCTGCCCTCCGGAGGCAGAGGCCGGCGTTCGAGTCGCCGCGGGGGGACACGACCCGTCCAGGATTAATCCTGGACGGTTTTTGCCTATGATTCTGTTCGCAACGAAGCAAAATCTGGATAGCTTATGCCTTTGTCAGGGTCCTTCTTCCATACTGCCAGACAATATACACAACAACCGCAAAATACAGGCCAAACAAGATCAGCCCGGCAGCGTCCACATCCAGGGCTGGAAACACATAATTAGACCAATTGAACATGGCATGCCCAAGCATTGCAGCGAAGATACTGCCTTTTGTATTGATATAGATCCAGGCCAGAATAATACCGACGAGCAATGTGGTCAGCATCAATCCCCACGCGGGATTCGTATAGTAGGGCTCCTGGCGGTTCGAGAAGAACAAAGGGGCATGCCAGCTTCCCCACAGCAAACCTGCAATGATCGCCGCCGTCAATGCAGAATATTTATTGCGCAAATGCTCAACAACATACCCGCGCCAGCCGAATTCCTCCTGCAAAGGTCCGGTTGTAAAAAAGACCATCACAAAAGCGATCAGCAGGAAAACCGGCAGTGGAGCGCCCGATTCCGCAGCCTCCGCCACTGCTGGAAATGCAGGAGTCGGGTTGCCCAACAAGAGCGCCAAACCCAACGAGCCGCCGATCAACACCGGGAAGATGAGCAGCGTGACCCACCACCATTTCCCAAGGCGAACCATCACGCCGCGTTTGAACAGTTCTTTTAAGCCTGCGAATCTCTGGTAGATAAAGGTCGTCACAAGCGCTCCAACGAGAGGACCCCAAGCGCCCAGGTTCATATCAACAAAACGGCTAACCACATCAGGAGCACCCCAAATATTCTGTGCGATAAGTGCTTCGGGAACCCAGGACAACCAGGAAAAACCAAAGGTGATCAGTATAAAAACGAGTACATTATTCTTCTGATTCATGCCCAAATCTCCTCTTGTAATTATGGGATCGTACTTCAACAAGAACGATAGAATGCCAATCCGTTTTAGTAGATTAGATTTTGGATTCCACCTTTAACATTCGATTTCACTCTCCTCTCCGACGCCTATACCAAGCAAAAACACCGACAAATGCCAAAATATTTACGAAGAAAACGGGAAATGCGTAGCCCAATACTGGCTGGAACCAGGGATTGCCCACACCAATCTGAGCGATGATATAGCTGTCTGCGAAGAATAACGGCACGCCAGTTACCAGACTGCCCAGAAACACCGTCCCCAGCCATTTCATAGCCATCTGCCAGGTAGGTAGTGTGCGAATGGCGATGAATAAACATAGCCCAAAGCCGAATCCGAAGAAGATATTAATGGGTGTGGCAGATATATTCATCAAACTTGCCAATTCGTATTCGTCTCCGCCAATTCGTGAGGCGCTTCGAAGATAATACAGCACTGCAGCGATCGAGATACTTAATGTCAACGCAAGCCCGATCTGTTTAACCGTCGTTGCTGTGCTTTTTTTCAACGCCACGATGCCCATTATGGCAGCCAGAAACCCTGCCAGCGGCCCTGCCAGACTGGTGATTGCTTTTTCTGTTCGGCTCTCCTGGGGAGCACTGATTTTCAGCCAGCCAGAGTCACCCTCAAAGCTGGTCTCGGTCCATTCCTCGGGATTCAAAGGGGGTGTATCCCAAACCTGGACGAGTTTTGTGAAGCCCCATACCGGATCCCGACCCATAACTTGATACACCAGCTTGTGACCTGTTTCATGGATGGCCTGCCCCAGGATATTGACCAGCATGGCCAGGATGAGCAAGGACCAAAATCCGATCTTGTGATGATTGATATCAGCAGTTATGTTGACCTCCTTGCTGTCCAAGACCACTATTTACTGAAGTTCTTCATTTTGCTTTTGATCTTTTCGAATGTAGTAGGCAGCAATCATCCCGGCCAAAATGTTTACACCCGCATAAATCCAGTAAGCAGTTTCTGGTTTTCCTGGAATCATATGAAGTACCGGGAAAGGGCCAGGTGCAGTGTTTTGCATTGCATGAAACAATAACGGGATGATCAGTTTTTGCCCACTCGCGTTATAAAGCCACCCATACACTACCGCCTGGCTGGTGATCATCAACAAAAAGGCCAAAAAGGAGTAGGTTGAATGTCCATCTCCGGGCATGATCCATAAAGGTGCGTGCCAGAGTCCCCAAACCACCCCGATTATCAGGCTGGCGTTTAAAATCCCATAACGCGCCTGTAAAGGCTGCTGGGCATATCCTCGCCAGCCGAACTCCTCCTGTCCTCCACCAAAAAAGAGGATGAGAAAGAAGTAGGCAAAGACCATCAAAACTACTAACGGGGTTGATGTTCCTTCTGGTACGACTAAGCCCATCATGGAGTCGGCTACTTCCAGATTGAAGATGGGTGCAAGATAATGCGCCAAAACATTCAGACCAAGTGGTATCGCCAATGCCAGAACAAAATAGATTGGCTTCGTCCGGAAATCGAATGCCTGACGAACAAAAACCCAGCTTTGCCCCCATCCATGTCGACGAACAACCAGCGCCATTGCCACGATCAATGGACAAAATGCGCCAATAATATTGGAAACTAAATTATAGGCTTCTGCATCAAAACCAAAGTCACCTATCAAGCCAGTGACAATAGACGGCAACCAAATCAGCCAGGTCAGGGCAATTGTTAAGACCAAAAAAGTGAATGGTGATCTTGCTTCTGTATGTTTAGCCATGTTTATCTCCTATTTCACCATATTCCTTTAATCTGCTTCTTACCCCAGTATCTGGATCCAGAGCAATAACCCTCCGACAATATTTAGGCTGAGATGAGCTGCGAAGTTGAAGTAAAGGTTTTGCCTTTTCCATGTAACGAACGTAATCGGATAAAACGCTATAAGGCGGGATAGAAACGCCCAGGGTACCCAAAAGTGATACAAAGAAAAAAGCGCCGTGCTGATCATTGGCATCCATTTGCTATTCTTGGGCAAGCGGGGTAAGAGATACCCGCGAAAATAGATATCCTCGATGATGGGCCCCAAAAACCAATTCACGATGACAACAAAGATAAAGGTTGTGACCAAGGCCGGTTTCGCAAAGCCAGAGAATTGCTCCACGCTTAAAATGGCAAACCAATCCGGCAGCCACGAGAAGAAATTCTCAGCAAGGTACAGCTCTGGAATCCCCAGAATTCCTGAGGTCAGGAATCCCCATAGCAAAATACCAATAACCAGGGCAACGAACTGCCAAGCAGGGAAGGGATTGCGGTAGATGATCTCCTGCAGAGAGAGTTGTCCCTCAGATCTCCTCACCTGATAGAGAACAAAGCCAACCTGAAAAGGCAGCCCCAGGGCAAGAAAAGCGATCAGCAATCCCATTAACGCCGGAAAGCCATACTGGATAAGAACTGGCGTGATAAGAACATATCCAATTGTGATCAGTACCCCCGGTAAGAGATGTAACAATACCGATTGACCAATTGAGTGTTGTTTAGACCTTTCCATCATTTCCTACCCTCCATCCTAATTAATGGAATACGATAAATATCAAAACTTCCAACGGACGAATTTGGTTTTCTAATCGATACTAACTAACACGAAACTTGAATTCCTGCGTCTTGGCTGAAATATGACTTTAAGCAGCTGAAAGTGTGAGTGCTTTCCGATTAGTACCCCTGGTCCTCAAGCCATGCATGCAGAACTTCTACAAGCTTTTGTGATTGCTCCTCTTGATCTGGATTTACCCCGGACTCGCAAGGGTCATCGACCAGTGTGAAGGCATGTGAAGCATTATCTATTACGGCTGTGCTGAATTGTTCAGGGACATCATTATCAAAAATCTCTTGCAGGCGTTCAATATTTACCGGAGGTTGTACAAGCGGGTCGTTTTCGCCATAGATGTACAAACCGGGATTCTCTATTTTTTTAAGGGCTTCATCGGGGTTATAGTGCATCGAGCGAAAATCAAACCCCAGCATGCCAAAATTGGTGATTTCGCCGATTTTCATTCCCAGATCAATAGAACTTCTTTGTTTTGCCATGTATTCGTCAAACTCAGCGCCACTTAATCCGATGCAGCGGGCATGAATTTCATGCCGATCCAGGGTTTGCTCATAGATTGTTGTAGTTGGGCCAGCGAGACTGATAAAAAAGGCTATATCAGGATATTCGGCAGTCGCATGAACAATCACCCAACCGCCCTGGCTATGTCCTACCAGACCAATGTTACTGGCATCAATCCGGGGGTGTGTTTGGATCGTTTCAACGGATGCAATAACATCCTCGGCGCGTCCTTCTATGCTTCGTCTTGTATATAGACCTTCAGATAACCCCATGCCGCGCTTGTTGACCAGCAAGACTGCCATGTCCCTGGAGAGAAAAACGTCCAGAATATATGTCTCAATAAAGCCCGGGTCGTAGTTCTGATACAGCTGATCACCTGAACCAGGAGCAAACAACACTGCTGGTTTTTGTTCCTTTCCGCCATTCGGTATGAACAACTCGGCTTCAAGGTTAATGCCCTCAACTTCGATAAAGAAGGCCTCCCGCTGTGCATCCAATGCGCTTACAAAAGGCTCCCATTCGGCGCTGGGTTCTTTTGGTACAGGGTAATATTCATAATATACAGACCTTCCTGCATAAAATAGACCTATTGTCAGCAAAAGACCTAGGATGATAAGAATATTTCGTTTCTTCATTGCAATCTCCTTCGACATTAATCACTTCTTTTTGAATGGCATCAACTCAAGGTTCAATAATCTCGTTCTTTACCCGGCAGGCATAGTCATTTCCTTCAAGCCCGTGTCTTTCAACGTGAGGAGCTTTTAGTGTCTGGATGACGTTGCACGGAAATGATGGTGACGCCCAAATCACGGATGCGATTGAACAAGCCGTGCAGCGCAGACTGGTCGAAATCTCCGCTGATGACCGTTTGGTCGTCAGCACTAGCTGTAACTTCCAATCCCTCAAACCAACGCAGCCAGCGTTCGTCGAGAACTCCCGAAAGACAGATTTGATAATGAGTAGATCGATTCGTAGGTTTCATGGTTGTAGATCTTCCAATTCAATTTCGCTAAATCGCTTGGCCGACGACCGCGCCAGCTGCTTCGGGCAGGGGATTGCCTTCCTTCTCCATGTTTATCACGGCGGGGATGAATAAACCGCTCACCGCCATAAAGATGCACAGGATGCCTCCAAGCAGGAACCAGGCCTGGATCCCGACCCGATCAGCGACGGGACCAGCAATGATCAACCCGAGCGGTGCGATCCCCGTTCCAACGCTGCTCAGCAGAGAGAAAATGCGGGCTTGCATATCGGGCTCAACTGTGGACTGAATGATGGCAAAAAAAGGTCCCATGGTTATGGGGGTCATAAAACCGACGAGCAGCGCCCCGCCAACCGCCAGGAACATCGCTGAAGAGGGGGCTAACGCCAGGATTAATGTGCCGGCGCCCATGCCCATCAGCCCGATCAGCGAGGTGAGTATCTTGCGCGAGAAGCCACCCCAGATACCGAGCAACGCGCCGCCGACGATCATGCCAGACCCCATAGCGGATTCCACATAGCTCAAGTGGATGGCGCTCCCGCCAAAATAGTCCTTTACCATAAGTGGGAGCAGTGAGAAGGCAGGGATGATCGTAAAATTAATGCCCACCGTCATCAGCCCGATGATCAACAAACCGGGCCAACTGATCATGTACCGCAAACCGGCTTTGAAGTCTGTCCAGACGGTTGTTTTTTCTGCACTGGCCGCCTTTCGTTCCGGTTGCGGAACTTGAATGAAGAACAAAGGCAGGATGGCAAATAAAGCTGTAATCACGTCAACAGCAAGGATGCCCTGCATGGGCAGCATTCCCAACAGTAAGGCGCCCAACGGCGCGGCAATAATGTTCAAACCTCCATTGAGCAGTTGGTTGAGTCCCTGAATGCGGGTCAGGTGTTCTACTGGCACCATCAAGGAGGTGGAAGCGCTCATCGCATTCCCGTGGAAGGTGCTGGCCAGGGAGCGGATGAAGAGTACCGTAAAAATGTGCCAGACTTCAATGACATCCAGCGCGAACAAAACAGCCAGAACGATGGTCGCCAGAGCAACAATACTGTCAGCAAGCAGCATAATCCGGCGACGATTCCAGCGGTCGACCAGCGTTCCTATGAACGGGCCGAAGACGACGTTGGGAAGCATCCCAACTAAGGATGCGGTCGCCAGCACAGTGGCTGAGCTTGTCTGAACCGTCAGGTGCCAGATCAGGGCGAATTGCACCAGTTGGCTGCCCAGAATGGAAAGCGCCTGCCCGCCCCAGATGGTAAAGAAGGTGGTTTTCCAGGGTTTGTTGTCTTCGACTGAAAATTGTGTTGCCATGAGAGTATCCCTTGCTGTTCATCTTGGATCATCCTTGAGGGGGAGCAGCGCATCTCTTCGCCCTCAAGGATGATATGTTTGATCTCGATCGAAAATTATCCGGCTATTTCGGAAAGCGAATTCTTTGTAGTTCCATCCGCTTCATAGGGAATTTCACCCTCTCGCTCTGGCATGAGAACCTCGGTAACGCCGGCTCCTTTTTTGAACATCGTTTTACGATTCAGGATCACGATGACCACTGCCACGATTGCGTAAATGAGGTTGTCCCAGGGTTGAGCATCGGGAAAGATGGGATTCATCATCTGAAAGTGATACAGGTAAGCGATCAACAAGCTGCCGCGGGCGCTATTGAACATGGGAGTGAGGATGATGGAAGCAGCAATGACACCACCAAAGAATGGAACGATGGCCCAGGAGCCATATACAACCCCGCCTCCAAACAAAAACGCAGGAAGGTGCCAGGTCGCCCAGATGATACCCACGATTGCGCCGGCCCAAACGGGAGCCAGCTTGCGCTGCAGTAGAGGTTGGGCGAGCCCGCGCCAGCCAAACTCCTCGTTCGTGCCCAGGAGGAAAAATACCTGCCCCAGCACTGGAAATACCTCATACCAGGGGGAAAAGGGAAACGGATCACTGATGGTACCGTTCAGTGCGGCTCCGATGTAATTGAGGGCAGGAACGCCCAGGAGCAGGTACAACCACCATACTCGGGGCATGCGCCATAAGGTCAATCGCCGAAAGAAGCTACCAAGTCCTTTTAGCCCATAATGACGCCAGACCAGGAATGCGCCCGCAAGGCCAGGGGTCCATGACATGAGGAGATATAAGGGATTGCTACTGGTGATTTCACCAAAGATGGCGACAACCTGATCGGTGAAAAAGATCAGCAGGGCGGCAATACCCCAGCTCAAGCCAAAAGTTATCGCCAGAAACGGGGTAAGAGTTTTAGTTTTCATGATACTGTCTCCTTTTTGGATAGTTTTGATGATGATTACAGTTTATTGATTTATGCAGCTTTAGTCCCCTATCGATAGATAGGTTGGGGGGGTAGGTTAAATAGAAAGAGCCGTGGAGAACGGCTCTCAGGGATCAGAAGAGGATGGTTTAGAAGCCCAATTCCCTGGCCCGGGCGATGGCCTGCGAACGATTGCCGACTCCCAACTTTTGCAGGATATTGTGAACATGCCACTTGGCAGTCCCCACACTGATGACCAACTCGTCGGCGATTTCCTGATTGGTTTTACCCGCTACGATCAATCCCAATACCCGTAGCTCTTGCTCGGTGAGAGGCTCCGGCAACTGGTCCAGGGGCGTTTTTCCTGATTCGGCTTGAATACCGTCCATGATCGTGTCGACAAGGTCAGGGGCGGCTTGTCTTGCTTTAGGCAGCAGATCAAGCAGAGCTGTCCCCTCATCCAAAAAGATGCGGACGAAGCCTTCGGGCTCGGCCAGTCGAAGCGCTTGCGACAGCCAGTCCACAGCGGAGGGAATATCAGCTCCTGCATGAAAGTGCAATGCTAGTAGAATCATGCTCTCCATGCAGGTACGAACGCGGCCTTGCGCCTGCCCTTGCTTGAGCAGATCATCCAAGATAGACGGAACATTTTCGCGATCACCTGTTTTCAGCAGTACGCGCACGAGGGTCAGTTCCGCGAATTCGTGCAGTTGGCCAGCGCGGACAGCTTGGTATTCCACCGCCCATTGCGCCGCTGCCCCTTCTTGGCCCGTGTAAAGCTGCAAACTAGCGATGTAGGCTGCCGCCAGCATGGACATTCGCTCTACACCGAAGCTTTGTATGATCGAGTTCGCTTCCTGGATGGTGTCAAAGGCATCCGACATGCGACCTTGGTAGGCATATACGCGGGAGAGATACGATAGCCCTAAGACCACATCATCCAATAAGCCCCCTCGACGGGATAACGTAATGCCCTTTTGTAGGTATTCCTCGGCGGCGACAAGTTCGTTGCGTTCGAGCGCGATGCTGCCGAGGACAGTCTCTGCCAAACCCTGTGGGGGTAACCGTTTGTCCCCGGCGTTTGTGATTGCGCGTTGGCAGACTTGCTCCGCGAGAGATAGCTGTCCCCGGCTGATATGCAACTGCGCCGCGGCGCCAAGCGCATGAATGGCGAGAAAATGCACCCCGGCGGATTGCGCTTCCTGGCTTGATTTAATGTAGCTCTGTATGGCAAGTTCGGTTTCTCCAGAGAGTTCATACGCAAGCCCCAGACCAAAAAAGCCGCGCGCATGCTGTAAATGATGCTCTTCAGGGAGCCGTTCCTGGGCGAAAGTGATCTGTTCGATGGCTTGTTGCGTGTCCCCGCGCACGGAGGCGATGGCGCCGCGGTACAGCGATGCCAGCGCCAACATTTGCTCTTTTTCAGGTGAGGGGGGCAAGGCCTGCAGCGTTTGCTCCGTTTGGTCAATTTGCTTTTCAGCAAGGTCGAAGCGCCCCAATAGATAGAGTATGCGTGAAGCGTTCAAACTCAACGTGGGGCGGCTTTGAAAGGCTTGTGTGGGGAGATGATTCAGCCAGGTTTCATATAATGAAAGATTGCCCCTCTCCCAGATAGCATCTTTTTTAAATCCCCGATCGATGACATCCGCTAAAAGTTCAAGATCGCCACCTGCGATGGCATATTGCACCGCTTCAGAGAGCGAGTCATTCTGTTCGTGCCAAAGAGCAGCCCTTCCATATAGTTTTTCGATTTCATTTTTAGAGAGTTCCGTTTGCAGGAACTCGGCGAAGAGGTAATGGTAGCGATACCAGACTCGGTCATCATCCAGTGGGATCAGGAACAGGTTCGCCTCTTCAAGCTCCGAAAGCAAACCCTGACTGTCAGGGTTTCCAGTTAGTGCTTCACTGGATTCGGCATTGAAGCGTTCCAGGATGGAAGTCTGAATGAGAAACTCTCGGACATCCTTCCTTTGCTGACGAATGACTTCCTCCGCCAAATAATCCAAAACATAGCGGTGGCTGCCGCGGAAGGCTTCTACAAAATTATGGGGATCTGGCAGGTCTTTGAGCGCCAGGGCTGCCAGCTGCAAGCCTACTGCCCATCCCTCCGTGCGCATCTCCAAAGAGTGGAGGTCTTGCTCTTCCAGCACGAGGTGCATGGTTTGATTGAAGAAATGACCGGCTTCTTCCTCTGTGAAGCGCAGATCACTGGCGCGGAGTTCAACCATTTGTCTGCGGGCTCTCAAACGTGCCAGGGGGAGCGGGGGATCTGAGCGCGTGATGATGACGAGATGTGCCTGATGTGGTAGATGCTCCAGAAAATATTCCAGCATCTCGTGGATGAGCGAGTCGGTGATGAGATGGTAATCATCAAGGACGAGGATGGCTGGCTCATCAAGATGGGCAAGGGCATTGATGACTTCATCCAGAATGTTTTGGAAGGGCGGGAGTTGCGGTGCGTTCAAGAGCTCCAGAATGTTTTCCAGATCAAAGTCACTGATCCGATGCCAAGCAGTTGCCCAGTAGGACAAGAAGCGTGCTGGCTCATTGTCGCTTTTTTCGAGGGATAGCCAGATATGCCGCGTTGATTCTGGAAGAGAATCGAGCCAACTGGTTAGTAGCGTGGTTTTTCCATAGCCAGCAGGTGCGGAGACCAGCGTCAGTTTGTGCTGCTCTATCAAGCCGGCTTGCAGTTGCTCTAAAAGCCGTGGGCGTATTACGCCGTCGGAGTGCCAGAGGGGAGTGTGGAATTTTGTTTCGAGAAGATGATCAAGCATGTATCTTAGGTAGTCCAACTTGGAATTTCGATAATTATAGGTTGAATGGGTGAAATTATCATATCTTGGTCATAGCAAGAAGAAATATTATAAAGCTGGAATCAAGAAGAGTATTGCAGATTTGTGACTCGTGTGACTCAAGCGTCATCAGGACCATCGCAACGAGGTAAAAATCTGGAGTACTGGATTAAGTTCTGATCATGGAAACATATTCCCCAGCAATTATTAACTTCTTGCTCTTACATATTTGTTTTCGTAAGTGAATAAAGAGAATTCCTGTTGAATTTGATATGGCAGATACTTAACATCAGCGTTACTTGACGTTGTTTCAATTAGATTTTTGGATAGGTAATCCCTTATTCAGTATTTGCCCCAAATTTTAGGGAAGGGTGTGGTTCGGAACCCGTCTACTCCAAGGTACAAAATTCAGACACAATCATTAAAAATTCCGAGAATGTTGACGAGTGCCTGGCTGGTTTGTGGTTTGAGGAGAAGGAGAAAATGGATGGGCTGGTTTCAAAGCTTCTATTTTGGCTCCGAAATATCTACTGTCCACCTTCGTCACGATAGCGTTGGTCGCACAGATCCGCAAACTGCGAAAGCATACTTCATCCAAAAGTAGTTTGGGGGTGGCAGTGGTAGCTTGTTTGTGGGTTGCACTGATCGCCGGGATGCTGGGAGTGTTCGTCTTTCGTGCCATCGGCGTGTTGTATGCGCATGATGCGGTAGCCGGGATGCCCAACCCCGCATAAGGCGTCAAGGACGAGGTCATCAACGCTTTGATTTGGATTTACCTGCCTGTGCTGCTGTTGCAGCTCCTGCCGATCTTCGTGGAGCTGGCCCTGGGCGACTTCTGGATGAAGGTGACCAGCCGTCAAGATTACACCATGGTCACATTCGTAGCGCTGGCAGGGGCGACTTCCAGTTGATTGATCCGAGACCTAAATCGGGCGAGGCACATGCAACGACATCTGGGAATTGGTTGACCGTCACCTGAAGTTCGTGTTGGCTTCCTCGGGGTTTAGCGCCCTGTGTACGTCTCAAACTACAGTCCTTCCATGCCGAACCTAATAGCCTCGAGCGGCCTGTGCTAGCTTACTTGGCCAGGGAGCAGCCAGGGCCCGGACCTACTTTCAATTTTCGCCGCAGGTCCCTGGTCCACTCTCATTCATCGTTCATCCCGAATGTTCTTACGGGATCCAGCTTGACTGGACTGGACCCTGATGCTCTTACAGGGCAGCGAGACGTTATGCTCTTTCGAGTAACTCTTTCCTTTTTTCCTTCTTCTTTTTCCTTTTCTCCTTAATCGTTAGCTTAGACTTTTTTGGGACTTCTCTTCTCGCTTTATCTTTCTTTCCTTTTTCACCCATGTTTGACCCCTCATTCTCGTTAGGAAAAAATACTAAATTCATCGGCAAGATATATACATTTGTTAAAAGTAGCATAACAGCCTCGAGCTGAGCCGCCAAGCCAGCCCAGGGTTAGTCTCGCGTCGAACTCAACATCTGGGCTGCCTAGGTCGGTTGCGCAGCACCCTTGAGGCCTACAGCGAGTCGTTGGACGGCTATTTGCCTGGGCTTCAGAACTGAGCTGGACACCATTGAATATCAATGACTCCCGATAAATCCTTCGAAACCGTCACCATGTTCGGAAAAGCTGATCGCAACACGATCCTCCTCGAAGCGCAACCAACGGCTGCTGGGACCTTCTTCGAAGACTTCGATGACCAGAGTCTGCGAATCGGCCCAATAACCGCGCAGCCCCTGTCCACTATCAGCCAGGCGGTATGCCCCATCCAGACCAATTGGCCATACCACATCAACACCCTCAAGATTCATATACAGGGTGACCTCATCGCTTCCGTCAAACTCGAGTCTCAGGGTTGCCAGGTCAGCTACATTGGGTCCAAAAACATACGTCTTCCCGGAAATCACCTCGGCAATAGCCGGAAGACGACTGATTGGCCAGGGGGCTGGTGCTTCCGCCAGTGAGGCCAGCGTTGCCACCAATTTGGCTACACCTGCCGGGTTTGCTGGTAATGCTTCGTCTGGTTCAGCAAACGCCGCGAGCAACAGCGGCACGATTTCATCATAATCAACGCCGCTGGCTGTGGTGACCACGATGGCATTGAGGGACGGATACACCCTGATGTTTTGCCCACCACGTCCGAGCGCAAAGTAACTGTCTTCTCCGACCCACCAGCCATATCCGTAGCTGTCTGCACCAGCGTTGCTGTGGGCCTTCACCGAATCTGCAACCCAAGATGCAGAAACGATCTGCTTGTCTTCCCAGATGCCGTGGTTGAGCCACAGATAGCCGATCTTAGCCGCGTCGCCTGGTTTGAGGTACAAATCGCCCCAACCACGCGTGTAACCTTGAGGGTCCGATTGCCAGTACGCTTCACGAATGCCCAAGGGCTCGAAGAGGGTCTGCCGGGCAAATTCGAAAGCCGTCATTCCTGTCGCTTCCTGCAAGATGGCTGAAAGGATATGCATGCCTGGACTGTCATAGCAAAAACTGGTATCGGGTTCTTCCTCCATCTCGCGATCAAGCGCAGCCTGCACCCAGTCCGGATTGGCGCGCATCGCATCGAGGGTTGGTTCGTCACTCCCAAGGCAGCCTGATTTGAATCCGTTCCTCATGCTTACAAGGTGCCGGACGGTGACAAGTTCTTTGAGGCTATCCAGGTTGGCGATGGTGCGGTCTTGGAAGAATGAGACCATCGGTTGGTCGAGTTGAAGTTTGCCCTGGTCGATAGCGATACCGATTAGAGTAGTCATGACACTTTTGGTTACGGAGGCGAGTTTATGCGGGATGGCGTCGTTGTATGGGTCATAATATGCGTCCATCACCACATAGCCGTTGCGGATGATTAGTAAACTGTGGAGATTGGTTGCTTGCATGGCTTGCAGCCCGTCAGCCAGTATGCCAGAGTCGAATCCTTGCTCTTCCGGCGTGCTGGATTGCCATCCCTGCGTAGGCCAATAGGTTTGGGTGAAAACCTGTTCTGGCTGAACCAGTGAGGGAAGGAGCACGATTGCAAGTACGGCGAAAATGGCCACGGAGCCAAGCAGGATAAGAAACGTACGCCTATGCATGGATTCCTCCTCGCCCTCAGCTGAAGGCTGAAACCCACGAGATCATTCCCTATCTGGAACTTGAGATTTCATCCCAAACACAAACCGAAGTAGACGAATGCGCCGCACTATCAATTCATATAGCCCAACAGAAATCACGAAGGAACTCAAGACGACGATCGGTAGTTTTAGCGAAATGCCAGCATTCCACTGCACAACAAAGAAAGCGATAACGATGATCACTGGTTGGTGCAGGACGAAAAACGGCAGCGCTGCCTCCTGACCATAACGCAGCCATCGGTTGGTGAAATCCAGAAAACGCATACCGATGAAGAGCATTGTCAGAGAATAGCAAAGGGCAATGACACTGCCGAGGTACTGAAGGATATAAAACTGAACTGTATCCGGCGTTTCACTCAACTCGAGAACCGGGATGCCTGTCAGGTACATTCCTACCAAACCCAGCAAGACAACAGTCCCTACGCTCAGCAGGATCCACCAGTCTCTCCGGATAGAACGGGTGTAGCGTTCATCTGAGAACAGGATGAATCCTAATGCAAAGAAGAGCATTTGAAAGACAAAATCAGCCCAATCATGCTCCGCAGGGAAGAGGGGCGTTAGGAGACACTGCGCAATCCCGAGCGGGATGGTGAACAGCAGAATCCCACCACGACGGTGACACAATTGTGCGATCCAGGAAACGAATCTTTGACCCGCTTCTTTCTGCAACCACAAGAAGAATGGAAGGGTGATCAATGCAAAGGAGAAGAGAAAGCCAAGAAACCACAGATGGAAGCCATAGCCAAACCACCTGGGGCTGATCAAAGACAGTGGGTTGCTGGCCTGGATAGGCCTCGTAACAAACTCCTGCAAAGATACATTCACCACTCCTCTCTGGACTTTGTTTGCCCACTCCAGATATTTCTCGAGGGGTGAGAGCAAAATGGTGCCGATGATAAAGGGGATGAGCAGGCGATTGAATCGTTCTTTTAGATACTGTCTTGCCGTGCGTCTCTTTAGAGCGAACCAGGTAGCTGCCCCTGCCATGAGGAAGAAGAAGGGCATTCCCCATATTGCCAGTATTGAGAGGATGATCGTTATCATCTCGCTTTGTTCGACGTTCTTGATCTCCCACTCACCGTAATCAAAGGGATGAACGGCGTGGAAAAGAAATACCATGAAAATGGCAATCACACGCAACCAGTCGAGGTAATGAAGCCGCAGATATGCCCGTGTGCTTTGAGGATCCCGTGATTTCACTTGGGCTTTCATTGCAACACTCCGAGATCACTACCCAGGCCAGTGATTTGTTTTGCAGCGGGCGAGAACGCATTCCCGAAAAGTGGCTGGCACCAGGATTGAGACTGCCCATCAATTTCGCGCTGCCTATCCCGTGGACTGTCGTTCTTGGACAGGCCAGCGTTCTTAGCCAGGGAGCAGCCCCGCTTTGATCTTACAATGAAAAAGCCCAGTGCCGAAGCACCAGGCTCAATAGCATTTCGCGTCGCGGGCGCGGCCCGTTGCGTGCACTCTGGTGTTGTCCCAGGGCTCTTGTTCAGCCTGATATACCGTAAATCGCCTTTGGAATCTTTCTTGCCAGGCATTTCTTCAATGGGGGAATGCCACTTCTCCAACAAGGAACAACGTTAGGAGTCCTCCGATCACGGTAGATACATAAACCAGCAGGGCATTCTCCTTATGCTTGACAATGGCTAAGAGACCTATGATGAAGGCCGAGATGCCAGCGACCATTCCGCTAAGCATGGTAAGTGCTAAAAATGGTCTCGCAAAAACATCGGCCAGAATAGTCTGGCCTGCCGGGACTGATTCGTAGAGGGAACTTGAAAATGATAAACCGGTGATAAACAGGAGCGGCATCGCAACGATAAGCCCGAGCGCCCACCTGCCCGGTGTGGTTCCTGGTATGAGTCTCCAGGGTTGTTCTGACATAGCAACCTCCCAAAAGGCTGCGCAACCGTCGTCGCCGAACAGCCTCAAGCTGTCTGTCCCGGGGACTGTCGTTCTTGGACAGGCTCGCGTTCTTGGCCAGGGAGCGGTCCCGCGAGACTGCCCCATCTCATTTTCGCACCAGGTGCGGTGTCTACTCTCGTTCAGCGTTCACCCAGGTGGTTGATGCTCCCCAGTCCGCTGATCGTGCGCTTGACCGTACCGGGACCGTAGTAGTCAACGCTCCCCATACCGCGCACGGCAAGGTTGAGCTCATCCTTCGCCGCGACGGTTGCTTTCCCAGCGCCGTTGATTTCAACCTGGGATTTTGTCGTCGCCATATCCGGGGCGTGGTAGTTGCCAGCCCCGCTGATGGTGATCCACTGCTCGTTGGCCTGGCCAGAGAGTTCAACCCTGCCCGCGCCTCGTAGGTCAACGTCCAACTGCTCGGCCTTTAACTCACGACCGATGATCTCACCCGCACCACCGAGTACGATCGCCAGTCGGCCGCTTCCGATCCCATCGATCTCCACACGCGCCGCTCCAAGAATGTCTAAGGCTGCCAGCTCCTTCACAACGAGGGTGTACTTTATTGGAATACGGGTGAAGCTGGTCGACAGCGCAAAGCTGAGCTTATCCAGCCAGCTCGCACCAATGCGGATATCAAGTGTGTCACCGCGCACGCTGGTCTGAATAGCGTCCAGGATTTGCTGCTCGGATTCGATCTTCAGCGATTCTTCTTCCCCTTGCGAGACGATCAATTCACCATAATCCCGCAGCGTCACACGCTTGAAACCTTTTACATCGCGATCCTGTGTAATGATAGAGTCCGAACTCATGGGAAGTATGCTCCTTTATGTCGAGGTTTGTTTGCACGGTCTAGTGGTCAGGTCTAATCATTTACATCATACGTCGGGAATTATTGCCTGCACAAGAGCTATAGGTCACTGCACAGATAGCCTCGAGCTGATGCGCCTGGGATCGTCACAATTCTTGCTCTCCACGAGCAAATCTGCGCCACCACCTGCGTATCGCAGCGCATCCCAGGTCGCCCCCAGCGAGTGGTTAGGCAGCGCAGTACTCACCCTTTAGCTTGCTTGAGGGTCTTTATAGCACTCTCAATGGATCGGCGCTCGGATGCACTCAGTGATTGATCAGAACGCCACTTTTCATAGTGGGGCAACAAATCCAAGAACTCCGGTACAAATGCCTTTGCCATACTCCGAATGGAATCACAAAGCACCCAGGTTGCCGCAGGTTCCTTGGCAGGAACATTCCGGGCAAGAAAATCGCGCACGGGTTGGATTTCTCCTCTGGCTATCAGTCGGATGGCAAAACTAACAGCCTTCTTGACATCCACTTCATCATCACGAATCAATGGCTCAATCAATACCAAGCAACGCTCGGCGTACTCCGGTTGCTTCAATGGAAGCCGTCCAATCACTATGACGCCAGCTCTTCTTACCCACTTATTCTCATCTTCCAGCCACGGCTCTACTGCACTCAACCACTGCTCTGGTTTCTTGCGCACAATTGGTTCTAATGCATCCATGGCCAATCTATCTGCATCCTCCCAAGTAAGACAAGTACGGCACATTATTCTCAGTAATGGAACGATCCTCTCAGGGTTGGCAAGTTGCATGGCTCCCAGAGGAACCACTGCGATAACTCGCCCCTCCCGCCCGTACTCATTCCACAACAATTCCGCGAGTGGCAGAAAATCATCCGGCCCTTTGCGTGCTGCTTTTCCGATTTCCTTGCCTATGGATTTGAGCACAGGCACTGGAATGCCGATGGTTTCCTGTTGATCGCGCAGTTCGGCCTTGATTACATCTATGCTTTTAGGATCAAACTGAAGCCAAAAATCGCGCAGATTATCCGCAGTTACTCTTGGCAACGTAGGATTATAGTGAAGGAGAATTTCCTTCACTTGTTCGGTCAATTTCTCTTTCATCATTGCATCCTTAATTCATAGATTGTCCCAAACTCAATACGCTCCCTATCCTCGAGCTGAGTGGCCTGAGATATGCCGGCGTGTTCATCATCGCGCATCCATGGCTCAAGATCAATTGAAATTCTCGTTTAGTGGTCGGGTCGGCTCCAGCGAGCGGTTGGGTGGGGACCGAACACAATGGGCGCAGACGCCAGAGGGAGCATCCATCGGTATTGCCGTGAGGAATCCCGGCCCGACTCAGCCAGGCCGTATCTGGTTTGCAGCCTCACTGCAGGATTGGTCTCGCCCAAAGTGGACAGTGAATTTAAGGCTTGGAAGTAGCATTGAATTTGCTCATGGTGGGAATCGGTGAAGTGCCTTGGTTGACATGGGCAAGTATCGCCAAAGCTTTGGGATTGGGCAGCTGCACGCTAAGCTCTCTTTTTCAATCCGAAGAAGTACCTGATAAAGTTGATTCTCCTCACCACAACCTCATAAAACAAAACGGATGCAATCAGCGAAAGGACAAGAATTGAAATGTATTTGATTGCAATGGGCAAATCGAATTTGATGATATAGAAGCCGATCGCTCCAACCATGGGAAGATGGATGATATAGACTGGCAAGGCAGCTTCATTGGCGTATTTAATGAATTTTCCTCCCCGGTTCAAATATCTTTTACCGAATCCCAAAAATCCGATCAGACAGAACCAAATAGAGATCCCTCTCAAGATCATTTCGACAATGTAGTAGGTATCTTCGCTCAAACCAGTTTGTAAGCGGGCCGCAAAAATCACCGACAAGGTGACGGCGATCAACACACCACTGGTCAGCATCGCCTTCCAATGTCTGTCGATCGCTCTTCCGAACTTGTCATCGGACGCCAAGATAAAACCGTACATGAACACAGTGCTAAACATCAGGAAATTCGCCCAGTCCGAGATCAGATTTTGCATATTGGGATAGGCCCGGCGTAAAAGCAATTCGATTACAGCGATAGGAATAAAAAACAGAATAATCCCATAGGATTTGCTTGCAACCTTGTTTAATAACTCAATTACCCATTTCCCTCTTTCGGATTTCAAGTAAAGGAATATCGGGAGCGCGATCAGGGAAAAAGTGAATAAGTAGGCGAGGAACCATAAATGACCCCAGTCAAGGTTGCCGTTCGGATAGATTCCATTGAAAAAATCCGGGTAGTATTCGAAGTAGCTCTTGTCGAACCCGGGAATGGCGTTATGGGCGAATCCCTCGGGCCATACTCTATCTGGATCGCCGAACATTCTTATATAGCTTAGCGGCGGGATCAACACCAGTGTTCCGAAGATCAGCGGGATAACAAGCCGTCTAAACCGTTCGAGCAAATATGCCGCTCCGGACCTGAATCTAAGCGCATAGGAACTTCCGATACCGGCAAGGAACATGAACAGCGGCATGTGCCAGAGGTAGATGAAGGCGTTGATCCCCATGATGACTGGATTGGATACCTGGTCTTTTACATAAAAGGCAGCTTCGCTGTTATATATTTGGCCCGCATGAAACGGGAAGAGTGCCAGAACAGCCAATACTCTTAGCCAGTCCACGTAGTAAGACCTTTTTGGGTTTATTTCCACAATGGCACCTCGTTCCAAAGGCTTATAGACTCGCAAATAGGCTGCATCACAGAGAAGTCAGTTTGCAGAGTGACATAGGAAATCAGCTTCCCAGAAAATTGATATCGGATATTCGATTCAGAGAGCCGCCCAGCAGCTTCGGGCTGCCAGCCCCCTGGACTGTCTTTCTAGGACAAACTGACGCTCTTAACAAGGCAGCACCTAGGGCTGATACCTATATTGTGATTTGCTGCGCACCGTTCGTCCCGGCTTAACTTACGGGATCCAGCTTGACTGGAGCCTGATGTACTGTAAATCGCCCCCTCAGCGCAGCGGAGAGGGGTTACAGGTCAGCCAGAGGTTAGGGAGCCCAGGAATTAAATGTAAACCTCTTCGGAAGCAAACAGCCTGAAATCTGCAACCGTCTCAAAACCAATGGATCGGTATAGCCCCTCTGCCATTGGGGTTGAATGAAGAACGGCCACCTCAGATCCCAGAGAGCGGGCCTCGTGCAAGGCAGTCAGGGTGAGAGCTTTTGCCAAACCGAGCCTCCGGGCTTCGGGTCGTGTGGCGACAGCGTAGATACCCGCCGAGCCGGGTGTGAGATACATCCCTGCCTTGGCGACAGGTGTGCCTTCTCGCCATGCCTGCCACATATGCGCTTTAGTGTTTGGCTCGCCAAACCGGAAACACTTGGCGATCGATTCGTATTCAGCCTGGTGCTGCGCAGGGACATTCCAGCGCCATGCGGCAAACTGATAGAAGGCGCTCACATCCCTGTCACTTTCAACCTTGCGGATATCGATGCCGTCTGGGATGAGTGGTACTTCCTCCAGATCGTCCAGAGTACGAGCCATGCCAGGTATTGGTTCAACATCCTTCAATCCGTACTTCAATAAGCGTTCCTGCAAGTCGTCTGGTTCAGAGGAAGGATGATAAACCCACATAAATTGGGTCTTCCTCTCTCGAAAATGCTCCATAATCTCATTGATCACTTGATCTGCATCGGGTTGAATCTGGAACTTGATGACGCCATTGTAGGGGATGATCGGCATTGGAGTCTCGAACCAGATGAGGCCTTCCTCTTCATGGAGAGAACACCCTGGTCCACAACCCCAGGTAGACCATACTTCCCATAGGTTCTCTTCGAGCTCACGCAGGAAGGTTGGTTTTTGTGAGAAGTTGCCATTTTTCATCGTAGATCTCCTTGCAAGCAGCATCATTGGATTGCACAGATGGGCACCCTAATAGCCTCGAGCTTCGCCGCGCCGCGTTCGTCCAGCTTGATCGTTCACCGTTCGACCCGGCTTTACTCACGCGATCGAGCTTGACTGGACTGGATCCCGATGTGCTGAGCGAGACGTTTGATGACTCCTGCGTGGTCAGATCTCGCCTGCTAGTATCCAGGTAATTATTGGGTCCAGCCAGAGTGGGTTCGCAGCGTAGAAGGCACCATGTTCCAAGCCAGTCTCGAATCGGATTTCCTCGAACTCCACGACGCCGGGCGATCTATCGATTAATGGCTTGCAAGACTCCCCGAATTCATCTGAAGTCTCATACAGGGACAGGATCCTACCTGTAAGAGCGATATCAGGGCTCGCAACCGTCTCTTCAGTACAAATAGCAATCAAGACATAGTTCAGTTCTGCCTTCTCTAGCTTCGATGACACGAGCATAGTGATGAAACCGCCCTTGGAAAAGCCTACGATGGTGATATTCTCGCCCGGCACGCCCTCCAGCAATAGTCTCTCTACCTGCGAAGTTACTCGATTGGAATACCTTTCAGGATCGGTTGGTGCTGACCTGATTTCCCCGATGGTGTAGAACCCAGCCTCTGCAAAGTGGTCGAGTATGTCGGAGAACGCATAGAGGCCGAATTGGGGACTAACCGCATCGACGCCTTCAACTTCAATGATGCGACCGTGAATGTAAAAGATATATCGTCCATCTGGATCGATCACTTCTGGCAGGAAAGACATGACAATTCCCGGGGAACCTGATTTTGGGCTCTCACTCGCTTTTGGCCCGGGTCCTTCAGGTTTGCATGCAACAATAAGGACCAGCACGAGGAGTATTAATGGTCTTGAGAAGCTTTTGGCTTGGTAATTCACATTGGCCACTGCTGTCTTATTCAGGCATCCGGCCGGGGAGCAGCCAGGGCTGATCCCGGCTTGTTTTTACGCCGCGCATCCCTGCGCAGTCCCGCAGTTCCAAGCGGGGGTTTACTCTCGTTCATCGTTCACCTTTCGTCCCAAATGTATTTATGGGATCCAGCTTGACTGGAGCCTGCTGTAGCGTAAATCGCCCCCCTAGCACAGCGGAGAGGGGTTACAAGCCAGCAAGGTGTTATCCGGAGCAGACTAGTCGGCGGGTTTGACTCTCTTTGCTAAACCCTTAGATGCAATTGTGATAGCACTTGCAACGACCTCAGAACAAGCCTCTGGACCTCCCGCACTCGCATATTCAAGGGCTTGCACTTGATCTGCTAGATCGAAATTTTGACCAAGTTTCTCTTGCAGGATTGCTGCGCAGGCTGTGCTTCCATTCTCCTCTTCAAATTGCCTGCAGAACCGACGCGCAGAAGGGAGTGATCCAATATAGCCTTTAAAATCTGTCAGATCATCCCGCCCATACACCACCCCCAATGCCATCAATGACCCAATGACTGCACCACATGTTTCCCCTCTTAAAGCGATCCCAGGAAATGGAGTAAGAGCCTTCAGTATCAGTTCGCCTCCAAGATCGAATTCATCGTTGAGGATGCTGAAGGATGTTTGAGCACAATTACCGGATTCAAGGAGAAGTTCCTTCGCCCGACCCAAAATAGCTGATTGATTCTCCGCACCAGCAGACGTTTCAGCTTCCTTACTCATGGTTTCCTCCTTAACAGATCAGGTTTACTCCGGATAACAGCTTCGCGCTGCGTGTCCTGTGGACTGTCCTTCTTGGACAGGCTAGCGTTCTTGGCTAGGGAGCAGCCCTGCAAAGCTACCTAACCTGATTTATGCGCCTCGCACGGGGTCCGCCTGCCCTGGCAGCAAAGCGGATAGGGTCGCGTGCATCCCGGTGTTCTTAGCGAGATGTTATGTAATGTTTACATTTGATATTCGATATACCAATGCTTGAATTAATACCCAGTGACGGCTCTCTGTACAAATGCAAGGATTCCAGCAATTAAGAAAAGTACCACAGAGGATATCGTCCATACTCGCCCAGCCAATGATGCAACGCCAATCATGCCTCCCATGGCTGCGAAATACAAGACGACGAAACTGATGACCATCCATTGTGTCTGGCGAAAGTCATATTTGAAAATGTAATCAATAAAGAACAGGAGGATGATAAAGAGGAACATAAGACCAGCTTGGATATAGTAAAGGAATGGACGATTCACCTCAGGAGCTTTAATCAATAAATATCCCAAAGGAAAAACCATTAATAGAAGGGGGGTTCCCACCCAGTGTCCTGGTGCAATCTTGAAAATCATCCGGGATGAGAATGTAATGATGCTTGAGACAAAGATGATTTGGGCAGTCACCGCTCCTATCAAATTCAAGCTTTCAAGCATTATTCCCATCCTTTTGCGCTAGAAGAACGATCATATTGCATGAAGATCACGGCATAATAGCCTCGAGCCTCGCAAAGCATCGTTCATCCCGAGGCATTTACGGGACCCCGAAGCGTGAGCGGGGTGGAGAGCAGCCCACCTTGATCTTACAATAAAAAGCCTGGTGGTGATCCAACCAAGCTCATTGCTTTGCGCCCCGTACGCGGGGTCCGCCTGTCCTAGCAGCGGAGCGGATAGGGTCGCGTGCACCCCGATGTTCTCCCGGGGCTCTTGTTCATCGTTCACCGTTCGTCCCAAATGTATTTATGGGATCCAGCTTGACTGGAGCCTGCTGTCCCGTAAATCGCCCCCGCAGCGCAGCGGAGAGGGGTGACAGGCCAGCGAGACGTTAGGTGTAGGAAACAATCGGAAGCATGGTGTGGTGATCCTGAATAATGGATTTCCTTCTCACGCTTCATCATGATACAAGATCAACCAAAAACTCAATGCGGGTGTCCATGGTTGATGTCATCCGCACGGGATGAATCATCTACCTTTCAACAACCGGGCTCGCCATGGTTCCCGCAGCAATTCTGACGAAGAACAATTCGCCGCCATAAATTTCGCGATAGCTTCTGGATTTTAACGGGCCAAGGCAATGGCTGATTCATATTGGTTATGAAATCTGAAAAAGATGGGCGTGTCATATATATCCTTTCGAAGCATTATGACCGTTAGATCGAAATGATAAGACCTAATTCCTCATTGGATGATCGGTAAGATAGATATGTTGAACAGGTGCAATCTAATTGCATCACAACTATGTGGTGTTAACTTGGATAAAGGGCATCTACGCCTAACCGCTCTGAGCTAAGCGGCGCCGCTACGGTACATCAATTAGTTTTTCGCCCTCCCTCCAGCGTCCGTTTCTGTGAATTTTTAGGAGGCTACTTCCTATGATAAAGACTGAGCCTGAAGGCGGCGAAAAAGAATTCCTAACAGTGGATAGGCATACCATGTTACAGATATTAGTACTACCCAAAATAGCAAAATCCATTTCTGGCCCAAAGCCAGTATTACAGCAGAAAAAATGCATCCTATTCCATTGATTAGAAACGCCCACCGAATCCAGGCTTCGAGACGGCCCTTTTTAAAGAGAGGTGCAATTACCAATGTCGTCAAACCGTAAAAAAACATCCATCCAAGCATGTTGATAGCTGAAATCGGAGAGTCAAAGTTGAATTGCACAAATAGTCCAAGACCAGTCAGGTCATTTCGCAAGATACTCTGGCGTACACCAGCCCATTGAATATAGTAATGCATACTCGAAAGGATAGTGAACGCGAGCGCAAAGGCAATTCCTAAACGGGCAAGTATCTTTTTATTCGTCGGGGATATATCGTAGATTGCAATAGTGAGCACTAACACAAGTAAAGCTTGGAAAAAACCTAATATCTGAAGACCAGTTAATATGCTGAAATATGGTGAGTTGATTTCAGATGCAAAAGTTTCAATATTCGTCCAAGGGCTGACTGAGAAAACAGCAAAGACGGCAATATAAACTACCGCCCAAGCATAGCCTAAAATAGTCTGACCCCACGCCGCCCACTGACCGATTTGTGCAGTTAGTTTTGTCATATTCTCATTCTCCTTCTGTTCTTATTATAGATATTTGGAGCCGCCTAACAGCCTTGTGCTGCGAAGCCCCACGCTCACGGCGCGCAGAAGGGGCAGCGGTTGCTTCCCTTCGGGGGGACGGGCGTAAGAGCGTACGGATCGGTCGGGGATGAGTAGAACGAGCGATCGGGCAGCAACTCAAGATTGTCATCTAAAACCCGGTTGAGCACCAAACGAAAGGAATTGACGGGGCTTAATGAATCAGGAATAGTCCCTTCAAGCCCTTCCGGGAAAAAGTACGCATTCAAGATTCCCATCCTCTCCCGCAGGGCGCGATCGGTAGGGTGGTCCCACTCGAGCCGTGCGCCAGGGCCATGATCCCCTTGAAGCACAATGACCGGCGGCGATTCCGAGTTGGCAATGATGGACCTGAGAACCGGTATGATCCTCCCATTGATGAATAACACAGCTTCACGGTACCCGCCGAGATAATCCTCAACCGACCCCGCATACTGGTTGGCGTCCTCTATCCCGTAGGCACGACGCTCGGGGTAGGGATCACCATCCTGCGTGAATACGAACGGAGGATGAGGTACCAGCATGTGGACAAAAACAAACTTGGGCCCCGATTCTTGAGCCACTTCAGGCAGTTGATCCAGGGCGTAAAGAATCCGGCGACTGTGCGCGTGATAGCCCGAATACGGATAGGGTGCACCCATCACCGATGCCAGGTCTTCCAGCATACCAAGGACACTCGTGCGAATTAAAATGCTTTCAAGGCCGCCTATTCCCTGGAATGATGGCTGCCAATGCTTGTCCGCATCCCACCATTCGGTCCAAGCAAAGCCAGTGGCAATCGCAACCGTTCGATAACCACGCTGTTCCAGCGCCTTCCGGACTGCGCCCTGTTTGAGTTTTGGTACGAGCTCCTGAACGACCTCCGCAGAGGGCGTACCTGGTTGCAGCGGTCCGGATAGATCGTCGATGTAAGCCATGTTGAGGCTGGATGTCAGTGATAGCAAAGTGGAAGAATAATTGCTGTTGCTCGCAACGGACACCTGGAAACCTATATCATCCAGCGCTGCCAAGAAGCCGGAAATATCGAGAGCATAATCTTCTTTAAGCACATCTGGCCGACCGTAGCCGTCCAGCACGATGTAGTAAATATCGGGCAGCGAATCAGTTGCAGAAATGGCCGCCGGGCTCAATTCCCTCGCTGTGCTCTCCGTGCTCGCATTGGCTTGTAGGCGCATGCCGCGGAGCGTGTAAGCCCCGATCTGGATGATCGGTAGACATAGCGCTGCAACGGCGAGCCCGAGCAGGAACTGGTTAGCAACCCGCAAGTATCTAGGTTCCCGTCGGAAGAGCTTGATCACAGCGATCACAATGGTCGTCTCTGCGAAAAAAATAATCCCATGGGTCAGCATTACCAGGTATTGGCTGAACTTTGAGAATGTCACGGCCAGCCCGATTTGATCGATTGCCGCCAAGCCAAGGCTGTGCAAGTGGCCATGAATGAAGAACAATACACTTGCGATAGAAACCACCGCGCAAGCGAAGGCCTTGTCGCCAAGCCAACGGATGACGAGTCCTAGGGCGAACGCGGTGGCCAAGAGGATGATCAGGGTTGGCCTAACCGTATTTCTGAAGAGAACAGCGCCTAAATTGAATGCCAACTGAGACGCTAGGGGCAGGAGTCCATAGAGAAAGGGAGCGATGAGGTATTTCCTGCTCATGGCAATAGTGTCGCGCACCCTTGGCTTCCTTGCTAGTCAAGCGGCATGTAAAAAGCACTCCTCCCGAATCGACGGTGGCCAGATTGAAGGCAGGGACAGCCCGGCTATTGCCTGTTGGTTGCGAAAGACCCCGGTAACTCCGGGCAACGTAGCAGCAATCAAAGGCGGCCTGGGCCGCTCGAAAGTCGAGCGGCGAATCCATCACCGCCTTCCTGGCCGTTACGCTGTCGATGATTTACACCGACTAGTATGCTTATAACCTTCTGAAAATCGCACCGCGAACGTTCGCAGTTATCGATGGACCTTTCCTATCTGTATTTACCTACTTCTTTTACCGGCGCAGACAAACGGCTATGCGCTGCCTTTCCCGTGGACTGTCGTTCTTGGACACCAGCCTGGGGTTAGTCCAGAACGGCGCAGCGAAAACCCAAATCCTCGTACAGATCCCAAGAATGGTTCGAGTACCGGTGGGTGCAGGTCAGGTGTGTGTCCGTGTTGTACCACGCGCCGCCACGCATTGCGCGAACGGTGCCCGAGTCCGGGCCCAAGGGATTCTCGTGAGGGGAGTCGCCATAGTAGTCTTCCGCATACCAATCGGCCACCCACTCCCAGAGGTTGCCAGCCATGTCCAATGCACCGTAGGGGCTGGCCCCTTCCGGGAAACTCCCCACGGGGGCAGTGAAAGCATACCCATCGTCATAGCGATCGTCTTTCCAGCGCTCAATCGGGCACTGGGCCTCGCACGAGCTCACCCGGTTCCAGTCGTAGGTGTTGCCCCAGGGCCACATCCGGCCATCGATCCCCCGGCACGCTTTCTCCCACTGCGCCTCCGTTGGCAATTGCCCACCAGCCCAGGCGCAGTAAGCCGCCGCATCTTCCCAACTGACCTGCGTCACCGGGTGGCCATCGATGGCGTTCGATCCTGGGCCACGGGGATGCTGCCAGTCGGCACCGTTCACGTGGGGCCATTCCAGCTCGCCAGTGCCATCTGCCCAGGGTCTTCCCCAGCCCTGTTGCTCTGCGGTGGTCTCATAGCGGGTGTCCTCGACAAAGGTGCGGAACATAGCCACCGTCACCTCTGTCTGATCCATCCAGAAGGCATCCAGGTAGACGCGGTGCTGAGGGCGCTCATCGGGGAATATATAAATACCGAACCCAGTTCGTTCACGATCCCTAAGGCCTAAAGGCCGCCGGATCGAGCCAAGCCAGCTGGTGCCCATCTCAAACTCACCAGTCGGGACGTAAACCATGACCATCCCGTCGGCAGAGCGGATTCGAGTCTCGCCAGCCCGGGCCTCCGTAGGATTCTGGAAGCGATATACAGGAAGAAGAGCAGGCAGCGCAATCGCAATCATCAGCACGAGCAGGCCCAAGACGCTTCCGATGATTGTGAGTGCTCTCCGCCTGCGAGAAGACGGCTTACCTTGTGGATCAGTCCCCCGTCTGATAGCCCGCGCAGCTAGCAGGAAGGTGAACACGGTCAGTGTATAGGCGGGAATCATCTGCCAGCGATAACCCTCCAGGACAAGATGCGCCAGCATCAGCAGCACGGCCAGGCTGGGAAGAAAGGTCATCCACCGTGGCCTCTTACCTCTGGACACGAAGAAACTCAGAAGTGACAGCAAGAGGGTTATGAGAATCAAGATCTCAAAGAGTCGCATGACGCGTACCTCCTTCATCGGGTGGTCCAGCCCCAGGCGTGGCCTCGTGGAGCATCCTGATACATCTCCCTTCTTCACATGGTCCCGCGTACAGCGGCATTGATCGTGATACCCAGGGGCCCAGCTTGACCGATCGGTGTTCGCACCAAACGTTCTTGTGGGGCCCCGTTCAGAGGGGATCCCGTATAGACTGGACGGGGTCCCTGGCCTGTCGCGTGCATCCTGGTGTTCTCTCAGGGCTCTCGTTCATCGTTCACCGTTCGTCCCAAATGTATTTATGGGATCCAGCTTGACTGGAGCCTGCTGTACCGTAAATCGCCCCCGCACCGCAGCGGAGTGGGGTTACAGGCTAGCGAGACGTTAGGCCGCCCAATAATCCACTCTCAAGCCATACCACTATGCATTCATTGATAATGGTGGCTTGAGCAATGTACCCGAAAGGACAATCAATCCGCCGATGAATGTTATATAGAGGCCAACATCTGTAGCTGCAAAAAATCCCTCACTAGGGTTGATCTCAAACACTCTCCAGACACATCCAGCAACCACCATGACCGATAATGCTGCGAGCACTGCACCAGAAATGGAGTACATCAATGCACGCTTTTCTCCCAGGAACAGCCCTCCAAAGAGAAGTATCAAACCTAGGCCACCGGTAACAATTCCATTGTCTTCCCAACCAATTTCAATAGCTTCGGGAGTTGGTCCTTCAACACCAAAGAGAATCGGTACAGACATCCATGGCAAGCGTGATCCAATCATTAGGATCAAAGCACCCATAATGATCAATAACCGCCTCGCATGCATAAAACGCTCCCTTCACTGGAAAACACTACACCGAATGTACAAGGGCGGCTTAAAAAGATTGGCTTAGCTACAGCCTGGTTTAGGCCGCGTAGCGCTAGGGTCTAGTTCACAACTCCCGCTGATCTGGCTGAACCTTGTTGTTGCTGTAATTTGTAATGACTTAGAAATAGGAAAATCCATCCCATAGCAAGGAGTATTAAAACGTTCATCATATTCATTGTGGGCAGTCCTTCAAGACCTTTTACAAAGCCCTCAGCAGCTTTTCCACATAAAAACCATGCTGCCATTAGCATGAATACGTAACCCATTAATTTTAAATCAACGGCGATTGTGGATGAACCCTCAAGAGCCATACGTTCCTTCGCCCACAACCAGAGTATCCCTAGGAACGATAGCAATATTAAGACTCCACCGATACCAAACACCGGGGCGGAATAAAAATTAAGAGCTGTGGCAACCAAGGCAATAATCAACACGAGGAATAGTCCTGCTGCAATTTTCCATACCGTCGATCCTTTGGCGCCTGCGTAGAGTAATATTCCAACCCCAGCGACTATGGCTCCCAGCAGGATTGAAATGCCGGATAGCATATTCAAAGATCCAGTAAACGACCAAACCGTCTTATTAATCTCTTCTGTTGTTAGAGAATGCAAAAGCGGGCTGAAAAAAACCTTGCTTATAATCAACCATATAGTCATCCAGATCACGCTTATCCAGAACACTACCAAGCCGACTTTTTGTTTGGTCATTTCACTTGTCTCCTTTTCTTGAAGAGTACCTTCAGGCAGTGCCTCTGTATCAATAGGCGTTACCCATGTACCAAAAGGACCAATCTCGACAAGAATATAACGATGTTTAGATAATCATGATGTGGCCAGGCGGCCTAACAGCCTCGAGCTTCGCGAAGCATTATTTATCCAGAGGCGTTTACGGGACCCCGAAGTGTAAGTGGAGTGGAAGGCAGCCCCGCAATGCATCCCATTATACTTTTCGCGCCTCGCGCGGGGACCGCCTGTCCTAGCAGCAAAGCGGATAGGGTCGCGTGCACTCTGTTGTTCTCCCCGGGCTCTCGTTCTTCGTACACCGTTCGTCCCAAATGTATTTATGGGATCCAGCTTGATCGTTTACCGTTCGTCCCGGCCTAACTTACGGGATCCAGCTTGACTGGACCCCGATGTTCTTACAGGGCTCTTACAGGACAGCGAGACATTAGGTGCACTAAGAATATATTGAATAGGAAGTATCAGTAAGTAAACATGCGATCGTGCTCGACTGACAGTTGGACAAGGTCACTGGGCATACCGAATTGGTAGGGTTTGCCCTTCAATTCTTCCTCGCTAAGACCACGGGCTTTGGATGACATGCCAGAGAGGTATATCGTAGAACCAGCCGCAACTACCGCGTCAAAAAGCTCTCGAAGCTTGCCAGTTCCCAGCCCTGATAGGTGATCGATTGCTCCGTCGCGCATGAGTTGAACACCATCACCTGCGAGGAACAAGGTAACGGAATGTCCTTCATCGATTGCAGCCTTAGCAACGTGAAAACCAAGGGCGGCTCTGGTTGGATGTTCTGGGCCGTGAGTAATATGAACCAAAATCTTAGCCATTTTGTCTCCTCCTCATTTTGATACCATAGTTTAGACGAAGTTTAAGTGCGCCCAACGGCTTTGAGCCGAGCGGCCCGGCTGATCAGCAAGCGAATTCGTAGCGTGCTGAGGCTGGATCCGCTCCAGCGAGTGCTGAGGCATCGCTGACAATAAATACTTCTGAATGGGTGCCTAATCAACCAACTTTCTTAATTATAGGTTTACCAAACGTCTGATAAGTTCCTGGATCAGGAATATCGTAACCGGAATAAATAGGGCAGATATGAATGCTACGAAGGTACCAGGCCGCCACGGCCAAGTGGGGATCTTGAGTAAGAGATCTCTCTCACGCAATAAAGTTTGGACAAGATGGTGAAGGTTTTCAATTTCGATCAGATCCGCTTTATCTTGGTTCTCGTGA
>JBFFQB010000017.1:0-36430 GCA_041573795.1 Anaerolineales bacterium
AACAAGGTTGGCGCGCGATGGGGGGATGGTTAGTTTTGTCTGAATCAGATCCACGCTCATGCTTGATGGCCTTGTCGATACTTTAATCGCCGCTGTTACCGGACAACGTAAAGCAGAGACCTAATGCTAGCACAAATTCACGGGCAAGAACCGCGATAGCAACCTGGAAGCGATGTAGTGGAAAAAAGTGTGGGGAGAAGCCAGTCGGTTGGAGGTGCTGCGGAAATGCTGAATCGCGACAAGGAAACGAGTTTGGTCGCGATCCATGTGAAAGAGCCTGATTGGATGAGATACAAGTCGACCGAGGAGCGTCGCTGTTCCGCAGGTCCAGCAAACCTCTCAATAGGCACTTTCTCCTTCAGGCGAACATTTCTGGCGGTATGTGTCCGATGCTCAAGATCCTATTCGTGGTCTAGCTCGACCTCGATCGCCTGGGCGATCTCGCCCAGCAATCCAGTCCAATAAACTCCCCCGCAGCTCAACCCATGACGGACGATCACCAGGTCCGCTGCCGGATACACATAGATCCATTGACAGAAATTCCCTTCAGCATAGTAGGCCCCGCGTTCAACGTCCAGCCACCAGTAGTTCTGATAGTAGTTGGCAAATTCGCCCTTGGCAGTGTAAGTGGCGAGCCGGGGTGACGTAGAGCTTTCAACCCACTCCTGCGGGACGACCTGGAGGTCTCCGGCTTTACCCCCATTTAGGAACAACCATCCCAGCTTGGCGAAATCGATCGCCTGCCCATTGATCCCGACCGTCATGCGCTCAAAGCCAGATCGTTTGCTGTCCAGGTCCCAGGACCCATCCGCTTCGGCCCCCATCGGTCCCCACAAGCGGGTCGCCAGATAGTCGGAAACGGACATCCCCGTTGCACGCTCCAGAATCATTCCAACCAAGATCGGGTTGTAGTCGTTGTAATGGAAGCGCTGACCCGGTGCTTCGACGATCTCGGTCTTAATTGCCGCCTGGCGCAGATCGGTTGAGTGCGAGGTGATGAAGTCATCGCTGAAGGGGTTCTCGGGATCGCGATCAAAGCGCAAGCCGGAGGTCATCGAGAGCAGGTGGCGCAGTGTGATGCGTTCGAAGCGCGGATTGCGTTCGAGAAGTTCGGGGATATAGGCTGTAACCGGATCATCAAGGCTGCTGATAAAACCCTCTTCCAGGGCGATGCCCACCAGCGTCGAAGCAAACGACTTGGCGACCGAGAAAGAGGACTGGATAGATTCATGGCTTGAGCCAATGAAATAGCCTTCGTATAACAAGGTGTTGTCATGCATAACGATAAAGGCAGTTGTGTCAGTGGCTTCGAGAAATTCATCCAGGGGGACATCAGTGATGGTGAATTCATCGAAGATATCATTTTCTTCTATGTCGAAGTAGATGGGCGCATCGCCTGCGCGCACGACTCTGTTGGGAAAGCGCTTCCAGTCGTCATGCTTTGAACCACCCCAGATGATGCCTCTGGCTGCCAGCGAGTAGTCCGTCGATAGATAGGCCCATAGATACCCGGCGACGGCCAGAGCGACGATCGAGAGGATCACAATCCCGCTAATGCGAAGGGTTTTTTGGAAGATATTCTTGGTTTGTCTCATTTCCCTAACTCTTTTGTCTGATAATTCTTGTTCTTGACGACAGGATAGATTTTGCGTTTTCTCGCCCATCTCTGCGAGATCCCATCTTTCTCGCGCCTCTTGGGCAAATTGAACATCTAGTCATAGGTTAGGGCAAAAGATAAAGGAAAACGTCCATCCAGGGGTGGATCGGGGGGTGGAAATGTACCATGCGCACGTGAATCGATGTAGAACTTGAACTCAGGGGGAGTAAGGCGCGCGAGAGGGCAAACCTTCGATAAAGGAATTAGTCCTTGTGGGCCAAAATGTATAAGATTAGAGGCAACCCGCCGATAGCTTGGTGCAGCGAAATTGCCAGACCACCAAGCGCAAAGGTCCCACCCACAGCTATACCGCCAACGGCCATCCAGCCGAGCGCCACCCCAGCAAGAGTCAGGAATCCGATCCCAATCCCACCTAGAACCAGACCGCCGACAGCAAACCCGCCGATGGCTACCAGACCGAGGGCGAAATTGCCGATAGCAATGATCCCATGGGCGATGCGTGGGAGACCGGTGCGTGGGTTGAAGCCGTATGCGACATGGATCACGGGCATGCCGAGGAGCTCCTGCTTTGAACGATACTCGAAACCAAAAAACCAGGGGGATGCCAGGACGAGCAAGGGTTTGGCTGCAGGATCCCCGCGTTCGACTGGCTGGCCGCAAAGCAGACAACGTAGGCGTGTTTGCATGACATCAAGCGTTGGAGTGGGTCCAGCGTCCGCTTTCATACACTTGGGCGCCGGCGATCATGGCCAGGGGTAATTCGATCAGCAAGCTGAGCGCGTCAAACAAAGCCAGGCGGAAGGGGTAGAAGCCAAGGTTGGTGTAGTTGAGCTCGAAGGCGAAAACAAAAACGAAAACGAAGGCGCTGCTGATCAGGGCGGTGCGCGGTCCCACGCCGAACATCGGGCGCAGGGAGGCGTAAAGCCAGATCATCATGAAGCAATTTCCAAGGGCGATCCCCAGGTTGACCGCTTGGTGGCGTAGCGTCCACGCCGAAACGCTGGGATAGCCAACATGTGGGCCCAGCGCATCGCCCAACAGGAGCGAGCCAATCAACCCCTCCCAGAGCAATTCGATTCCGATGAAGGCCAGGAAGGTCGCCAGCCCGGCGATCAGCAGGCGGTTTAAACGGATACGGTTCATGTGAAACTCCAATCGCGTGAGGCGGGCAAGGTCATTAACCCTCACGCTCGTCAGCATAGAAGAAGACGTCTTCAACCTTGCGTTCAAAAACCCGGGCAATCTTGAAGGCCAGCTCGAGAGAGGGCGCATACTTAGCGGCTTCGATGGCGTTGATCGTCTGACGCGTGCAGCCAGTCATCTCGGCTAGCTGCTTTTGGGTCATCTCCCCATGCTCGAAGCGTAATCTACGAATTTGGTTGGTGAGCGCAGTCTCGACCATCGTACCTTTCCGCCCGGGAGTGGGCTGTGAGTCCAGGATTTGGAACCGCCAGTAGTGTATAATATTTTTTACATTTAGTCAATAATATTTTACCAGTCTTGTGGCACGTAGCGGTGCGAAAGGTGTATTCAAGACCAGCTCACACTAAGGTTTTCAAGGGCGGAGCCTTGACAGGTGTTACAAAGATGTTATAAAATGAGTAGTATAGGTTATAAAATATGTAAAGTGAGTAACTAACCATCGGCTTGGCAAACAGGAGGGGCAGTTTGAATCAAAATAAATCTAAGATCGAATTTTTAGATGCGAAACGCATGCGTTACCTGGAGCTTTATATCCTTGGCGTTGGCGTCTTCGTGGCTCTCTCGATCACACGCTTCTTCTTTCGTCTTGGGGATTTAAATTCGAAGCCTATTGGGATTGCTGTCCTTGTGGGTCTTATCTTGAGCTTAGGGTTGATAAGCTTGAGTACAATCCAGACTTCACTCTTCTGGAAGAAGGTTAAACAGGAACCACTCCTGATGGGAGCGCTGAACAACGAACTTATTCAAGCGCTTGCGCTCAGGTCTTGGAAGGCTGCCTATCTTGGTGCGGGGGGTACGGCTCTCTTTTTTGGGGTTGTCAGTATCTTTTATCCGGTAAGCGATCCGATGTTGATGGCATTAACATCAATTATCGCTGGTGCAGGGGCTTACCAGGCAACTTTCTACTTCCTCTACCGGGCATCATGACCTCCAAAAAATTGATCAATACAATCAAAGTTCTTCGCGCAATGAATAACTGGACGCAGGAAGAGCTCTCAAAACGAGTCGGTGTCACACGCAAGACGATTAATACAGTTGAAAACGGGAAGTTTGTGCCATCTGCGCATCTTGCGCTGAAGATAGCAAGAGCTTTCAACGTTGCAGTAGAAGATGTGTTTCAGTTGCCAGACGATGAGGCATGATCTGCGAAACCTATTGTGCTGACAACACCTCTAGCGCCTCGGCTTGCGCGTCAGGCGAGATCACCAATACGTAATCCACAAGATCTTCAAGATGTGCCTGTACCTCACCGGGCCTGATCCCAGGGGGCCCGTAGACCGTGAAGAGCGCCCGAGTAGTATCGGGGGTTATGCTTGCGCGTTGAGCGGGACCGTAGAGGATGCTCGAAAGCACCCCCTCCTCATCCTGGATGTACATATCTCCGGATTTGAGAACCTGTTCCTGGCCGGTGAGTTTGATATAGGTCTCGTCGCCAGTGGCTACGTTGACCGTCGGCGTTCCTTGGATTGCGTCGAGATCATGCCCGGCGGTGAGCAGTAAGTTCTTGAGCTCCGCCATGAACATCGCCTCGACCAATGCGGCGACCTTTGGGATTGATTTCCCCTTGAAGACGATTGACTCGAGCTGAAGCTGTACGTGGTAGGTTTTCTTGAAAGACTTATAGTAGGCGGCATACGTGGCCAGAGTGAGATGAGTCTTAAGTGCTGCCCGGTCCATGCCGACGTATTGCCGTCGGAGCTCGACCTCCAACCGCTGCTTGTGTTCTTCAAGGCCGGGACTGTGCTGCGGATTCTGCACGTCACGCAAGGCTAGAATGCCAATGCAGGTGTCCGGATAGCGTTCGCACCATTGTGTTGACGCAGAAAGCATCATCCAACAAACCCCCATAAAACAAACAGTCCACTGAGGTAAAGATTCGTGGCTATTGCGAGCGCCAGCAAGAGCTTACGTCCCTGACTTGGGGCGAGCCAGGCGGGGAGAGCGAAAAAAATGGGGAAGCCCACGAGAGCATAGCGCGCTAGTCCATCAAGTGGCTCAAAGATGGGTGCACCAAGCGTCGGAATCAAAACCAGCACCAACAGGAACCAGGCCCAGGCAAATTCCCTTCTGCGGTAAGACCACACGATTGTCCCAAGCCCTAAAACCAACGCCAGGAGATTGGGCCATCCCCGCACAAACCAGAGCCAGAGCGTCATGACACCCCTAAAGTCAACTGCAAGGCCGAGTTGACGCCCGGACATAACCCATTGTACAGAACTATAGGAGGGGAAACTGGCGTAGCTGCGCCATGCGAGGAATCCGGCGATCCCGAGCAAAGGCGCGAGTGCAGCTAACCACCAGAGTCTGTGCTCTCTTCTGGCGGGAAGAGAGTCAACAAGCAGAAGAACCGTAAGTGGCAATGCCGTCGAATGTGTGAGGCCAGCAGCAAGTCCGAAAAGGAAGGCCAAGGCCAGACGGCGCTTGCGCTGACAAAGATATGCGGCAAGAGAGAAGACCAGAACAAGAGCTTGTGGATAAGCGACCAGTAAGAAAAACGCAGCGGGGTAGAAGACAAGATAATTGATAACGGCATGAGAAGCAGATTGCGGTGTCATCGATTGAGCCAGACGGTCAAGGAGCACAAAGCAGCCGATAGCCGCGAGGTTGCTCACCAGCAGCAACCCCATCAAATCGTCGCCACCCGCCAGATACCCAAAGACTTTGCTCAGGAGAGGATACAGCGGGAAGAAAGCGGAGCGCTCGTCGGGTCCATAGCCAGCCTGCATGATCCGCAGGTAGTGGACTGTATCCCAGCGAAGCCAGATGTCTACCAGAGCAGCACGGATCCCCTCGCTGGCCGGATGGAAGCCATGCAACCACTGGCGACCGGCCTCCGGCAGGATCAAACCCATGCGCCAGATGAGGTAACCCCACAGCGATAGCGCAATTCGCCAGACACTCCAGATCGTGAGCGCTCGTTGTATGGACGGTATCCAGGAGGATAGTGAAAAGCGATCCGCGACACTCCTGGAGTGGGTATTTCCTCCGCGATCAATCAGGTTCATACGGATATCTCATTCCTGGTGGCAGGCTGTGTCAACTACTCTCCGGTTATGAAGATGGGTTGGTTTCCATCTCGACGATACGATGTGCATTGTGAGTCTAGGTCACCTGCCTTCGTTCATTGGTGAATCCCTTGTGCAATCCTTCGGAGACAATCTGCTTGATACGCGCCATTGCTCGATACACCTCATCGAAAGTGGTGTAGAGCGGGGTCAAACCCAGACGGATATTATCAGGGGCGCGGAAATCAGGGATCACCTGCACTGCTGGCGGGGGGGATTCGATCAATGCGCGGGTAATGCGAAAGCCTTCTGGGTGTTTGAGAGAGACATGTGAACCGCGCTGCTCGATTTTACGCGGCGAACCCAGCGTAAAGCCCAACGGCGCTAGCCACTGATCGAAGAGGTAGATCAGGTATTCACTCAGCAGCAGGCTCTTGGCGCGCAGACGATCGATCCCGGCTTCAAGCGTGATATCGAGTGCTGGCTCGATTGCCAGCATAGAAAGGATAGGTGGCGAACCTACACGGAAGCGGGAAAGATCCTTGGCAGGAAGGAATTCCAGGTCGAATGCGAAGGGATCTCGGCTGGCGAACCAACCCCACAACGGTTGCTGGATCTGTTCCTGTAGATCACGGCGCACATACAGGAAGGCCGGCGCGCCCGGACCGCCGTTGAGGTACTTATAGGTACAGCCAACCGCCAGATCAACATCCCATTCGTTCAGCTTTAGTGATACCGCACCGACCGAGTGGCTCAGGTCCCACAGCGTCAGGGCGCCGGCCCTGTGGGCGAGTTCCGTGATGCTGGCCATGTCGTACATATAGGCGCTCTTGAAGGTTACATGGGTCAGACTCAGCAAAGCCGTATGCTCATCGATCATATTCTCCAGCTCGCCCGGATCGATCGTAATGCCATCGCGGGAAGGTATCAAATCCAACTGGTATTGATGGCCCAGCAGATCGATCGCTCCCTGCAGTATGTATAGATCGGAGGGGAAATTAAGCTCGTCGCTGATGATTTTTGATCGGTCGGGTTGGGCGCGCATCGCCGCAACCGCCAGCTTAAACAGGTTGATGGAGGTTGCTTCACATACCAACACCTCTTCTTCCTGGGCGCCGATCAGTTGTGCGATCTTGGCACCAAGGTTTGTGGGGGCGTGGATCCAACCATCATTCCAGCCGCGAATCAGGCGGTCTCCCCATTGCTCCTCAACAACCCGGCGCATAACCTCTTGGGTGCGTTTCGGTAAGCGTCCGAGAGAGTTACCATCAAGGTAGATGGTATTAGGGTCAGTAATGACAAAAGCATCCCGGAAAGGCGCCAGCGCATCCTTTGCATCGAGATCACGGGCGAAATCGGGGTCGGAGCTGTACTCCACAGTCGAGCTCTTTCTCTTGCTATGGCGTGGCAATTGACTGAAGAAATTGCATAAGTTCTTCGTCGGATTGGATAAAGTTCAGCACGCTTTCATTCTCAAACGCCATACCCGAAAGGTCGCGCCCAATCAGGCGTACCTCGCTTCCAGACTCGGTCGTATGCACTAAAAATACACTATCCCGATCAAGAATGAATGCTTCTCCAGCGACCACAACATCTGCACTCTGGCCATCACGCGTCTCGATCTTCCATGGTAGAGTTCGGCCATCCATAGCATCCGCTGTGCACTCAAGGAGGTAGATCGGGGAAGAGGTACCGCCCTCCCCCTCACAAAAGAATCCTCCCGGCGTGTCGTGGATCATCAGGATCTGTAATCCATCAGCCCAATGATGATACGTATAACCAGCACCTTCAATCTTGCCAGTCATGTTGCTTGGACCGGGTGGGCTGGATCGTCCTGCACAACCAGCCGAGAAGGTAATACCCACGATAAGCAGAAACAGCGTTTGAAAAGGGTATCGATGTCTCATTCATTCCTCGATTCTAGGGGCTCTCCCTATAAAATTTGACCATGTTTCTAAGGTTGATCTATAAAGCGGCTATCCTTCCCGGTAAGTCCCGGCGCCATAGAAGTTGCTGCGGATTATATCGGTGCTGATACAACCTTCCGGGCGTTTCAATCGTAGATCATTTTGCTAGGGAAGCACGATCGTCTCCCAGCCGTCGTACTCCCCACCGTATTGGTCGATCAATCGACTAATACGCACGTTGATCTCAGAAAGGTTTTCCAGCGTCGGAAGCATCGCCTGCGATGCCCGGCAAAGCCAATCGCCTCCTGTGGCACTCTCCCCTACGCTTACCTCAAAACCTTCGCTAAGCAACGCTGAACACAACTGCTGTGCCCCTGTTTGTTGTGGGTGATAGAGATAGAAATCGAAGGGGTGGGGCTTGGAAAGATCTGAGCCTGCCTCCCGCAGTTGGTTCAGCGTCGCCTGGTCTGAATCGCTGCCGGCCAAGAGACCGCAGCCGCTTATGAGGAGGACAAGGAGCAAAACCCGGGGAAGTATGGTTCTATGATTCATTTTGGCAGCTCCGCCTGGCGATCAGTCGCATCACGGACTTCCTTCAGGCGGCGCTTTATAAAGCGGTAATCACGCATTCCAAGGATGGAAAATGTGACGAAGCTGAGAAAGGGTCCAAGGGCGGCAAAGTAGGAAACCGAGACCAGCCAAGGATTGGGTTTTTCGGCAAGATAAGGAATCGCAAAGAGCGCAAACGCAAAGATCAAGGAGGCGAGACCGACACCAAACTTAAGCGGGATCCAATCGTTGACGAACATAAGACGGCGATGTTCTAGCGTCAATTCCTGGCTTTCATATTTACCGGTGACAATCACATCACGTTTGTCATTGACCACTTTATAAACGGAAACGAGCGTATTTAATGCTGCCCAGATCCCGGCCACCATGACAAGTGCGAGTTGATCTAGACCCATCACTTACCTCCTTGGGGGTCTTGCTGATTGAGCTTGGAGACCCACACCCTGCAATGACAAAGTAGCATGCACTTGAATGTCGCTCAGACTTCATAAGATCCTAAACGCATCCTTACGGGTAAGCCAATTCGAAGCGTTCGCAGAGGACCGGCATCTCTCGGCTAGGTTCCCTGCCAATTTGCATACATTCACGACCAAAGAAAGTCCAGTGAACCTCCTGCCAGTATGCCAGGGAGCGATCGCCTTCTCCCTCGAGATACGCTTGTTCATCATCTACTTCGTTGAAGGGAGAGACGTAGACCCTGGTTATTTGGATGATGCAGAGCGGCCTTCCCTGTCCATCAAGGATGATGCTGTAATCTCCGATTTCGGGAAATGGCTCATCCTCCGCTTCGTAGGCCCACACCAGCGAGGCAGTCGCTGTCTTGATTCCAGCGACCACAAGAGATCCAAGCGCATCCGCCATCTCCGGGCTGTCACCAAAACCCCAGGCCTGATAGGTTTCAGGCGGCTGCACACCCTCGGGCAGGGATGCAAGAAAGGACTGCCAGTAGGCTTTGATCGCAGGGTCTTGGGAAACGCTCATATCCGCATGCCCATTCTCACATGGGGGTTTAAACCCAGAGCTCTTCCGTCACGGTGTGCGCATCACGGATCTTGTCTCCGGTGTTGAGCGTTCCGGCCGGTTCGATCAGCAAGATGTGGCACTCTTCATCAGAGACAGGTTTATGCTCGACGCCGGCGGGCACGACACAGAGCTCCCCTTCCCCTAGCGTAACGGTCTGGCCACGCAGTTCGATCCGCATGTAGCCTTTAACGACGTAGAACACCTCATCGGTCTCAGCGTGCTGGTGCCAGATGAACTCGCCCTTGATTCTGGCCAGTTTGAGGTGGTAGTCGTTCATCTGGGCAATGATACGTGGAGACCAGGTTTCCTGGAATAAAGAGAGTTTTTCTTTGAGGTTAATCGATTGAATGTCCATGGACGCGACCTCGAGGCAAACAGGAAGGAGATTGTCAGCAAGAAAGCGTAAGCGGTCCTAACGGCAGCATGGGTCTAATTAAGTGTTTGTGGTTTTTTGATTGAGCTCGTCATAATGCTGCAGGACATGCACAGCGACGCGTTCGCTTTTGCCTTTTAACTCCAAGGAGCGCTGCTCTAAGGACCCGGTATCCAGCCCCAGTCGGGAGGAGGTATTTGTGCTGATGAGGATCTCACCGATACCAGCCAGGGATGATAGCCGCGCAGCGGTGTTAGCGGCATCTCCCAGCACTGTGATATCGCTCGTGCCCTCCTTCGATCCAAGCGAGCCGACGAACGCTACGCCGGTGTGCACGCCAGCTCCGAGCGATATCCAGGGGTCATTCGGGGAACCGTGGCCGGTGGCCTTCATAATCTCTTGCGCGGCTCCCAGTGCCTTTTGCGCATGCTCTGCCCCGGCGAACCCGGGAACATACATGCCGGCGGCTTGATCGCCGATGATTTTATCGATCAGGGCGTCTGACCAGACCATGATACGGGTGGCAACAGCATAGAAGCGATTGATCAATTGGCTATAATCCATGGGACTCATCTGTTCTGCGAGCGTTGTTGAACCGCGAACATCGACAAAGAGCATGGTGAGCTCGATCTCAGCCCCCCCTTGATACTCTGCTGCAAAAACCTCACAGACATTGCAAAGTTGGGGGTTTAGATTCGCTGGCCGTTTGCCATAGAATGCCCTGACTACGTAACTACCGGGACCATCAAACGGGGCGTAGCAATTCTTACAGCGAGGATGCCCCGGTAATAGCCGGAAAAATCGTCGTTGGCGAGCTTCCTTCGGGAATTCGCCTGTGGTTAGATAGGTTCGCCATATGTGCTCAACTTCGGCAGACATGTCTTCTTTTGTTCTCATTCAAAGCGACCTTTCCCAGCGCTTGGCCGGATGGCGTCCTTTCATCGCAGATACCAGAGTGGCACCAATCAAACGAGAAAGCGAAGTTCCAAGTATACCGGGGGAAGTCTCTTCCTGCACCTTTTCAATGAAACCGTTCCCCTTCTTCTCATGCCCGAGTACAAAGCGATCGGATATATCTCTGCAGGCAACCCAAAACCGGATAAGTTTAGTATTATTTTCTGATTTCGAGGTAAACTAATAGACCAATTGATTGCATCGGACATGCAGTGCTGGCATGGCAATGCTACCAGCAACCTCTCAAGCCCCCCACCGATTGCAATGCTGATACATGATGAGTCCTTCTTCGAAAAAGACAATGCCATCCACTCCTGAGCACCGCTTAGTCACGATCCTCTTCGCCGACGTGGTTGGCTCAACTGCGCTCACCGGTAACGTTGAGGCGGAAACCAGCCGGCTGATCTTCGATCGCTGCCTGCGCCTCATGAGTCAGGCAGTCGAGGCATTCGGCGGCACCGTTGCTCGCTTGATGGGTGATGGGTTGCTGGCCTTCTTTGGTGCACCGAAATCGCATGAGGACGACCCCGAACGAGCGGCGTTGGCAGCGCTGGATATCCACGAAGCCGTTGTGCGCTATGGAGAGGAACTTGGCATTCCACTGCAGGTGCGGGTGGGTATCAATACCGGGCAAGTGGTGATGGGTGATATGGGTGGGGAGGCTTTAAGCGAATATACCGCCATGGGGCAGCCCATCAACCTGGCCGCGAGATTACAATCGAGCGCCGATCCCGGAAAAACGCTTATAGGCGAAACAACAAGCCGCTTGATCGCTCACCGCTTTGAGGCCCAGGCCGTCCCACCCTTGCAACTGAAGGGTTTTGAAGAAGCGGTCCCTGCATTCGAACTCATCCGTGCGCGCGAAAGACCTGAGGCGGGGCGCGGTATCCCCGGCGTGGTCTCACCGTTGATCGGAAGGGAGCGGGAATTGGAGATACTGCTCTCCTTGTTGCGCGAGCTTCAGTCCGGGCGGGGAGCGATCACAACCGTGATCGGTGAACCGGGTGTGGGTAAAAGTCGTTTGCTGAGTGAAGCCCACGCCGCTGTCAGGGAAACGTCGCTCAGCTGGGCTCAGGGCCAGGCCTCTTCCTATACCCTGGGCCAGCCCTTCAGCGTGATTCGCGATTTGCTGCGTGAGCTGTTGCATATCAATGTAATGGACTCTCCAGCGATGATCGACCTGAAGATCGAAAAGGAATTGGCCCCACTGTTGAAGGAGCATTTAAACGAAATCTGGCCACCGATCGCCCTGCTGCTCGGTGCGCCTGTGCCGCCTCAATATGCTGGTCAACTCGAAGGTTTGGAGCCGGAGGCGCTCAATCGGGCAATGACAAATGCGTTTTGCCAGGTGGTTGAGGCGCTGGCAGGCGATAAACCCATGGTGCTTGTCTTTGATGATCTGCATTGGGCCGATCCCAGTTCGCTGGATGTGTTAGAGGCGTTGTTCCTGACGACCGAGCGAATCGCATTGCTGGTTGCCTTGCTTTTTCGGCCTGATCACGAAGCGCGTATCTGGGAATTGAAAACGCTGGCCGAGCGCGACTTTGGCCACCGCCATCAGGGCATAACCCTCGATGCGCTCACTACATCGGAGAGCCGCCAGCTGACCACACGGATTTTGTCAAACGATAATGTCCCCGAAAGAATTCACGAACTACTGCTGGAGAAATCTGAGGGTAATCCATATTTCCTGGAGGAGCTGCTACAGGACTTGATGGAGTCGGGGACCTTTGAAAAAACGAACGGCAGCTGGGAGATGTGCCGCGAGATTGAAAGTCTACGGGTGCCGGAGACACTGCAGGAAGTGATCCAGGCTCGCGTCGATCGTCTGCCGAAAAACGAGCGGATCACGCTTCAATCGGCAGCGGTAATCGGCAAGCGCTTTGGGTACAGGTTGCTGGAAACAGTGACCCCGCAAGACGAGGATCTGCCCGGACAGTTGCTCACGCTGCAGCGGGCTGACCTGATCCGCGAGTGGGCACGGCAGCCCGAGCCCATATATGATTTCAAGCAGTCGGCGGTGCAGGAAGTGACCTATCAGCAGCTGTTGACTGATCAACGCTCCGGGCTGCATCACAAGGTTGCCAAATCCCTGGAGGCGATCTTTGCCGAGCAATTAGACGAGCATGTCGCCATGCTTGCTTACCACTTCTCGCTAGCCGGGGATAGGCCCAAGGCGATCCATTACCATCGTCTGGCGGCCGATAAGGCCTTTCGCGTCAGCGCCAATCGTGAAGCCGCCGAGCATTATGGTCAGGCGATTGAACTCTTGCAACAACAAGAAGACTTTTCGATGGAGGAACTCAGCCCTCTTTATCTGGCGCTAGGCCGGACCTACGAACTGCTCACCCAGTACGAGCGTGCCATGGACCTGTATGACAAGCTGCGTGATCTGGCCGAAGGCCGCGGTGATGCAAAAATTGGCTTGCGCGCTCGGCTGGCCAAGAACACCCTGCAAGTCACGCCTACGCCTCTTTTTGATGCAGGGGAAGGACGCCGCATGTCGGAGCAAGCGCTCGACTTAGCGCGCGAGTTGAACGATCCGGAGGCAGAAGCAAAGACCTTGTGGCATCTGGGCCTGTTAGGAAGGTTGACAGCGCAGGACAAAGAAGCGATTAAATACTTCGAACAATCCCTGGCGATCGCGGAAGAACACGAGTTCGACGAACAGATCGCTTACACACTAACAGATCTATTCTGGTCTTATTTGGTAGTCGAACCCGTCGATAAAGCGCGAAAAACTGTGGAAAGAGCGCACCAGATCTGGACCAAGCGAGAAAACATGCCAATGATGGTCGACACGCTTTCCGGGAAAGTCATGGCGCAGTTTTTGGCGGGACAATTCCAGCAGGCGATAGAGACAGCCAACCAGGCGCTTGAGCTGAGTGAGAAGATCGATAATTGGTGGGGGAAATCGTATAGCCAGGCCTACGTTGGCTTCGTATATATTGCGCTTGGAGAGATTTCCAAGGCCTTTGAGGTCATGAAGCGCTCGATCGAGCTGGGTATCAAAGCCGGGTTCTTTGTCCCCGGAGTGGTCCTCCCGGTCAAGATGGTCCTTACCCGGTCACGCCTGGGGGCAAGTAGTGTGAAAGAACCGCTTATAGCTGAAGGCATCCCTGAGAGCTTTAGAAACATCGTCGACCCGGTTCTGCGCTTGGTCCAAGCCCAGATCCATATTTACAACAATGAACTTGATCAAGCCAAAAAAGCCCTCGAAGAGGCCCAGGCGAATTCAGCTTTGCTCAGAACGATCTATCTGGAGTTTCCAGTGGAGATTGCTTTGGCTGAATATGCTGAGGCGGTTGGGCAGTATGGAGAGGTCGTGGAGATCACCACTACGGCCATTGAAAAGCTAAGCAGACTTGGCGTTGTCTGCCACCTACCGTTGTTTTATTGCCTGCGGGCCAGAGCGAACCAAGCACTCGAGAATCAAAGCGAGGCATTAGAGGACGCGAATCACGGTCTTGAGCTTACCTCACAAAGTGGGGCACGCTGGCCAACCTGGCAGCTGTTGTCATTGCGCGCTCAATTGCTGCGTCAGGCCGGTGAGAACGAGCAAGCGAAAGACGACCTTGAAAAGGCAGTAGCGCTTGTCAACTACATTGCTGAGGCTATCGGAGAGGATGACCTGCGCAACAACTTCCTGAACAAAACCGACGTGGTTGCGATCCTCGAAGGCTTGCCACCGTCCTGAAGTTCAACCTGGAAGTTAAGGAATAAATGCAACCGCGGCTCATTTACCGAGCCGCGGTTCTTGATTATGCCGAATGAGCGAGGAAGCCAATTATTTCTTCGAGAGGAAGCTACTTAAGAGCGTCCCGCCAATGTTAATCATCTCCTCGGTCACATCCCCATCGCCATCCATGTCGAGCAATTGGGCGATACCTGGTAAGGTCGAATCAGCTTGTGCTCGCTCCTGGGTGAGCATAGAGGCAACCCCCTGGGCGTCGAGTTTCTTCTCGTGCTGGGCTTTACCCAGAGCGCCCAGTACGACCGGCGCCAGCATGGCCATCAGCTGAACGACTTGATCCGAGTCCAGCCCTGTGGCCCGCCCGATCGAGTTGCCGACACCCGTTCGTTTCTGGCCTAAAACATGGCCCAGGATGGCCATACCATCTTCCTGTACTGAAGGTTTTGTGAGGTTGCTGGCAAGATCAGCCAGGATGCTGCCGTCGTGGTCGCGGGCCAGGGCGCTGGTGAGGGCTTCGGCTCCACTGGTGCTAGATGAATTGCGATTCAAGCTGCCGATCAAGAGCGGCAGCGCGAGACCGATCGCCTTCTGTGCGGTTTCTTCATCGATACCGAGTTGATCCGTGATTGCGGACAGCGAGTCACCTGAGAGCTGACTCAGCAGAACTTGTAATAAAGAATCCATCGATACGCTCCTATAATCATTTGATGGGATTGTATCAGAGGCTCAAGCTGCTGCTGTGCTGGACTTGGTTGGGATTCCGAGCAGAGCGAAAATCGAGACTAACATGACGCCAGCGTAAATCGCCATAAGCAAAACGAAGCTGTTGGCATCGGCGATCGGTCCGCCAATATAGGCGCCGATCGCCCCCGCCCCTGCTCCAGCAAGATTGGCGACGCCGAAGTACCTTCCGGCGTTCTCTGAAGGGATGATCTCTGTCCCCAGCGCCCAATTGGCGGCATAGAAGAATCCCACGCCTGCACCGATTAGACAAGCACCGATAAAGATAATGTTCAACGATGGTGCGAGAATGACGATCGCTGTTCCCAGTACGGCCAACAAGCCCGAAACGACGATAAGTGGCTTCTTGCCGAGGCGGTCGGAAAGCCATCCACTGGGGATGGCGGTGAGCAGGATGAAGATACCGACAAACATGACGATTCGGGCAGCGGGTCCGGCAGCCTTTTCGGCGGCGAATTCAGGGAACTTCTCCTGTAGAAAAAATACCGTGAAGCTGGCCAGATTATTAGCCCCAACCAGGAAGGCCAGGCGGTTGATCACCCACCAGCGATAGGAGGGTCGTTCCTTCACCGCATCGCCCAACCCGATCTGTGCGCTGACCCAAACACCTAACCATATCGCTAGCACCATGCCAGCCAGACCGCTGGCCCCAACAAGGAGTAGCCGCGAAGGTTCCGACAGGACTGCGGCCAAGCGAATAACCTGATTGACAACCCATCCAACCCCCAGGATCAGGGCTGTAAAGGCAGCGGTCATGATGACCAGGCGCAAGAAGGGGGTCCAGTTGACCGGAGGTGGCTGCTCACTCAGCGGCACTTCACGAATGAAGAGCGTGAGGAGCATGCATACAAGCAGGACGCCGCTTAGCGCGAAGAGCGCTCCCCAGAGATTGCCTTTAGCGATTAAGCCGCCCACAACAAAGGAGACGAATATCAGCGGCACCGGCAGCTCGAGCGCAGCCTTGATCCCCGAGAACAAACCTTTCTTCTCATCCGGCACAAGGTCGGTGATGAGTGGGGAAGTCGCCGCGTGGGAGGTGTTGGAGGTGAGCATTGACAACAGGTAGAGCCCGAATAGAACCCAGTAGCCGGTCATGCCGCTCAACGCGGCGGACCATCCGATCAGCATGAAGACGATGATCTCGCCCAGCGCGCCGATGACGATAAAGGGCCGTCGGCGACCCCAACTGGAGGTATTACGATCGGTTAGGATGCCCATCAGTGCCTGGAACAGCAAGGCGGCCATCAGTGCCCAGAGACGGATCGTTCCAACGGCAGTGCCTTTCGTGGCCTCTCCCACAAACTGCTGCACAAGCAGTGGTATGACTAGCGGGGTAAGTACCTGCGAACGTGTCGTCAGGGCAAACCAGTTGATGTTAATCGTGATGTAGTCATACCAGTGCAAAGCGGAGGTTGTTTTCTCGATCGTCGCGTTTACCACTTGTCTTCCTCCTGAGGGATGTTGAGTGTGATGTGTTCGCCTGTATCGGTCCTTTGGAAGCGGCGGATGGGCGTGGCATGCAGCGTGTGATCCTGTACCAAAGCCCATTCGAGCAGTTGATGAAATTCCTTGATCCCTGCACCCATAGCTTGACCTTCAACTGGCCCATAGCGGTAAGTGAAGTAGAACGGATTATCGTTTTCTAAATAAGCAAGGATCGCGCCAGTGGCGGCATATAAATCCTCCAACGGCGGTTGATCGTGGAGCATCTTTAAGGGTGCTACCGGGAGTCTCAGGTTGTGCAAGAGGTTGTTGAATAGCGTTGGTCTATGCAGGATTTTGCTGAAGGCAGAGCCATGCTCGAGAGAGAGCGATGCCGGGATGTTTGTTGATGAGCCCCTGGTGTCAATGACCTCAACTTTCAACTCGAAGGTTTCATCGACGATGGGTATCGGCTCAGGATGCTCCTCTTCTGGGACCAGAGCCCAGATGCTATGGACAATGCGGTCGGCAGCCTCCTGCAGCTGCTGCTTACGCGGCTTTCCAGGGATGATCTCCACCGGGGGGATCGGTTGGCCAACGCGCATAGTTAATCTCGGGCGTTTAAGGCGCAGCATCTCGACAAGAGCACCGCGTGTTGATCCGAATCCAATGGGAAGAATAGGTGCTTGCCCATGATAGCTCAGCCAGGCAACACCAGCCTGTGCACGGCGTATGGCCGGCTCCCAGATTCCGCCTTCCGGGAATAACCCTAATACAGCCTCTTGCCGAAGAACATCCAATCCGGCCTGCAAGGAGGCACGGCTGGCATTGCCACGAAAGATTGGGATGAATCCATAAACATAGATAAATGTGGCGATATAGCCTTCATGCGGGATGTCGACCGAACCGAGATATTCAACGATGCGAGGGGCGTATAGGGTCAACACAACAACTTCAAGAGCGCCGGTATGATTGCCAACGACGATAAGAGGGCCCTTGCGAGGAAAGCGCGCAAGGCCTTGCACCTCAACGCGTGCAAGCAGGGGCAGAAAGATGCGCCCTACCAGGCGCAAGATTGTGCGAAGAATGGGGCGTTGGGGGTAACGGGTCTGGTCAGGCATAGAATAGGCTTGGCGGCCTCATGAGAAGGAACACTCGGAAGATAGGATCGATGCGTGGTGCCCGTTCACATGATAATTGTGGTATTCTGGCGAGGGTCGGATTAAAAGTCCCCCTTAGGCGGTGGGGGGATGCCACTGCGAAATGATTACCACTCGAAAGAATACAAGTTTACGTGCCTTGGAAAGTTATTGGGAGATGCGATTCATAGGCAAAGTTGGGAAGCCTGTATCGGTGAACAGTGGATAGGCAAGAGCAAGACGTATGATTATGCAGAACCTTGTTAATCAACCTTAACATGCGATGATGTGAGCATACGGAAAGAACCAGGAATTGAAGATGTCAAAGCCATATATTTTAGCAGTCGATGATGATCCCCAGGTTGCGAGCGCCGTCGCTCGAGACTTGAAGGTCAGATATGCCAAAGATTACCAGGTGATCCAAGCCAGCTCGGGCGCGGAGGCCTTGGCGACAGTTGAACAGCTAAAGCAGCGTAATGAGCTACTGGCTCTGATGTTGGTAGACCAGCGTATGCCAAACATGAGTGGCACTGAGTTCCTCGAGCGCGCCATGGTTCATTACCCGCAATCTCGCAAAGTATTGTTAACGGCTTATGCGGATACCGAGGCCGCGATTGACAGCATCAACAGCATCGGTCTCGACCATTACTTGATGAAACCATGGGATCCTCCAGACGAGAATCTCTACCCGGTCCTTGATGATTTATTGGGCGACTGGATTGCCACAGTACCGGTGCCCTTCGACGGAATTCGGGTTGCTGGAACTTTATGGTCAGCACGATCACATCAGGTTAAGGATTTCTTGGCGCGAAATCGGATTCCGTACCAGTGGCTGGACATTGAAGTTGATGCTGAATCGCGCGCCTTGGTTGAGAGCCTTGGTTCGGAAGAGCGGTTGCTTCCAGCGGTTTTTTTTCCTGATGGAACCCATCTTGTGGCACCGGATAACCTGCAAGTTGCCGAGAAAGTAGGCCTGAAAACCGAGGCATCAGAACCATTCTATGATTTGATCATCATTGGCGGCGGCCCAGCCGGCTTAGGCGCCGCTGTCTATGGCGCTTCGGAGGGTTTGCGCACACTGATGATCGAACGCCATTCGACAGGCGGACAGGCTGGAACAAGTTCTCGCATCGAGAATTACCTTGGTTTTCCAAAAGGATTAAGCGGCGCGGATCTCGCACGCCGGGCGACAGACCAAGCGCGACGCCTGGGGGCTGAAATTCTCACCGCCAAGCAGGTCGAACAAGTGGCAGTGGATGGCCCATACCGTTCGATCGGCTTGGATGACGGTGCTGAGATACGCTGTCGTTCTTTGATCGTTGCAACAGGAGTAACGGTGCGCAAGCTAGAGGTTCCAGGAATCGAAGCACTTTCTGGAGCGGGCGTCTATTACGGAGCAGCCTTGACCGAAGCGGCCAATTATCGAGACCAACAGGTATTTGTCATCGGAGGGGCAAATTCAGCCGGTCAGGGAGCAATGTTCTTCTCGCGATTTGCATCGAAAGTCACGATGCTCGTCCGTGCGTCTGATCTGACAAAAGGCATGTCGCAATACCTCGTGGATCAGATCAGTGCTACAGACAATATCGAGGTGCGCACACGGACGATTGTTGAAGCTGTCTCTGGGGAGTCACAATTAGAGGCGCTTACGTTGCGGGATATCAACACGAATGAGACGGAATCAGTGCCTGCTGCAGCCATGTTCATATTTATCGGCGCAGTGCCGCATTCAGAAATGGTTGCCGAAGTGGTAGAGTGCAATCGAGCGGGCTTTATCCTCACCGGGTCCGATCTCTTGCGCAATGGGAAACATCCACGCGGATGGACGCTGCCGCGCGATCCCTATTTACTTGAATGCAGCGTGCCTGGAATTTTTGCCGCAGGCGATGTCCGTCAGGGGGCTGTGCGCCGGGTTGCTTCTGCGGTTGGCGAGGGCGCCATCGCTGTCAGCCTGGTCCATCAATACCTGAAAACAGTCTGATGATAAAAGATTTCCTGCGCAACGTCCCCTTGTTTGAGGATCTTCCGGAACAGGAATTGGAGCATATTTGCTCCATTTCGCGCCGCGTACATCTCAAAGATGGAGAGATGCTTTTCTCTGAAGGTGACACTGGCCATTCTGCCTATGTGATTGAAGAAGGGGCGTTGGAGATCTTCAAGGGTTCAAGTCCAAGCGAAGTCTTGCTGGCGGAACGACAGGTGGGAGAAGTTATCGGTGAGATCGCCTTGCTGGAGAACACGCCACGGATGGCCAGCGCACGAGCACACGGCGATACGACCTTGATCGAGATAAAAAAGGAACAGATCGACGATCTGGTACGGACCAGTCAGAGCGCCACGACGGCCTTATTCAAAACTGTCTTAGCGCGCTGGCGATCAACCGAGGCACTACTGCGTCAGAGTGAAAAGATGGCGCAGTTGGGCACGCTCACAGCGGGCGTTGCGCACGAATTGAACAATCCAGCCTCTGCGATCCAACGAGCTGCGGAGCATTTGTCGCAGACCCTGGCCGAATTCCAGGAAGCAGAGGCGCGGTTACGCCAATATTCGTTTGACGAAAACCAAGTGGGTGAACTTGCGCGTTTGCGTGCCATAGCGCAGTCACGTGCACAAGAGCCACCGGAATTCGATGCCCTCGCCCGCGCTGATATGGAGAGCGCCATCGAAGACCAACTCGGCTCAATGGGTATCGATGAACCCTGGATGTTGGCCTCAGGCCTGGTTGACCTTGGCCTGGATAACCAAACGCTATCTGGTTTGGCTGAGACCTTTGATGCCGACAGTCTGGCAGATATTCTCGCCTACATCTTGAAGGCGTACCAGGTTCCGGCTCTGGTGCGGGATATTGAATCGGGAGCGGGGCGCATCTCTGCCATTGTCCACGCGCTGAAGTCCTATACCTATCTGGATCAAGGTCCGACGCAGGCGGTCGACATTCATCAAGGTCTGAAAGATACTCTCGTGATCTTGCGCAGCAAGATCGGCTCAGGCATTAAACTGCACAGTCAGTTCAGCGAAGAAGTCCCCGAGATCCATGCCTATGGAAGTGAGCTCAATCAGGTGTGGACTAATCTCATCGACAATGCACTCGATGCGGTGGGCGAGGAAGGCGAAATTACGCTGCGGACGCGTCTGGTAGGGGAATGGGTAGAGGTTGATATCGAAGATAACGGACCGGGTATCCCCGAGGAAATCCAGGGACGGATCCTTGATCCCTTCTTTACCACCAAGGCGCCCGGATCAGGTACTGGACTGGGATTGGATATCAGCTATAACATCGTGGTCCATAAACATAAGGGCAGTTTAAGTTTTACCTCTGAGCCTGGAAAGACAGTCTTTACCGTGCGCCTTCCTTTGAAGAACTCTTAGCGACCATCCATCCTGGCCGATTGTCCACTAAACGGACCTCTCACCAGACTGTTTCCCAAGGACCTTGTTCATTAAATGACCCCGACCAAGTTTGACGCCATCATCGTCGGATCGGGGCCGAACGGCCTCGCTGGCGCCGTGCGTTTGGCGGAGGCAGGGGCCTCAGTGCTCGTCATGGAGGGTGCTGAGACGATCGGTGGCGGGATGCGCACGGAAGCGCTCACCCAACCAGGATTCAAGCATGATGTTTGCTCCACCGTCCATCCGCTAGCGCTGGCATCGCCTTACTTTCGCCAGTTGGATTTAAGCCAACATGGGGTGCGGTGGATTCACCCGCCCATCCCACTTGCACACCCACTCGATGATGGGACCGCCGTGCGGTTAGAGCGTTCCGTTGAAGCGACGGCATGCAGACTGGGACGGGATGAAAAGACCTATCTGCGATTGATGCAGCCCTTTCTCAACGAAGGGATGGGATTCTTCGATGATCTCCTGGGGCCACTGCATCTTCCCGGCAGTCCTTTCGCATATGCCCGCTTTGGCTGGATTGGATTTTCTTCGGCCGAGCGCCTGGCGCGCAGGTTCAAAACCGGGCCAGCTCGGGCGCTTTTGGCAGGTCTGGCTGCCCATAGCATGTTGCCCCTGAACGCCTCGCTGACCGGCGCGATCGGTATGGTCCTGGCTTTATTGGCACACCAAGTTGGCTGGCCGTTCAGCGAAGGAGGATCTCAAAAAATTGCCGAAGCGCTCGCTGGCAATCTCAGAGCAAATGGTGGTGTGATCGAGACAGGAACCTGGGTGGAACATATTGAGGCGCTTCCACAGGCGAAAATTTATATGCTGAATACCAGCGCGCGCAACGCAATCGCCATGGTGGGGGAGCGCCTCACGGGAAGGTATCGAGCACAATTACAGCGCTATCGCTACGGACCAGGAGTCTTCAAGATTGATTATGCCCTAGACGGTCCTATACCTTGGCGAGCATTAGATTGCCACAGGGCGGGGACGTTGCATCTGGGCGGAACGTTTGAGGAGATTGCGGCGGCTGAGCAGGCGGTGTGGGCGGGGAAGCACCCGGCGCAGCCGTTCGTTCTGCTCACGCAACCTTCACGCTTCGACCCAGAGCGCGCTCCGGAGGGCAGGCACACCGCCTGGGCCTATTGCCATGTCCCCCACGGTTCAACTTCAGATATGACCGCAGCGATCGAAGCGCAGATCGAACGTTTCGCACCAGGTTTTTCTGATCGAATACTTGTGCGGCGCACGATGACAGCGGTGGAGATGGAGTCGTATAATCCCAATTATGTCGGGGGGGATATCAATGGCGGCGTTCAGGATTGGCGTCAATTCTTTTCTCGTCCAGCGCTGCGGCGGGTGCCCTATGCCACCTCAGATCCAGGAATATTCCTGTGCTCATCAGCAACGCCGCCTGGAGGTGGTGTCCACGGTATGTGTGGATACTTCGCCGCTGAAGCAGCCAGGAGACAATTGGACATCTAAGGTCAAAGAGTGAACTTGTAGTTCGAACAGGGGTAAAGGTCCAATCCATAGCAAAATCCACTTGTGAGGTTTGCGTGCTGCGCCTACGGGGTGTTGCTATGTTCCTAAATGTCCAACCAGTGCAGTAAAGAAAAGGCCATGCCAGAAAAGACCAATGCCATGCGCTTGCTGGAAGGGAAGGGGATCCAATACCAGCTGCATACCTACCCAGTTGATGAAGGCGATATCACTGCCGAGCGGGTAGCCCAATTGCTGAACATTGCCCCGGAGCGCATTTTCAAAACGCTTATCGTGCGCGGTGATCGCACAGGACCGTTGTTGGTCCTTGCGCCGGCTGGGACCGAGGTGGATCTTCGCGCCCTGGCCCATAAATCGGGTGACAAACGAGTCGAAATGGTGCCTCAGCGCGAGGTCTTGCGATTAACGGGTTACGAACGCGGCGCGGTCACCGCGTTGGGGATTCCACGTTCCTATCCCGTTTTCATCGAGGAGACGGCGATGTTATGGGAAACAATTGGGATTAGCGCCGGCGCGAAGGGTATGGAGTTAACTCTGGCGCCAGAAGATCTGGTCTACATGACATCAGCCAAGCTGGTAGACATTGCGCGCTCGATTCCATAGCGGATCTTTTCCAGTTAGGGTGCGCGGTTGAGTCTTGGATCATGCAAAGGCAGGCACTGTGTCTGCCTTTCTAGTTCATGGAAGCTGCTGGGATTATGCCTGCTTGGCCTTTTGCCCGAGCCAGAACTTCGCCCAATCCCCTCCGCTCGATTGCAAAGCAAGGAAGGTGTAGAGCGCGCCGGTGAAGAAGCCAAGTACCATCATTAAAAGAACCCACACCCCAGCCTTCAGCGTCCAGCCTTCGCGGTAGATGATCCAGCCGGAGAAAAGTGTAAAGCCGACATAGAGATCGACAAACGATACGACACCCCAAGGCATAGCGAGCAAGAGCGAGCCCTCCCCGCTGAAATCACCGTTGACAAAGCCATTGGCCAAAGCGATGGCCATGGCAAGAATTCCTAGAAGAGCGATTAATTTGGCTATTGACATATTTCATCCTTCGAAGAAGCAGAAGATGCTTTGCGCTTGCCGCTAGTTCCGTGTATACGAGAATGCTGCCAGCTGGTGGAAAGAGCCGCTATGGTTTTAGGTCTCGTTGTGGAGACGATCGAAGTCTTCTTGTGTAAATTTGATCACACGCACGGCGCGAGCTTGTGGCCGAACGATCATGGGAACGGTCATTAGAGCCTCATCCTCACTCTCGGCTTCGATAAAAGCCCAACCAGCGTGAACGCCGACCTCACAACCCCACTCAAAGTGATGCAAATAGCCCATGGCGTGGACTTCACCGACAACTAACACGCAGCTGTCCTCAGTATGTTCAGTTTCAATCAAGAATCGGGGCATTTAGTCTCTCCATGACTGCGTTATATCGATACGATTTATGGGAACAAACCTGGAGGATGAGAAGTGGATACGCCGCAGGCTGATATCGATATGCGCTAGATCTAGAGCACTTTGGTCGAAATTATAGCATGTGTTCCTGAACGCCGAGGTGTGCTATTGCGGGAGCGCAAAAACAGCTGTCGTATAGGCACCGTATGGGCTATCGGTCCAAGCGCGGTAACCAATCCCAATCTCAGTGTAGGTCGGGTTGAGCATATTGTCACTATGACCGGGGCTGCTCAACCACGCGTTAAAAGCGGTCTGCGCATTGCTTGAGCCAGCAAAGATGTTCTCGGCGATCGCCGAGTAGTTGTAGCCTAAAGCGCTTACGCGGTCCCAGGGCAAGGATCCATCTGATCCCGTGTGGGCAAAGAAGCCATTACAGGCCATATCCACGCTGTGATCACGAGCCGCCATTGTCAACTGTCCTTGTGTCGACAGCGTTCCAAGACCACGATCCCGCCGTTCCTTATTGATTAAGGCGATCAGGGCACTTTCAAAACTTCCGTTCCCGGAAGGGTTGCAGGCAGGGGGCGGGGCGGGTTCAGGTGTTCCTGTAGCGGTCGCTGGAATTTGAGTAGTCTCCTGGGACAGGTCGAAAGTAGTGGGGGTTGGCGTGACCATAAAAGTCGCCGTTCGTGTGACGGTCGGCGTATGGGATGGTGAGATTGGTTGTGTCCCTGCCGGAAGCGTTTGGGTTATTGTGGGGGAGTTGATCGTGGTAGGGCTGGCGCTTGGCGTAAAGGTAAAGGTTGGGTCGGTTGATTGTGATCCCCCTGGAGGGGTCTCAGTTTCGCTGGGCGTAGGAGACGGCGACGGGCTGACAGCTGGCTCAAGTAGTTTCACGGGGGTGGTTGATCCCGATTCAATTGCATGTAGAGTGGATTGCGCTCGCTCGGTGCCCTCCTCCAGCGCTGGATGCTCGGCCGGCAGGATTTCGACTGGAGGCAGAGGCTGGATCTGTTGGACCGGACCTGTTTGCGGGCGGAGTTCATTCCACAACTGATCGAACGGCGTCACAGGGGTTGCGCACCCAACCGCCATGATCGAAGCGATGAGTGTAAGCGTGAATATTGCCAAGCAATGACGACAAAAGGACATGTTCATAAGCACAAACCGATGAGCGCTGTGATCCGGTGTAGTTGATTATCGGGGTCTGGAGAGGCTCTCCGTATAGAGAAGTTGTACCAATCGGTAGAGAGCTTATTGAAATTAAAAAAAAGCCGGTGAGGTTCGCTCACCGGCCTGTTCCCAAAAATAACCAATTATCGGCGGAGCATCTTTTGCATTTCTTCCGAGCGCATGATGAGTGTACTGGGTTCGGTGAATTTGCGATTGTTGAGATCAAGCGCGGTCACCAGATCAGGGACCACAGCACGGACGGCAGCAAAGATTTTATGTAGCGGCGTCTTGGAGCCAACAGCGAATGTCAGGATAACCTCGTTATTCAAATGCATCACAAGCTGATGCATCTCCGCGCCGGCTATCATGGTGAAGCGCCATTTACCGTATTCAACCTCTTCTTGCGCTTTTTCGCCCATGCGTAGGATGTGGGAACTGGATGCAACGGCGATATCGGTACTGATCTCATCGTGAGGTGGGTAATTAGCCATGATCAACCCGTCATAGTCGAGTACCGCCGCCCAGCGAAAATCGACATCCGGACTGTTTAACCGGCTGAGTGCATCGGTCAAGGCTGTAACACGCGGGTCAACCGCAGGTGTATTCTGATCTGAAAACATAGGCTTCCCTACCTTCTACAAGATTTCCAGGCCTTATTTTTGCATAGTTTGGGTAGATTTGACATTGCGATTGGCTAACAATGCCAATCTAACCCTTGCACAGTACCACTTCACTGTGCAAATCTCAGGCCAAATGACAAGGCGATGATATGCTGTAGATAGAGGTCCCATGCACAGTGCGGTTTTCCGATTTTATGCGGGGTTGAACGACTTCCTGGATCCGTCTTATGCGCAACGAGAATTTCGCTATGCATTCTGGGGACATCCGGCGATTAAGGATGCGATCGAGGCACTCGGACCACCACACCCCGAAGTTGATCTGATCCTGATCAATGGCCAGAGCGTTGCGTTTGACTACAACCTCAGTGATGGCGACAGGGTGAGTGTATATCCGCATTTTTCATTATTGGATGTCGCAGTGCTCTCTCATGTGCAACCGGCATCTCCCCAGCAGTACAGTTTTGTTATTGATACGCATCTAGGCCGCCTGGCACGCTACTTACGCATGTTGGGATTTGACAGCCTCTATCGCACTGATTATTCAGACGATGAACTAGCCAGGCTATCTACACTAGATGGCAGGATCTTATTGACCCGGGATCGGGGACTGTTGAAGCGCAGTGAGGTTAGGCAGGGTTATTGTGTACGTAAAGATCATCCCCGCCACCAGCTGGTTGAAGTCCTCACCCGCTTCAGCTTGGTTACTTTCCTGTTGCCCTTCAGCCGTTGCATGCACTGCAACCAGGGCCTGCTCGCAGCAGCCCGCCAACAAGTTCGATCACGAGTCCCCGAGCGCATTTTTCAAAACTACGACCAGTTCCGGGAGTGTCCGGGATGTGGGCGAGTCTATTGGCGAGGATCGCACCATGCCCGCATGGAGAGGCTGATCGCGACCGTCGTCTCCGAAGTGATGAGGAATTTCGACCCCGGGTTCTCTTCTGGCACGGAGACATAGATCTCACTGGGCACACCGTGAAGAGTAACCTGAGCGGCCTCTTTGGCGAAGATCGGTGAGCATGCCAGCCAGGTCAAGATTTAACCAGGATCATGTTTGTGTAGGTTCTCCTACTGGCCTTGCGGCTCTAGCCACCTTTGGCTTCCAATTGACCACGCCTATACCGGCCACGACCAGTAGTGCGCCGAAGACAAGTTGTGCATTGAGCAATTCGTCCAGGAAGAGCACCCCCAGCGCTAATCCAATTACCGGAAACATATACGTGACCAGGACCGAGCGTGTCGAGCCCTCGTGGGTAAGCAGGTAAAAGTAGAGCAGATAGGCGACGCAAGAGCCGAGCAAGCCCAAAAAGGCTAGCGATACCCATGTCAGTGGTCGCGCAGGTACGATGAGTGGGGATTCAATAGCCAGTGCACTGCCCCAGATGAGGGCGTCAGCGACGAAGAGTGGGATCGCAGCTTGTAATAAAAGCGGCACCTGACGGAAGTTACGCCGAGCGAACACGGAACTGCCGGCGTATGAGATCGCTGCCGCTAATACCGCCAATTGCCCAGAAAGCCCTGTGCGGAAACCCTCGGCACCGACATCACGACTGAAAAGAAGCAAGACCCCAATAAATCCAACGAGCAGCCCGATCGCCCGTGGAAGATCCATGCGCTCATCCTCTAGGAAGAAATGGGCGATGATGAGCGTAAAGAGCGGGACGGTGCTGTTAAGGATCGAAGCAACGCCAGAGTCTATGCTGGTCTGCCCCCAGGAGATCAGGGTGAAAGGCAGGGCGGTATTGGTCAAGCCCATCAGCCCTAACAGGATCCAGGTCTTACGGGCGCGTGGGAAAGAAGGGCGCCGCAGCCAGAGCACGATGATCATCGCGAGGGCACCAAACAACAAACGGAATGCAACTAACGTGAAAGGTCCCAGCTCAGCCAGTGCCAATTTGATCCACAGGAATGAAGACCCCCAGATCAAACCAAGCAACAGAAATACACCCCAACTACGAGCAGGCATAATGATTTACCTCCAAAACCACAAGAATCATCAGGTGTTGATCCCGCTAATCCAGAAAGGGATCGGATTAGAACCAAGATAGCTGTAACCTGGAAAGCTTCAGTTCGTGAAAAGCAAATGGCCTCCACCCTGTGAGCCTATCCGGTAGAGGCCAGAAAAAATGAATTGCCTCAATTGTGTTTAGTTGCCCAATTGTATCCTATATTGAGCGCTAACCCTCAAGCACGATCAGAGAGGACTGGATTGCGTAGGGCCTATCGTCAAGCGCCGAGAGCCTGCTGGCGCGCTTTGCGCTCATTGACGAAACCGAGCAACCCCAATCCGACCGTCAGGAAGGCTATGATCGAGATTAAGGCGTAACGCAAGCCAGCGACTTCGGCTGCGTCAGGCGACTGTCCTTGGTTAATGAAAACGTAGGCCAACTCGGCAGCCAACCAACCGTAGATGGCTGGACCAATGAAAGATGAGGTCCTGCCAGCGATAGCGAAAAAGCCGTAGAACTCAGCGCTTTTACCGGGCGGGGTAAACATTCCTACGCTAGCTCGGCTAACTGATTGAACGCCGGTGAGCGCAAATCCGGCAAGGATACCGATGTAATAAAAACCAGTCAGGCTCTCATTGTAGAACATCCACACCACGGCAGCGATCATCAATACAAGGGAAATGACGAGCGAGCGCCGGGCGGTGATGCGGTCCATTAAGACTCCGAAGACGTAGGCACCGATCACGCTGCTCACCTGCACGATGATCATAAAGACGATTAATTGCTCCTGTTCCATGCCATATAACACCGCACCCAGGATGGCAGCAAAATCGAGCGCCATAATGATGCCATCGTTGTAGATAAGAAAGGCGATCATGAACTTGATAAATTCTCGATACTGTCGAACAGCCCGGAAGGTCTTGGCCAGACGGGTAAAGGCAAGAGATAGATAATTTTGGCCAGCCGGGAATGATTGCGGTTGCGCCCTTTCACGCAGCCACAGGAAGAGCGGAGTAGCGGCAAGGGCAAAGTAGATTGCCGTGATCACGAAGGAAAGACGGATGATGAAATCGCCGCCAATCGTCGTCACGAGGACCAATACAATCACGAGGCAGATGATTCCTCCGGCGGAACCAATTGCCCATCCGTTTCCCGAGACACGACCTATGTCCTCTTCGGTTGCAATCTCGGGAAGTAAAGCATTGTAGAAGACCTGGGAACTGCGGTATCCGATCTCGGCCAGGATAAAGAACAACATACCCATTGCGACATCGCCACTTCCCACAAAGAAGAGCAATCCGGTGAAGATACAGGCGATGGTTGTATAGAAGAGCAAGAAGCGCTTCTTTGACCCGGAGAAATCAGCAAGTGTGCCTAGAATCGGTGCTGTGATGGCCACAAATAGCATTGCAATACCGACGGCATAACCCCACAAGCGTGACCCCTCAGGTCCTCCGACGACCTCGCCCTGGAAATAGGCTGAGTAAATAGCCAGAAGCACTACTGCGGCGTAAGCCGAGTTTCCGAAGTCGTACATGTACCAGGCAAAGCGCTCCCGCCGAGTTGAAACGGGAGGCTTCATTGATGCTGTATTCTCCATGAAGGAATCCTTTCCCTTAGCGAGATGTATCCGTCCCTGGGCAGAGGGAGCTACATAAGAAAAAACCCTGATTAGGGGAAAGGGTAACGACGATCGGATCGGGTTAAATGTCCCAGGGGTAAATTTCGGTGCCTTTTGCCGCTGCTCTGATGGCGGGGTCCTCCGAGTAGAAGCCTCGCTTTTCGGGAGGAATCAGCTCAGCAATCCTCCTCATGATGGTGTGACCGATTTCGTCCAACTGCGCCCTGCGTTCCTTTCCTCTCCCGCTCGTGCTGAAGGGCCCGAAGACCTTCCCAATGTGGACTTTCACGGTGGGGCGCTTGCCTTTACGGAGGGTGGGGAATAAGTCCTCCATGCCAATCATGCCCATAGGGAGAATAGGGGATTGTGTCCGTGTGGCCAGGTAGGCGGTGCCAGGACGAGCTGGTCGCAGGACCTTGGCCCAGCTGCCCGCCTCAGGGAAGATTCCCAGGATCCCGTGTTGTTTAAGCACAGCCTCGGCTTTTCGTAGCCCTTGTAAACCACCGGTACCCCTCGGAACCTCAACGTAGCCCCAGAAATAAGGAATGAAGCGAGTGATCCAGGGAGCATTCGGTCGTTCTACCCCTCCGAGGAATTCCAACGGCCAGGGGGTGGCGTGAATCATCGCCGCCGGATCGATAAAGCTGAAGTGATTTCCGGCGACGAGCAGTGGTCCCTCTGCGGGAATATTCTCAGCCCCCTCGACCTCGAAATTTGCCAGTACAGGAAAGGCGATACGCAGCAGGAAGCGCAAGAATCCTCGTATGGCCACCCGTCGGGGATAGGGGACAGCGTTGCTCATCTCAGTCATAGGCCATCGGCTCCAAGCTAGAATTCAGGCATGGCGTGTGTCGGTTCACTCAGTCATCCGCAATTGAGGCGGCAGGACTGAAAATCCTGAGGCCAGAATCGAGTTGCTTACCAGCCTCCGTGCACATCAGGCTCAGGATCCCGACCGAAATAAGCCAACATGGCCTCTCGACCTCGATCGAGGATTGGCTTGCCATGTGATGGTAGTAAATGTCTGAAATCCAGGTCGCTCAAACGCTGGATCGAGGCCTGTGCTAGTTTTGTATCGGCAGTCATCATGCGCATCGGAGGAGCTATCCGCCCCCCCCGATTCATGATCGCATCGCCACAAATCATGGCTTGATCTGAAGAATGAAGGAAGCCTATGTGTCCGGGTGTATGACCGGGTAGGTGAATAACCACCATGCCGGCGATCGATTCTCCCCGCTGCAATTCCCGGGTTACAGCCAGGCCAATATTCGGAGAAGGGATGAATTCGCGAGCGATCCAAAAAAGCGCATTGCGAGTACTTAGATCACGATAATCCCGTTCTCCACTGATAAAGCCTGCTTCAGCAGCATGGCAAATTATCTGTGGCTGCCACTGAACGTAAATAGCATTTAATGCCCCACTGTGGTCTGCATGGGCATGGGTCAAGAGTACACGCGCGGGGCCATGCCCCCGAGTAGCCCGGGCTATCGCCGCAACGACGATGTCGCTTTGATCTGGCGGCCCGCTATCGATGAGTGTCCAGCCCTGGTCACCCTGGATGAGCCAAAGGGCTACGAGAAAGCGGAGTGGACCAACAGGCTGATATTCCACTTCCATACGAAGAATGTGATCGCTGATGCGTTCGAACTCCACCACGCTATCCTTTCTCACCCATACCCTTGATCAAGTCTGGCACCTGCGCTAGATCCCTGGCAATGATGTCGGGTTGTGGTTTCTGAACTTGATCGTCCAATGAGTGGTTCGGTCGATCCTGTAACCAGATCGTATGTATCCCTAATCTTTGGGCACCGAGAACGTCAGTTTCAAGCAGATCACCCACCATCACTACTTCCCCGGGTAAGAAGCCCCAATCCGTGAGAATTTGTTGGAAAGGGCGAGGGTCGGGCTTACGAATCCCCAAAGCGGCAGAGATCAGGATCGGATCGAAAAACGTACGGATGCCGGCTTTATCGATGAGACGCTGTACGTTGGCCTCATCCCCTGCGTTTGAGAGTAAACCCAGGTTTAAACCAGCTTCGGATAAGCGCTTCAAGACGGTGTGCATGGCGGCCTTTGGTGTCCAAAAAGTTTCACTGATAGCATACATCGCCTGCAAAGCACCCCGGAGAACAGCTTCATCCGGTACAGGAAGGGGTAGATCCTTGAGCACCTCATACAGGATCGAATAGGTTGTGCGTTCGATGTGATCATGATTGCGCTGGTCGTGATAATTCTGCAGCGCCTGGCCGTAGCGGAGAATAAAGTCGGAACGATTCAGCTTGATCCCATGTGCGAGTAGATGATCGGCGACCGCAGCAATGCTGTCGGGGATCACGCTGGCATAGTCCCCTTCAAAATCAATGAGTGTTGAGCCCAGGTCGAATATGACGCCGCGAATAGTCGGGGGGGACAAGGTTTAATATCCTTGTGCGGGATTATAACGATTAGCAAGGGGTTGTTCGGCGAGGTAATTTCCCAAGTTAAAGATAAAGAGATCGATCGCCCGGGTGAAATAGCGTGGCGTTGATCCGGCCAGATGCGGCGCGAGGATAACGTTCTTCATATCCCAGAGCGGGCTGCTTTCTGGAAGCGGCTCGACAGGATAAACATCCAGTGCCGCACCTGCGATGTGGCCGCTGTTGAGGGCCTCAATCAAGGCGCCATGATCCAAGATGCCCCCCCGTGACAGGTCGATCAGAAACGAGCCTGGTTTCATCGCCTTAATCACATCGGCGCTTACGGCCCCTTGGGTTTTGGCTGTCAGCGGAAGTGCGATTACGACATAGTCGCACAACGATGCCATCGATGTTGTTGCTTCCGGGGGGTAAAGACGAGCGGGGAGATCTGCAGCCGGGTCTCCAAGCCCTTCTAAACCATAACCTGGATCGGTTATGTTCTTGAGGTCGCGCTTTGTAGCCAGGATCTTCGCGCCAAAGGCACGGCAAAGTCGGGCGACCTCGCGACCAATGCTTCCATACCCGAGGATGCCGACGGTGCTGTCGAGCAACTCGTGTGACTCAAAGCGTGCATAGCGCCCCTCTGCCCATTGCTCTTCTGCTGAACTAGCCATGAGCTGGGGCAGGCGGTGACCAAGTGCGAGTATGCACAGCAAGGCGAATTCAGCCATTTGTGGGGCGGAACTCCCGCTCATTGTTGTGAGGATAGCGTCCGAGTCAAGCAATGTATGGCCATGGAATTGATCGACGCCGGTTGTGTGCGCTTGAATCCAACGCAAGTTAGGCACCTGGTCAGGCTCAGGCAATGTGTACATGGTGTAGAGAATCTCGATCGTATCGAGCAGCTCTTCAGGGATTGTGTTAAAGTCACGCGTTGGGTACGTGTGAAGCTCAATGCGCGGTGAAACAGCCTGGATGCGCTTCACCTCGCTTTCCGGGATCGAGATGGTAGTCAGTATTCTTATGGGTTTATCTGTCATAAACTTCATTCTACATCAAGCTCTTGGAGTTGCCATTCTTCTTGGGCTCTGCTCGTCCTTAGGCGCTTATAATATTTTTCACCGATCTATCTTGTAGCTCGACCGCATTCCTTTCGTGGAGGACATGATGCAAATAGGTGTGGTTTACCCACAAACGGAGTTGGCACCTGATCCTGTAATCATACGCGAATATGCGCAGGGGGTTGAAGCCCTGGGATATGGCCATGTCTTAGCCTATGATCATGTCCTCGGTGCCAACCCTGATGGGATCGATGGGCGGCTGGGGCCTTACACCAGCGAAGATGCCTTCATGGAGCCCTTTTCATTGTTTAGTTTTATGGCAGGATTTACTGAGCATTTGGGCTTTATCACCGGAATTCTTATCCTTCCGCAGCGACAAACCGCCTTAGTAGCCAAACAAGCGGCTACTTTGGATCGCCTGTGCAGCGGGCGCTTTCGCCTGGGTATTGGCGTCGGATGGAATCCGGTAGAGTACACTGCACTAAACCAAGATTTTTCTACCCGGGGCGCCCGCAGTGAAGAACAAATTCTCCTCCTAAAAAAACTGTGGACCGAACCTCTCGTAAAGTTTGAGGGACACTGGCACAACATCCCTGACGCCGGCCTCAACCCCCTGCCTGTACAGCGCCCCATTCCTGTTTGGTTTGGAGGTCATGCGGACGTGGTTTTGCGGCGGATGGCCCGTCATGGGGAGGGTTGGTTGCCTGGGTATTCCTCGGCGGCTGAGGCGCGGCCGGCGCTTGATCAGCTAGGGAAGTATCTTGAGCAGGAGGGGCGAAAACCAGACGAATTTGGATTAGAGCCGCGCCCAAAGCTGAAGGGGGGTAGCGTGGATCAATTGATCGTGCGTGCGCAAGAGTGGCAGCAGGTTGGAGCCACACATATATCAATCAACACGATGGGTTGTGGATTTATTAGTTTGGGCCGACATCTGGAGGCGCTGGAGGAATTCGCGACCGGCTTTAAGGGAGCTATGGGGAATAGTTGAAACAAAACTCGTTTCACTTCAAAAAGAGACTCGAGCCCAAACAAGGGGCGGGAGAGTGATGGATCTGGTCCAGCATACCTTAGATACTTCATGACCAAAGCGAAGGAATAAAATTGACGGGGTTTTTGAATTTCTCTACAATCTATAGTACTTCGTTGATTCAAATGGAGGTGATAAACGAAAAACTACGTATGCAGAACCGTTGGATTAACTTCGCAGCCAAAGGCAATTCAAACTATGGAGGAGAAGAGAAATGCATTGGAAAAATTCATTAAGTAGATTGTTCTTGATCACCGTTCTGCTGGTCGTATTGGGCATGCTAACCACGATGTGCGCACCAGCCCCTGGGCCGGAAGCCCCCGAAGAGCCTGCAGGCGAGGTTGAGGAACCAGGAGAGGCGGAAGAGCCAGCAGAAGCCGAAGAAGCTGAAATGGAAGAGACCGTCACGCTGGCTATAGAGCACTTCAGTGTGATTGAAGGCACGACCTGGTCTGGCGCGCACGATCGCGCCGGCGATCGCCTGGAAGCGGCATACGATAATGTCGAATACGTCTTCCGTGAGGAGGTTGGACCAGACCTGACTGTTCCATACGCAGAAGAAATGATCGCCGACGGTGCTGATATCGTAATCGGCAACGCCGAATTCATGGGTCTTCCACTCCAGGACATCGCCGAGAAATACCCGGATGTTTACTTCGGATCGATCATCGCCAGCGATCTCACCACCAAGCAGAACTTCATTCGCCTCTTCCCACGGCAGTATCAAGCGCTGTACCTTGAGGGTCTTGTAGCAGCCGCATTAACAGAGACCGGCAATATCGGTATCGTATCGGCCTTCCCCTCGGTGCAGGTGATCCGCAGGCAGAACGGCTTCATCCTTGGTGTACAGGATGGTGCGGAGATGATGGGCAAAGAGGTCAACGTCTTCGTGAAATACGTCGGTGATTGGTACCTCCCGACCGAAGAGCGCGACATCGCCGAAACGCTCATCACACAGTACGATGTGGATGTGCTCACCCAGCAGACCGACTCCGGCTCACCGCTGGATGTCGCCACAGAGCAGGGTATCTGGTTTGTCGGCAAGGACATGGACATTGTCGGCTTCTACGGCTGGTCGGATACCAACACCGTGGCGATCTCCTTCGACACTCGCTGGGAAGTACTTTACAACTACATGCTGGCTGAGTATATGCAGGGCGAGGCAAACCCGACGACGATCCTATACCTGGGGATGGATTCCTTCTTTGTGGACGCAGAGGGTGACCATCTCTACACTGTGGACATCATGAATAACAACGAAGTTGGCATCGCTGCGATCAGCCCAGCGGCCTTGCCTCTGGTCCCACAGGAAATCGTCGACCTGGTTGAGCAGAGACGAGGTGAGATGATCGCCGGGGTCTGGGATCCGTTCACCGCGCATGCCTTTGTCAGCAACGGAACCGGCTTGGCGCTTGAGGGATTACCCATTCCAGATGCAGGCACGGTTGTCAAGGAAGCCGATGTCGAACCGACCGATGTCTTCCTGCTTTCGGAATTTGCGTTTGACCTGGAGGGTGTGACGATCCTCGAGTAGGCACAAGAAGTCTGTAGGATGATCCCGGTAGTAACTGTCCCGGGTATCATCGGAGTGCACGGGGCTCCCGGATCCCTTGATCGGGAGCCCCATTGCCCTACACAAAGATCAGCAAATCGCGGTCTTTTGACCGCACATGGAAGTGAACAACCCTGAATTCCTTAGGGTTTCACTTCCTTTCTATACAAAGGATCCAGGGTGTGAGTGGGAACTATGGGTGAACAAAACGCGGGAAATCAGACACGTAAAGGTATGCTGAAGGATTTACAGCGCGGGGATACGCTGCTCGAAGCACGGGGGATCAGCAAGCGCTTTCCAGGCGTTACGGCGAACGACTCGATTGATTTTTCGATTCGAGCCGGTGAGATCCATGCAGTGCTGGGTGAAAACGGTGCAGGAAAAACAACGTTGATGAAAATTCTGTTTGGCCAGTATCAACCTGACGAAGGCCAGATCTACATCGCCGGCCATCCGGTGGACTTCAAATCCCCGCTCGATGCAATAGAGCTGGGGATCGGCATGGTGCACCAGCATCGCAAGCTCATACCAGCCCATAGCGCCATCGAAAATATCATCCTTGGCCACCCTGACGCCGGCGCGGTCTTGAATCTTATCGAAGCCGAGAAAGAAGTCAATGAGCTCTGTGAGAAGTATGGCTTCTCGCTTGATCTTCGCACCAAAGTCTGGCAACTCTCGGAGGGTGAGAAACAGCTGGTCGAGATCCTCAAGGCGCTTTATCGTGGGGCAGAGATCCTGATCATGGACGAACCTTCCTCTGCGCTTACGCCGGTGGAAACGGAAAAACTGCTCGATTCGATCAAAGCCATGGCTGAGGCTGATCTGGCGATCGTGCCGTTCATTACCCATAAACTGCCAATAGTGCTGCGCATCAGCGACAGAGTGACGGTGCTCAGGCGGGGCAAGGTTGTCAGCTGTATCGACACCAAAGACGCAACCGAGAAGAGCCTAGCCAGAGAGATGGTTGGTCGCGATGTCATGTTCCGGGTTGAGCGCGCCAGGGTAGAGCGCGGCGAGCCGATCCTCGAAGTAGACCGTTTAGTTGCTTGCAGCGATAAGGGTTACGACGCTGTGGACCAGCTAACGTTTTCGATTCACGAGGGCGAGATCTTTGGCGTCGC
>JBFFQB010000018.1:0-36282 GCA_041573795.1 Anaerolineales bacterium
GGCGCATTGTGTTTGTCTCGATCGTGGCTGAAGTGATCGCCGAATTGATCGACACAGAAGGCTATCGATTATGGGTGGAGCGCGTCACCGAAAGCTACCAATGGATGCGTGTACTGGTATCAAACGCGGTGAGCGTCCCGCTTGACAGTTTCGTTTTCGCCTGGTTAGCTTTCGGGGGAATTTTACCGGCTGCAGTGGTTTGGAGCATCGTAGCCGCCAATATCATTGTCAAAGGCTTGGTCACGCTGCTGTCCCTGCCAGGGATCTACCTTGTACGTGGAGAGCGGGGGGTCCCCCGTATCATCTACGACGAGCTAATCGAAGATCGCTGACATATCGATGGATACTCTCCCTGCATTCGGTTCTCTACCTATCGAGCGCATACTTCAAGAATAAAGAACTTTCAGCTGCTTGTCGCAGGTGATAGTTTATGTGACCTCAGTTGAATTGTTCTGAAAGCGCTCCTGAGGGATAATGCACCTGCGCCCGCCGGGATAATTGCTCAGTAATACAAGACAGCCTGGCTGGTGATAACTTCTGAGGAGAAGAGAACATGAAAAGTGATCGGTTGTTTCGCTGGATGCTCGTTGCGATCGTGATCGCGGCAGGCGCGCTTGCCTGTAATCTCACCGGAACATCGCAAGCTGATGTTGATGCAGCAATCACCCAGACGCTTGCCGCGCGCCAGACGGAGGCAGCCCTGGCGGTAGAAGGTGGCGAGGGTCCAGGTCCTGAAGATCCAGCGACAGAGGCCGTCCTGCCACCCGACACCTCCACGCCAGAACCGCCAACACCGACGATCACCGCTACAGTCACAGACATTCCAACGGCGACCTCAACACAGATCCCTTGCGATCGCGCCTCGTTTGTCTCCGATGTCACTGTGCCCGATGGATCCGATTTCGCCCCAGGAGATTCATTCGTCAAGACATGGCGCCTAAAGAACAACGGTTCCTGCACCTGGAGCTCCAGTTATGACCTGGTCTTCCATTCAGGTGATGCCATGAATGCTCCAGCTTCTGTACAGCTGACCGGCGGTACCGTCGCCCCCGGCGGCACAGTCGATGTGTCGGTTCAACTCACGGCGCCCGACGATGGCGGTACCTATAAGGGATTCTTCCGCTTGCGTAATGGTTCGGGGGTGATCTTTGGGATCGGGGCCAACGCCGACGTTTCTTTCTGGGTCGAGATCGAGGTTATCGAATCGTTGGGGGCACCCGATTTGATCGTCACCGCGATCGATTTCGATCCCTATCCACCCACCAAGAACGATTCGGTGGATGTCCAGGTAAGGATCAAAAACCAGGGTGGCTCCACCGAAGAAGGTTTCACCGTTAAGTGGTGGCCAGGTGAGAATTATCCCAACCCCGCCAACTCATGGAATGTCAATGGCGGTCTGGATGCCGACGAGACAAGGACATTGACCTATACCTACGCCGGCTATCCAAGCACCTACTCTGGGATCAAGACGAAGGCTGTCATCGATACCGGCGACACAGTCGGCGAATCGAACGAAGGCAACAATACCTTCTTGCGGAGTATTGACGTCGACCCCTAGCGAGAGCGTTTCTCGGTTAGCAAACCTGGCTTGGGATATTTGTTTTCCTAAGCCAGGTATTTTTATTTTGGCATTCCTGGAGGTATTTTGCCATACAAGACAACCATGCTTTCGCTCGCTTGTGAAGATTCAGTTTCTTGACTATAGTTCTCCAATTCAGCTCGAGAGCGGTGCTAACTGATCAGGAGGCTGTTGATGACACCTTCGCGCAAATGGGTCTACACCCTTGTTTTAGCGGTCCTATGGAGCGCGGCTATGAGCTGTATCCTGACGAAAGAACAACAAGGGCAACCCGACACAGTAAGCCAACAGCCTACGACGACCCCCACAGAACTTCCCGTCTTCCCCCCTGACGCGCTTACTGTCACTGGCCCTGGTAGTGCCGAATTGAGCCTGGCCGCCGGGGCTTTAAGCGAAGATACGGTGGTGGAAATCGAAAATCTTGGTGAGGGTACACCCTTTTCAGTCGGAAGCCCCTTCAGCTCCGCCAGCGAGGAGTATGCGGTTGACCTTGGCGGCGCGGAACAAACCGGCGAGATCATCTTGACCGTTCCTTTGGAGGGGGAAGCCAAAGATGCTGCCGTTAATGGCGCATACGCCTACCTGGTGTGGACAGAACCCGTGAACAGTGTCCCTTCGGTCGTCGGTGCCCGTGTGGTCGAGGACGGCATTCAGTTTCCTGTTGTAGGGACGGGCAAGTACCAGGTCTTCAAGCTTCTTTCCCACGCCGAACTTATCAAGATTTCCAGCCTTTATGACCCCCTGGCAGTGCCCACCTATCAGCAGCGCACGCCGGCATGGTGTAGCCCGACCGCGATGACGAATGTTGTGAATTACCATCAGGGAAGTTGGCCTGTCGGTGGTTTCGGTGCGGTGTGGGGTGAATCCAGCAATTGGTACTTGGCGGGCAAAGCCGGTCAACCCTTTAACAGTGGCTATTTCTTCCACTGGCTGCTTGGCGCCGGCGGCTATACCGTACCGGCTGACGTAAAACAGAGCTTTTCAGATGGCAATGCGGAGGTCATCATCTGGAACTGGAAGGCTGCAACCCAGATCTGTTTAACCCCCGACTGTGGAATGCTCACCTTATATACAAATTATGATTATGCCGAGAGTCTCTTTGACGCCTTTCAGGCTTATGTAGAGTCGTTCATATGGGGGCAAAGCGGCCCTCGCCGCCCGGTCGCCTGGGGCTCCAGCCTTGCAGGACACAGCCGTACGATCACTGGCAGTGACGGCACGGAGTATTTCTATAATGACCCCAGCTCAGGCTCGCTCAACACATCGAAAACATGGGCAGCATATCGCCAGGAGGTCATAGCAAGCCTCACCGCCGAGAAGACTGAGGTGATCGATACCCTGGTTTTTTATGCAGAACCCCGTCCTGCCAACGCACGACGTGGTGTGATTTGGCTCTTCCCCCGCACCGACAGCGGGTTTCCAGGGTCGGTGGCGTTGGTGGATGGTGATACTGGCTTGCATGCCACAAACTGGGACTGGGATGGAGATCTCGGACATGCGAACGGCTACTTTCATCAAGACCTGCGAGGCGTACTGCCTACTGATCCTGTCTTCGATTCGCAGTACAAAGCCCTCGATTATATGGATGAAGTTGAGTACGCATTCGGCGTGAAGAATATCACTGATTCCAGCTACGATTTTCACATGGACGTCATCCTGCAGAATGAAAATCTGAGTGTGCTGGAAAATGTGGGCATGTTCGATCTGACCGTACCGGGAGGGGGACGGGTGGATATCAATCCGGCAGATCGTTTTCAATTATTCGGTTTACCACCTGGGCTGTACACCCTCAAATTCGTACTCTTGCAGAATGGCGTATACCAGGACGTTAAATATGTCCAATTTCGAGTAGCCGAATCGGATTTGATCGTCATCAAACCGCAGATTCTTCTCACGAAGAATGCCTTCTGTCGAAAGGGACCCGATCCCGTTTTTGATGATGTGACAGCCTTCGTTGCGGGGGTGGGACTAGACCTGATCGGTGTAAACCCTGAGCGGACCTGGGGTAAAGTTGAGACAACGGTGAACCAGATTACTTTCGCGTGCTGGTTGGCGCTCGGATCTGGTGAGGTGGAGGGTCTGGATCTCGTGCCGGTCCTGGCGTCAATACCCTTACCAACGCAAGAGCCGTCTGGCCCAGTCTGTACAAGCACGCTTGACCAGGCGGATTGCGAAGCTGCGGGCGGCACCTACTTTTTCGGAGCAGCAGGGGTAAGTTGTATTTGTCCAGACGCATGATTCCCTGCCTTCATAACCGTCGTGGAGGCACATGAAGCCAGGCTGCGCAAGTGGAATGGAAGGTTCTAAGTCTCACAAGGGTGCAATCAACCTCGCAGAACTTTCAAGTCAAAGCGATTCCCTGCGCTGGGATCTCACCGGTGTACGTTGAGAGAATCGGCACTCGCTGAAGCTGGCTGGAAGTTGCAGGGGCAAAAGGAGCATGGTGAACGGTCAGGGAGAACGAGACCAGACCAATAAGCGTGTCCTGGCCACCTGCATATTGGTTTTCATCCTCAGTGCAGGTCTACGTTTCCTGGAATCGCCCTCCTGGGATCGTCCCGCCCTCAAGGTCGACGGTGAATGGCTCTTGACCACGAATGATGCCTATTTCTGGGTGGCAGGCGCAGAGGGCTCGAATCCCGTCGCAACCCCCATGCCCATGTCGCAGACCCTGGTGCTGTTGTCCGCGGTATTGCCAATATCCCCTGCCAATCTTGCCTACGGATTTTCCGCTCTGCTTCCGGCACTCGTGTCCATTCCGATCGCCCTGTGGGCTTTCTATCTGGGTGCCCCGTTGGCGGCGGTGATCGCGCCGATTCTGGCGACGCTGGCCCCGGCTTTTTACCACAGGACCCGACTCGGATTTTTCGACACCGATTGGGCTACACTTTTCTTCCCACTGTTGATCAGCTGGCTGTTGGCTGTTTGGATCCAGCCTCATCTGAAACACCGGGATCCTGGAAATGGAATTCAAGCCGGCGATCGATACCGACGAGTGATCCCAGCAGGCTTGATTTTCCTCACGCTTTTCAGCCTGCCCTGGCATAACTCCATCGGGTTAAACTTCATCGCCGTTCTCGGCCTCTCGGCGATCTTGGCGGTGATGCGGGGATTGTCGAAGGAACGTTCAAGGGTGATTCAAACCCTGATTGCGCTCGCGCTGACGGTCGCAGCGGGCTGGCTGGGCGCGGCGCTTGCGCTTTTGATCTTATGGGTGAGAGAGCGTTATCCAGCCATTTTCAATCATCGTATCGCCTATCGCCTTTCCTTGATCCTCCTGCTTATCCTGCTCGTCTCGATCGTCGTGATCGAGTTTCAATCCTATATCTTGAATGTACTTCAATCGTACCTGGGTGAAATCTTTGGGGAATTGGAGGCCGCGCTGGTCTTCCCTGCGTTTGCTCCTTCGGTTCGGGAAACGCAAGTTGTCAACCTTAATCTCACGCTTGAAGGGATGGCCTTCAACTCGCTGTTTGCCATTCTGGGTCTCTTGGGCACAATGCTCGTCGTCCGTAAGAAACCGGGCATGCTCCTGCAGTTACCCTTGTTGCTCCTGGGCCTTGGCGCTGTGCGTACTGGTGTGCGATTTACAATTTTCGCCACGCCGGTGATGCTATTGGGTTTGACCGTACCTGTGGAATGGTATGCCGCAAAGGCCAGTGAGAAGATCTCGTGGCTAAAAAACTGGAAGGCCCTACTCCTTTTCATGGCGTTCATGCTCGTGGCTCGGCAAACTTTGGCGTATACACGCCTGCCTATCGAAACGGTACTTCAACAAGCACATGCGGCTGCGATTAAAGATTTGGCAAAAGTAGCCGATCCAGATGGTCTGATCTGGACATGGTGGGATTACGGCTACGCCACGCAGCATTTCAGCGGATTAAAGACCTTCGCCGACGGTCGTCGAATTTCTGGCGAATATTTACATTCTCTGGGTTTTGTACTGGGATCGGATCAGCTTGGCCGTTCCGCCGAGTTCATGAAGTTCGCGGCAAGCGAGAATTTTGAACCCTGGCGATTGTGGAATACCTGGAAGGAAGACGAGATACAGGCCTGGTTGGAAGAACGACCGGCGCAGCTTTCGACCTCTAGCACAAGCCAACCCACGCAGTACCTTGTTGTCTCATGGGAAGGTGTGGCGGCGATACCGTGGATCCAGTACTACGGGAGTTGGGATTTCACGATCTATGAAGGTCAGCGAAGCCGGGTTTGGAAAATCCTAAAACCGTTGCGGTTAGACCTGGAAACAGGCGTTTTTGGCTACGATGCAGAGCAGGAGATTCGCGTTGTGTCTGTCGATCGTTTGGGTTTTGAGGATCCAGGATACTTCGATTACCCAGAGAACGCTGGAGGCCCACACTTGCTTCTCAATATGCAAAATGGGGAAGTTTTCCTTCTGGATGAGCGTGCCTATCGCTCGGCTTTCGTTCAATTATTAATCATGCCTGCCGATCAGCTGAAGGATTCAAATCACTTTCAGTTGCTCATCGACAGATACCCATCCGTGCGAGTGTTTGAGTTGAGGTAAGCATGTGATGGGAGAGATCTCGGAACGACTGGTTATTAATCGCTAGATGTTCGGGGACCAGGTGCGAGCGTGGTTTACATTCGATGTAGCGCGCCGCATTATGGAGGGTGAGTAGGTCCCAACTCCGATTGACAAGAAAGCAAATTCATCCAACAATATGTAGGTTTACAGGTCTAATTTCGTTTATTTCGGTACAGGCTAGTGGACTTTCCCATTGGTAGCGGGTCGAATATGAGTCGGTAGCATCTCATTTTTCTATGGATCTCGTCACATCTAGGAGGAGACCGATGACCCTTAACACCCGAACACTCCTGCTCCTGGCCTTCATTGCCCTTGTCCTGAGCGCTTGCGGACCCTGTGAAGAGGAAGATCTTCTTGTCATCCCCGAACAACTCACCCCTCCGAATCACAGCCTGGTGACAGATCTCCGACCGGAATTAACCTGGAATTATCTGGCGCCGTGCAAACCGACCGAGTACATCATCAACCTCTGGACCAATGCCACCAATGGCACCTCGGTGGACACCGGGTTTGGCGGAGCCACAGGCTCATCTGACTACGATTGGACTCCATCTGTCGATCTGACAACCGGTATGTCCTACCTCTGGAATGTGACTGCGAAGAATGGAACGATTCTCAGCCCCACCTCGCCGTGGTGGGAGTTTATTGTTGGTCCCAAGTGTGAGTCTGTGGATCTGATCGCGCCGGATCCTGTAGACCCGATCGGCGGCGAGGTAGACACATATACACCGACATACATATGGGACTACTCGGATCCTGACTGTACCCCGGAAGGTTATTCACTGCAGGTGTCTACTAACTCCTCGTTTACAGCGCTTGTTGTGAACATGCGTGAAGCCAATCCCATTAAAGCCTGGACTCCCAATTATTCCTTAACCAATTGTGATCGTTATTACTGGCGAGTGCTGGGTATCAACGGTCCCGACGATGGCCCCTGGTCGGCGGTATCAACTTTCCGATTCGATCGATGGAATAGCTGCCCATGCCTTGTCGCCGAATTCGATATTCCCCTCCTGCTTTTCCCAGGAGCGTATGAGATTGTTCCGAGTCCAAACCCCGAACTACAATGGTCCTTTCCCGGTTCCTGTGCTGTGGAAAATTTTCAGGTGCAAATTTCAAGACAGCATGATTTTGGCGATGATGTCATGATCGGTGACAGGGGTTCAAATACGTCATGGCGCTTGACAGATTTAATGCCGCATACACAGTATTGGTGGAAAGTCGCAATGGGAGATGATGAGGATAATCTCGGCGAATTCAGTTCACCACGATCCTTCTTTACCGGGCCTGAATGCACACCTTTGGTGGGGCTTGTGGCTCCGGAGTTGCTTTCACCGATCGATGGGGAAGAAATTAGTGAAAATTACGCCCGGTTGCGCTATGAACCGGGGAAGGGGGGCTGCATCCCGGATGGATACTACATCAACCTGAACACCGATCCTGCTTTTCTCCTTCCAAACTTGCTCGGGGATGGTGAGTTCTTCTTGCCTGCGACAACGTTTATCACCGATCCATTCCTTGAGGATTGCACCCTCTACTACTGGAAGGTTGCACAGATCCAGGGGGGAGTCCGTGGACCTGAATCTGATCCTGAATGGTTCTACACGAATATCTCCGGCACCTGTCCGAAACCCTTACCCCCACCCACGCCTACGCTGACACCAAAGATTGAATTCCTGCAGAATGCCTTTTGTCGTAAGGGGCCGGGGACCATGTTCGATACTGCCGCAGGCTATGAGGCGGGCGTGGTGGCAGAGCTGATTGGCCAAAGCGTGCCAGGTATCCCGAAGTGGTGGCGTACTGATTTGCGCTGCTGGGTTTCGGATTCTACCGGGAAGACCAGCGGCCCGGTTGAGGAGCTCCCGTTCATCAAGGTAGATCCACCGCCAACAGAGTCCCCGGAAGCGCCTCCAGAGGCGCCAGCATGCAATGAAAAGATCCCCACGCAAAGAGAATGTGAGGCAGTCGGGGGAACATGGACCCTGCGCCCCGGGCTGACCAGTGCGCAGTATTACTGCGTATGTGATTAACCTCGTAAGGGAGACGATACGATAATTTCTTGCCTATTTTAGATCAACTCATTGACCCTGCCCCGGATGGAAACCTTTCGGGGCAGGAAGCGTTAAGAGTCCCTGGCAACCCCCCGTCCTTGTAGAGTAGGGACCAACTATTGCATAATCTAGGTAACCCACGCGGGTTGAAGATTCGGGGTGAGATCGATTAACGGATACCGCACGGAGTAGATCCCCGTCTTCGATGCGTAAGCTCGAGTGTGGTTCGGTCGATCTTGTACTCGAACTTGTCCTGAGCAGGAGGGCAGTCATGGGAAGATCCTCAAATTCGCTAATGATGACGAAAGCATTCATCATGCTTGATGCTTTTATCTGGCTCGCTTTTGGAGGTATCGTTGGGCTTGGCTTCCACCCAGCCTTGCCAGAAGATTTGCAAATCCGCTGGGTGATCGCAGGGATAACTCTTCTGGTATCCGTGATGCTGTTCACCGGCTATCGGATGCTCCAGAAGAAAATGGCAGTTGCATTCTATCCTTTGCTCGGATTGTTAGTCTTGATCTCGTTGCTGACTTTCATGGATCAGTTCGGTTATAGCGACCTCTTCATCCTGTTCATGCATCTGATCCCCATATTGTTGCTTATCAAGGATCGATCGTTTTACCTAGGGCTGGAGAACGATCTCCGAACACCTTCCTGATCCTGACTTTGTGCAAGTCTTCCAAGCCAAAACTTCCGCTTCTTCTCCTGAAGGTATGAAGAATCCCCGCTTGCATTTATAGTTACCTTCATCCTTGCAATACGGAGGTCTACCTTGTCACCCTTGGCAACCATCATCATCACATTGGCGTTGGCCTTTTATTCTATCGGCGTATGGAGTGAGCGTTTTGCAGGGATATTGAAACCCTGGCATCTGGCTTTCTTCTGGTTAGGTCTGATCTGCGACACCTGGGGTACAGGTTTGATGTTCGAGTTTGCGGGGGGGATGATGTTCGATATCCATGGATTAACTGGTTTGCTTGCCATCATCCTCATGCTCATCCATGCGGTTTGGGCGACGATCGTTTTATGGAGAAAAGATGAGCGTTGGATCAACAATTTCCATAAGTTCAGCGTGATCGTCTGGCTGATCTGGCTCGTGCCCTATTTCAGCCCAATGCTCTTTGCCATGGGGTGAGCCTTGCTTTGATGAGAAGACCTCGAAGACAAGCGAAGAAAACAATACATCTATGCAGTACAGATCCACGGACAACACCGGATCCGTCAGATCCTTTCGGGAGTTTGGGTTGACCAAGCCTGGCCTCGCAGACGGATCGTATAGTTCGTGGATTTGCCCATTCTGTTGAAGATTGCCCGGTCAGATTTCGATATACTTTCCTTAACCCAAGATATCACTGTGGAGGTATGGCATGAAACGACTGTACTTGATCCTGGCGATCCTGGGCGCGATCGTGCCCTACATCTTCTTTGTCCAATTTTTTTCGGCTGAAGGCGTAACTCTCGGCAGGTTTTTGTCAGCTTTATTTGCAAATGGCGCGGCTGGGGGAATTAGCGCCGATCTCCTCTTCACATCCTTTGTGTTTTGGATCACCATGTACTACCGGCGGTCGAAGAAGAGTGGACCCAATCCGCTGCTTTTCGTGATTTTGAATCTCACAATTGGTTTGTCGTGTGCGGTTCCAGCTTACCTTTACGCCAATACGGATCCAGGCGCATAGATACTTTTGCTCCCCAACTTAAGTGGATTGGGATGGGCAAAATCTGGAGCACCAAGTGCGATTAGCCGTCAGAGGAGTCCCGCTGCTCGAATATGCTGGAGAGGGTCTACGAGCTTGACGGCGGTCGAAGGATCAAGACCGGGGTACGAGCTTTATAGGTTTCATAATCCGGTTGACCCCCCCATTTTTCATCAGCTCTTTCCTCCAACAGCGGCACACCACTCACCCGTGTCAGCAAGAGGATGATGAAGAGAGGCGAGATCATCGTGACCCATTGCCATCCACGAAGGACAGGTAATGCGATGATTGCGATCCCAATCCAAAGCACGATTTCTCCGAAATAATTGGGGTGGCGCGACCAAGACCACAGGCCGGATTGGATGAACTTGCCTGCGTTCTCAGGATGAGCACGGAACTGGTTTTTCTGGCGATCAGCGATCACTTCTATCCCAAATCCCGCGAGCCAAACAATCAAGCCAAGGGCTTCGATCCAACCCAATCCAACCCGCATTTTTGATGTGATAGCTGCAAGCGCTGCTGCCAGGGAGAGGGAAACCCATAGCCCCTGAAGCGTCCAGGTCATTAGGAAACGCAGGAACGATTGTTTGAGTTCATCAAAGCGACGATCCTCGCCAGCTTTAAGGATGCGCATGAAAAGGAACGAGCTCAGTCGGATGGCCCATACCGCAACCAATCCCAGGAGCAGGAATGACCGTTGATCGGAGAGTGAGCTCAGCAAGAGGGCGACCACGGCAACGGTGATATAGGTGATGCCTCCGGTAAGGTCAAAAAACTTCTCTGTCCGATTGATAAATGCAGGAATGAAAGCGATCCATTGAATGAGAAAGGCAATCGCAAAGGCGATCATATAAATTGGAATGCCGGCGACCGTTTGGCCGCCCTGACTCCCAGCGAGCGCAACCAGGAACGCGACCAAGAGCGCAATCACGATGCCGATAAGTGCGTTTCTATTTTCTTGATCCATAATATATATCTCTTTCGTCTTGATGTGCGGACATTATGTTTGATGAAGGTAAAAATTCTTTCGGTGGGTTCGACCAATTGTATCAAATCAAAAAATCAACTTGCATTGACCTCAATCCCAGAAAAGAATAGGGTGGGGGCGTTCAGGTGATCGAACTGCTTTGAACCAGGCTGTCCCTTTGTTGGAAGGAAATTCTGCCTACGGGCAGCCCTCTGGGTTAAAAAAAGAGGGAGGGATGTATATGAGCGAATACATGCAAGAAGAAAACGACTCTCAGCTCGAGGAAGGGTTCACTCGCTCACCTTTATGGAAGATCTTGTATGCGATCGGTGTGATCTTGCTCATCCTGATTCTCTTGAGCAATCTGACCGGTCTCTCGCATTGGTTTCTCATCGGTCGCCTTTCCCTACAGAATTTGACCGGCGCGACGGAAGTAGAAATCATACAGCGCTTGGGGGAACCCGACTTCCGCAGCGAAGTACAACCGTTTATCTCCGGGGAAGGATTTGGGATGGTCCCGCAGCGCCTCGATGAAGGAGATGATTTTTACTTTCTGAACTATGTCATCGGTCCAAGGATGTACGTCTTCCACTTTGTCTCGCCTGAGACATTTTTAAAACATACCGGTCAAATCGTCTTGGGTGAGGATTGGGTTGTTCTCGAGTATTACAGTGGGGATCGTTACGTAATATATTAGGTCTGGCTTGCCCTTTGATATTATTCCGAGCGTGTGAAGGATGCTCCCCTATGCCTGAGATAAGAGGAAGGATAACGGATTGGCTATTAGAAGGAGATATTGCCATCCAGTATCAAACCCAGCGCGATTTATTGGGATCAACGCGCGAGGACTTACGCATGCGGATCGAGCATGAAGGCTGGGGCGCGAGGTTCCTGAACGAACGACGGGAGGATGGCCACTGGGGCCAACATTACTATCAACCCAAGTGGACCTCCACCAATTACACCTTGTTGGACTTGAAGAATCTTGGGATCTCCCCTGATCAAAAAGAGATCAAGGAGACCGTGTCGATTGTCCTTGAGACCAATAAGGCTGACGATGGCGGAATTCACCCCATCAGCGCTACCCGCATGAGCGATCTCTGCATCGATGGGATGTTCCTCAACGCCGCCAGCTATTTCAAAGCGCAGGAAGAAAGTCTCCGATCGATTGTAGATCTACTGATCGATACGCACATGGAGGATGGCGGGTTTAACTGCCGCCTGACCCGGGATGGGGCGGTACACAGCTCGATGCATACAACCATCTCAGTTTTGGAAGGGCTTCAGGAATACCTGGCGAACAAGTATCGCTATCGGCGTTCTGAAGTAAAGAGTATCTGCAACGCGGCGAGGGAATTTCTGCTGAGGCACGAATTGTTCAAGTCGGATCGAACGGGCGAGATGATCGATAAACGTTATTTGATGCTCTCCTACCCATCACGCTGGCGTTACGACATCCTGCGAGCCCTTGAGCATTTCCGGGAAGCGGACATAGATTACGATCCTCGGATGGATGCAGCCATGGATGTCCTTCTCGAGAAACGGCGTAAAGATGGGACTTGGCCTGTTCAGGCTCGTCATCCTGGCCAGGTTCATTTCGAAATGGAGAAGACCGGTAAACCGAGTCGCTGGAATACCCTGCGTGCGTTGCGTGTGCTTGCGCATTTCGATAGAGTTCAGGATCTCACATAACCCGTTGCCACGTTGGCAACAGGATGGGTCGCATAAGGAGCTGTCAGTCAGCTCTACAGTCATCCAAGTGATAACGGAACATTAGCAAGCTTATCAACTTCCGGTCAGGCGTCTGTCAGTGGCTGGCATCCATTCGCATTTATACTAAGGATCATGTGTCCTCTCATGCATGCACCTAGTTTGCAGCCTTGAAGTGCGTGTACGAAGACCGACAAACACACTACTAGAAGGGAGAATGATCACGACATGGCATGGTTGACAGACCCGGAGATATGGATCGGCTTACTGACTCTAACCGCACTTGAGGTTGTCCTTGGGATTGATAACATCGTATTTATCTCAATCCTTGCCGGAAAGCTTCCAGAGAGCCAGCAAGTGCGTGCCCGACAAGTGGGCTTGGGAATGGCAATGTTAACTCGCATCTTGCTGTTAGCTTCGCTAGCCTGGATCGTTAGTTTGACAAGCTCACTTTTCACCGTTTATGGATTCGACGTGTCAGGACGCGACCTCATTTTAATCGGCGGGGGTATCTTTTTGCTGGCAAAGGCTACCCGTGAAATCCATGATAAGTTGGAGGGCTTGGAGGGCCATGCTGAAGCGAAAATTGTTCCCTCGTTCGCCAGTATTATCTTCCAAATCATGCTGCTGGATATCGTCTTTTCATTGGATTCTGTCATCACAGCTGTGGGCATGGTTCAGGAATTGGGAGTAATGATCGCCGCTGTCGTGATCGCGGTGATTATTATGCTTCTTGCAGCCGGCCCCATCAGTGAGTTCGTCAACAAGCATCCTACGATCAAGATCCTGGCGCTCAGCTTCCTGTTATTGATAGGCTTTACACTGGTTGTTGAAGGTTTACACCAACATATCCCCAAAGGTTATATCTACTTCGCCATGGGCTTCTCGGTATTTGTGGAAATGCTCAATCTGCGCCTGCGGACACCACCCTCGGCTAAACCCGTGGAGTTGCATGAAGCCTATACAGAATCGTGATTCTGTTTCCTCGTGGAGAGTTATATGATTGATGTGGATTATTTGGCAACTTCGTACGACCGAAACGTCTGGATTGTGAAGAAGCAGACGGAAAATTTGAGCCACGAAGAAAGCCTGATCCAACTGCCGTTCCGAGCGAACTGCATGAACTGGGTCGTGGGTCACATCGTGACAAACCGCAACAGTGTCTTGAAACTTCTCAACGCTGAGGATCAAATCGCCACAACGTCCGTCGAGCGATATCTTCGGGATACAGATCCGATCATGCCGGATTCCTCCGATGTGGTTGCTATCGAACGACTCATTCAGCTTCTCGAACAGGCACAAGCGAACATCGCTCAATGTCTTTTAGATATGTCTCCGGAGGAACTTGATCGTGAGGTTGCATTCTTTGGAAATAGAGTCATGACTGTGGGGCAATGGCTGCTCTTTTTCTTCTTCCACGATTGCTACCATACCGGCCAAACGGAAATTCTACGACAGGCCGCAGGCAAAGATGATAAGGTCATTTGAATATCGTAATGAACCCCCTACTGCTCATTGTTGTGTTCCTCCTCGGGATCACACTCGTGGTGATCATTGGATGGCGGTTGCTCTCACGAAAGCACCTCTTGCCTTGCCCAACCACACTGATTTGGCTGCTCGAGAACCGGTTCATTGAAAACGTGGCAGGTAGCCAGGAGATCATTCAGCGAGCTCAAATTACTCCGGGAATGAAGGTGCTCGATGCTGGCTGTGGTCCTGGACGAGTGACCCTGCCTCTAGCCGAGTTTGTTGGCCCAGCGGGGAGCATCACGGCGCTCGATCTTCAGGCAAAAATGCTGCAACGTTTACGAGAGCGGGCAAGCATTGCTGGGCTGTCGAACATCGAGTGCATTCAAGCAGGCTTGGGAGAGGGGTTGTTACCTGCGAACAGCTTCGATCGAGCCATTATGATCACTGTGTTGGGAGAGATTCCCGATCAAGAGGGAGCTTTACGAGAAATCTATAGAGCGCTAGAGCCCGGCGGGCTATTGTCGATAACCGAGATTATTCCAGATCCCCATTATCAAACTCGGAGGAAGATATACCGGCTGGCAGAGGAGACAGGCTATAATGCCCAGGAAGTATACTCAGGGCTGCGTGCCTACACCACAAACCTGATCAAACCTGGGTGAACTCATAGATCTCCTCATGAGCAGCCTATCACTGCGCGAATCCACCTGGCGATAAAAGTGTAGGGTTAGCAAGACTGGGTTCAGGCCAGACCGTGACGCACGATGTTATTCTAGGAATAATCCATTAATTGTTCTATCTAAAATCAGTTCCTCCCTGGGTTGCTCGGTGGATTCAGGGCAGCAATTCAATGCGATTTTCCAGAAGTTATAATTTCGAACTATTACTGAATGAGTCCTGAAGAATCATGAGTCATCGATCCACGCACGACGACATTACCATTAGGCTGGCCGTCTTGAATGATTGCGAGTCTATTGGCGATCTCCATTTTAAAACGCATAAACAGTCCTTCTCGAAGTTTGCCTCTCCTTCATGGATCAAGGCTCGTACCAACCCATCCTATATAAAGTTCTGGTGTGACCACTTGGCGAAACAGGATCCTTCGGAACGGACATGGAAAGCAGAGAGAGGGGGTTGCATTGTAGGAACGGTCTCCATCATCCCCCTCGAGAGGAGCACGAAAATCTTTCATCCCAGGTACCATCATGGTATCGCGCCCGGGCGCATGGCTTGTCTTCGATTAATGTATGTGGATCCTGATGAACAAAGAAATGGCATTGGTCGGATCTTGATGGAGAAGGTAAAGGGTTATTTGAGTTCTACAGGTTACCAGCTGGCAACCCTTATCACGCATGTTGCCAATAAGGAAGCGCGATCTTTCTACCAACGGATGGGTTGGGAGCTTGATGAGATATTCAAAGCCCAGGTCCCTGAATTTTTCCCTGAGCCTGAGAACATGAGGCAGCGCGCTCGCTATCGATACCTTTTGTCTCACTAGAGCAACGTGGTCCACTTTCACTGCAATTTAAAGTTGGCTAGCGATGAGTTGACGGCACTTGCGTAGATGGCCTACCTCAAATTCCTCGTTGGAGAATTCCAAAGGTGAATTCTAGCGAACACCCTACCAGCACGATCCCAGGGTCGGATTCGATCAACGCTATTGGATGGCATTGCCTGTACGCCAAGCGGTACGATCCAAGGCTCAAGCTTTGACCCGGCCCGAGACCTGCGCATAGACATAAGACATTTAGTAAGGCCTGGACCTGGGGAAAGAATCTTCAATGGATAGCAATCGAAAAATATGGAATCGCGCACAAAAAAGGTTGCGAGCGTTACTTGATCAGAATCTACCGCCTGAGCATGTTTTTGATTTATTTTATGATCAACATGCCGTATTGCATTCAAAAAGAATGGGGGCATCAGTTGCCTGGTCTTTTGAAGATGAAATCCTAAACGATTTGGAAGATCTCCATTTTCGACAAGTTCCAGCGCAACACTCACATTCAATCGCTTGGTTGCTCTGGCACATGGCTCGCATCGAAGATGTCACGATGAGTATGCTGGTCGCGGGTGAACCTCAACTTTTAAATGAGGGCGTGTGGATTACTGATTTAGGAATTGAATCAGTCGATACGGGAAATGCGATGTCCGCTGATGAAATTCAAGTACTATCCCAAACGATACATATCGAGCATCTGCGCGAATACCGCTGCGCGGTGGGTAAGCGAACCGTTGACATTGTCCGTAAGTTAATACCGCAGCAATTGAAGAACAAAGTCGATGCTGTTCGCATCCAGCATATTGCCGAGGTTGGAGCCGTTAAGGCCGACGCCTTTGGTGTGCTTGATTATTGGAGTAGACGCACGATTGGGGGTTTGCTGTTGATGCCAGCAACGCGCCATAATCTCATCCATCTCAACGAAGCAGAGCGAGTAAAGGCTGATCTAACCTAGAGTAAAAAAATGGAGATAAAGTTGAACACAAGCATATATATCGGTGCCGTGGTTGCCCTACTGACAGGTTTTGCTGTTACTATCCAATCTACGATTACGAGCAGAGCTGGAGCATTGATAGGGGATTTCCGAACTGGCTTACTCACCAATGCGCTTGGTGGTCTCCTCGCCGGCGCCCTGATTTTATTTCTGCTTCTGCGAGGGGCTTTTCAAGGTTCGGGCATACCCTTAAAAATTCTGATGTTCATCATGCTTTCAGGTCTCTTAGGGATATTCATTATTTCAGGGATCTCCTTCTCGCTGCAGCGGACTGGTGTTGCAGCCGGGTTGGCGAGCGTTATCCTGGGGCAATTGATCCTTTCGGTTGTAATGGATCGAGTGGGTGCAGGAGCAACTGGAGTGATCCCGATAAGCGTCGAGCGTGTTATAGGACTGCTCATCATCGCTGGCGGTGTCTATCTTCTGCTACCACGCGCTTGAGGACGAAGTGGGATTGTGCATTTATCGCTAGCCAAGCGGGATGTGTGAAAGCTAATGTGAATAAGGTGGAAATGGAAGAAGGGCGCTGATGGGTTCAAATCCTATAAACCTTGCGGTTCGTTTTCTGCTGGAGTTGATTGCTCTTGCCATTTTTGGTTCTCGTGGGTGGGCACTGGGGGAGGGACCGGTCCGCTATATTTGGATGTTGACCTTGCCGATCATTGCGGCTGCATTGTGGGGAATTTTCAGAGTTCCTGGTGATCCTAGCAGTTCGGGCGAAGCACCTGTGCGCATACCGGGTTGGCTTCGCCTGGTGTTGGAGCTGGCGATCTTCTCGGCTGCAACGTGGGCGCTCGCCAGTCTGGGGAGCATGAACCTGGCGGCTATATTTGGTGGGCTGGTGGGTGTCCACTACCTCTTATCCTGGGATCGAATCGCCTGGTTGCTGCGATCCTAAAACCACTTCTCCATCATGGCTGTGCCTGCCAGGTAGATGAGATGCGGGTTGGATTTCACCGTATAAGAAGGTGAAATCATTGTTCTTAAAACAAAAATCCTTAAGGAAGGAGAACAGGATAGGAGCAGAGATGCTTAGGGTAATTTTGCCTTCTCTATGCGCCAGGGAAGCTCCAGCCTCCGAATTCTGGGAGTGGCCAGATTGGGTCGTGATGCGTGCCGAGTATGTTGGAGCGCTCCCTATAGGTGTGTCAACCTTTGCATACAACTTGATTGGGATACTGTAACGGACTCGTTGATATGATCTACAATTGCCTGCAGATCAAGCTGGGGATCGTTCATTGAAACAGTTGACCCGACGATGAGCGTGCTCCTGGAGGAAAGAATGGGTCTAAGTGATGAAGAGCTGTTTGCAGCTTTCACCCCTGAACAGGCCGAAAACCACCGCAAGCACGCACGGGAACGCTGGGGTGAAGAGCAAGTCGCGCTGACAGAGGAAATGCTCAAACAGCTTTCTAAAGATCAGTGGGATCGAGTTCAGGAAGATGGAGGCCTTATCGCAGCGCAATTGGCCTCCTTAATGGCATGGGAACACGATCACCCTGAGGTGCAGAGGGCAGTTGCACGTCATCATGCCTGGATTGAAAACTTCTACCCCGCTTCGGCTGAAGTATATCGAGGTCTGGCCCAAATGTATGCTGAGCATCCCGAATTTCGTGCATATTATGATGGCTTTGCGGAAGGATTGGCGGTTTTCATGCACAAAGCGATGACCTTCTATGCCGAGAGTGAACTGGCATGAATGAATTTGCATTCGCATGAAGACACACCCAGCAACTCCGGACTAAAACCAGCTTCCGGCTGAGTTAACTACTGAAAATACTTTTATGAGTGCCCATGCGTGTTGTCTCACGCTTTAGAAAAGCGCGCGTACTCCTGGAAATGGCTTGAATCAGGGGATAACTCGCGTATATGCTTGGGCTGTCGAATTGGAATTATTGAGAAAGCATTTACAAGGAGGAACTGATAATGTGGCATGCACATCTGCAAGTGGACCCACTTCCCTGGCTGGTGGAAGACGACCCGGCTGGCATGCGCTTCCTTGCAATGTCGACATTGTCCGATCCAGAGCCTAGCAAAAAAGAGATAGAAAAAGCGAAACAGGTGGCTTATAAAGACGGTCCTATAGCAACCGTTCTTGAAAACATGGAGAGCGAGGGGTACTGGGTTGAACCTGGAGCGGGATATCTCCCCAAATATCGTTCGACGGTCTGGTCGCTCATCTTGTTATCGCAGCTAGGTGCGCATATCGAGGACGATGAACGCATCGGTAAAGCTTGCAGGTACATCTTGGATCATGCCTTGAATCCTGCTGGTCAATTCAGCAGTAGCGGGCCACCTTCAGGAACGGTGGATTGCCTGCAGGGGAATCTCTGTGCTGCTCTGATCGATCTCGGGAGCCAGGATGACCGTATTGACGTTGCTTATGAATGGATGGCGCGCACGGTCACCGGGGAGGGGCTTGCTCCCAATACGGATCGGGGGGCAGACCTGCGGTATTATGCTGGAAAATGTGGACCAGGGTTCGCCTGCGGGGCCAATAATAAGTTGCCCTGCGCCTGGGGCGCGACCAAGGTGATGCTCGCCTTCGGTAAGCTCCCAGCCGCACGCCGCACGAAATTGATAGAAGCGGCAATTGAGAGAGGCGTAGAGTTTCTTTTCAGTGTTGATCCAGCCACAGCCGCATACCCTTCTGGTTGGGCTAAAAAACCTAGTGGAAATTGGTGGAAATTTGGGTTTCCAGTGTTCTATGTGACCGATATCCTGCAGATCATTGAAGCGCTCGGTCTACTGGGCTACGGGCAGGATGAACGGCTTGCAAAAGCTATCGAGCTCGTCCTGGAAAAGGCGGATGATCAAGCCAGGTGGACGCTTGACTATGACTACCAAGGCAAAACCTGGGTGGATTTCGGTGAGAAAAAGGCAATGAACAAATGGGTAACACTGCGGGCATTGCAGGCCTTGAATGCTTGTGACCTATTTGTACATTAGTAGCATCAAGCAAGTTTAGATCTTCCAAAAATGGAGGATCGTAATAGCCTATGGCTGAACCGCAGAAGATGAAACGTAGGAAGAGAACAACGATCGTCCTCATCGTGCTTGGGGCCTTGATTCTCTGTGTCGTCCTTTCAATTCGCTCACCGATCAACTTTGTCCTGGATGCCTTGCTTGACCCTGATCCCTTTGACGATCGATCATTTAATCAAAAAGTATGGCTTGACCATTATGAAGATTGGGGAATAGCGAATCCTCGTGGCCGTATGGCCTATAGCGTGCAGAAACTTCTACTCGACTCCCGCATGACCAGGGAGGAAGTAATTGAGCTGCTAGGCCCACCAGAATATGGAAGTGAAGATAGCAATTTCCAATACCTGCTCGGTCCTTGGAGTGCGTTCCGCATGGATTACGATTTTTTGATCATCACATTTGATGAGGATGACAGAGTGAAGGATGTTCGGATAATTCCCACATAATGTATATTTCCTTCAATTGAGGTTTACTTAGGTTTTGTTAAGGAGAAGATCATCGGATGAACCGTTTTAAATTCTGGCTCAGCTGGTTGAAAGTTGTCGGTTTTGGATTGATCATCTTTGGGTTCTTCATGACGTTCTTTAATGCGACCTCGCTATTTGCACTATTCAATCAGGGCATCGATCCTGTATTCTGGGGAGAGGGTATCGCTACGAAAAGCGCGATCGCATTTCGCACCTGGGTTTATGGGGCGTGGGGCGCCACGATCGCAGGCTGGGGCATCAGCTTGATCATGCTTGTTTACAATGCCCTTGCGAAGCGTGAAAGATGGTCGTGGTATGCAATCTCGATCGGCTTATTGGTATGGTATCTACTCGATACGGGCGTATCGGCTTATTTCAACGTGAGCTTTAATGTCATCTTCAATAGCTTGATCCTGGTCCTCACGGCGATCCCTCTGGCAGCCACCTTTAAATATGTTAATGATTAGCATGCTGTGCATGCCGAGTTTCAAGCATATGTTAGGCTTTAACTACAGGTTTTTGTGAATAAATAAGTGGGGGCTTGCATTCAAACCCGCCATCTATCATCGAGTAACGTAAGAGATTGTCCAGCATTGGAAAACCCACAAGTCACTCTGATGGCTAACAAAGATCGGCGGTATGAAATTAAAGCGGGACCATGGGTAGCCAGTGCTAGATGATCCCTGTCAGGTAACGTTCGCCATCAGGTTAATCCTTCAATTGGATCCAATTCCTGACGACTAACTCAAGTGCTGACTTCTTCTGCTCTAACTCATTGCGATCAGCAACGCGAAAGACGCGCGCTTCCTTTGCATCGCCTTCGAGGACTCCCTCGGGGTCATCGATGTAAGCGCCAGTGTGGAATGTCAGGGTGACGAATTTCTTTGCACGTGGGTTGAACGTCGCCAGGTTGCCCTTATAAATGAAGGTTGGGGCGCCCCATCTAATGTCCTCTTCCATCTTTGGATCGACGTTCAGGATGATCTCACGCAAATCCTCCCAAAGATCCTTGTGCGGGTTATCCAGCGTTTGCATGTATTCATCCACTTTGAGATTCTTTCCCATCTGTACTTGCCTCCTCGCCCGGATATATATTAGAAAATCCTATCACAATCGCCCTGGATCGAATCAGAGCAGGGTAGTTCTCTCAATTGAGAATCATTGAGCGGACGTGGTGCAGGGACCTTTACATAGAGCTGGGCTGGATTAAGATCAAGCCAAGGTAAAATGGAACTTGCTCATGCAAGGAGGTGCTTGTGGTGCAAGTTAACGCTTGTTTAAGATGTGGTCGAACGGAGCAGGAAGTGCCCATTCTAGAAGTATTCTTCAAAGGGAATGAGACCGCAGTCTGTACATCTTGCCTCCCGGTCTTGATCCACCGCCCGCATGAACTGGCAGGCAAACTGGAGGGGGCGGAGGAATTGAGTCCATCGGAGCACGATCATGATTGAGATAAATATCCTAACGTTTCAGGAGCGTTGAACGAAGGAATGGAAAGCAAACGCACTATCTGATTCTGCTAAGATTGCTTCTGCTTCCTTTTGGGAAGCTTAAATATCGTTCTGAGGCAAGCGCGAGATTGTCATAGAAGCCACGGTAATCAGTCGGTAGGAGTGCGGCTAATTGATACATGATCTCATCGACCATCATTTGGCGAAGGTCTCGAGTAAAAGGACCTCCTGGAGGAACCAGATAGAAGGGACGTCCAACGGTCAAATGAAAATCAGTGCGTTTGAGCAGCTTGAAATTATCCCAGAATCTTTCCCCGCCATAACAAACCAACGGCAATATCGGTGATCCGCTCTTGAGTGCCATCAACACAATTCCGGGGTGACCTTGACCCAGCTTTCCATCTCCACTGCGTGTCCCCTCGGGTGCAACAGCGAGCATTTTTCCACTCTCTAATGCCAATAAGCCCTGCCGCAGGGCATTCAGGTCGGCTTCCCCGCGCTGGATCGGGATCGCATTCCATAAGTTAAAGAGCATACCCATAAGACGGTTATCCCACGTCTCGGCTTTGGCGAATCCAGTGATGGGTCGAGGCTGTAGGTGGGTATATACAATCGGGACTTCAAGGAAGTTGACATGATTGGTCGCTAGGATCAGTGGTCCTCTCAGGGGGACCTTGCTCCATTGCGAGTCGTCTACCCGACATATGATTCGGGTAATCCCCTTGATCATTCCATTAACAGCAAGCTCAGCAAATTTCGTGCTTTGCATGGGCTCTACGGGGCGAAGATATCGATTTGGGCTGGTAGGAGCCGAATCGTTAATGCATCACCTTCGATGCAGAGGGTTTCACCATCGGCATGGGCTGGAAGGCTTCCCTCAATGGCTGTTACCCGGATCTCTTCTGTCCGATCTGTCTGGATCGAAGGTTGGGAAGCCTGTGTTCCTGCCATAAATTTTGGAATCAGCGCCAAGACACCAACTTTACTCACCTGTTGGGCGATACACAAATCCAGGAGGGCATCATCGATAGCAGATTCAGGCGCCATCATAAATCCTCCGCCCATGCGGCGACCGTTCATGATCGATACCATCAAAGCATTCAACTCGATTACTTTCTCTCCATACTCGATTCTGACGAGGGGTGCCTGGTAATAGAGAAAGATTGTTTTTAAGGCCGCGATCAAATAGGAAAGAAACCCCTGGAGACGTTTCATCTTCAAAGCTTCAAAGCCGACGACAGCATCGAAGCCGATGCCCACGCCGTTTCCAAAGTAGCGGCCATCTGGGTAAAGGCCCCCTCTAACAATTCCGACGTCGATAGATTTTAACGACCCATCGCTGATAAGTTCGCAACCAGCTTCAAGTCCTGGCGGAATACCACAGCCGAAGGCAAAATCATTTCCCCTACCAATGGCAAGGTGCCCCATGATGGCTGCGTGACCTTTGGACTTTGCCTGCATCAACCCATTCAAGACTTCATTGGCTGTGCCGTCCCCGCCAGCTGCAACAACGACGTCAAAACCCTCTTCCGCACCAGCCCGAGCAAGTTCGACGGCATGTTCTGGAGCCTGTGTCCGCACCAGGCTATACGAAAGATTTCTTGTAGAGAAATAATCTTCTAACAAGGGGATCGCGGCCTCAGCTGTACCCCGACCGGAAGTTGGGTTGACGATGAGTAAATAACGCATGGGATTGGGATTCTCCTTCTCGCGGGTCTAAGCCTGTCTATTCTCGCATGCCTTCGTCAATCGTGCACAACTCTTGGCCGGTGATAGCGAGTCTTTCCACGCCTTCACCTGCAAAGTGGGGGTACCAAGTTGTTGTATTATGGGAACTGGTCTCATGGGTTGAGTATTGCAGTTTGAAAGCAAACTCGTCTTGAGGAAAATGCTATGACCAATGCATTTGATCGAGCGCAAGCGTACGTCGAAGAGAATTTTGATAGCTATATCACGGATCTGGGGCAGTGTGTGGCGATACCCTCGGTGACGACGGATAAGCCTGCCTGTGAAAAAGCAGCAGAATGGTTTGCTACTAAGCTCGATCAGATCGGGCTTGCGAACATTGCGATGCATGAAACGATTGGTAATCCTGTTGTTTATGCCGACATCTCCTGTGGTAATGAGGATGCACCCACTGTTCTCGTTTATGGGCATTATGATGTGCAACGCCCGGACCCGCTTGAAGCATGGGAGAGCCAACCATTCTCTTTGGAGCGGAGGGGAGATCGTCTCTACGGTCGTGGGACCTCAGATATGAAGGGTCAGATTCTGGCGGTTCTGCTAGCAATCGATGCGCTGTTGCATGAGGATATGCTGACCGTAAATCTGAAGGTCCTCATCGAGGGCAATGAAGAATGGCCACCTCCAGTTTTGAAGACATTTATTCCTGCCAATCTTCCGTTGCTGAAAGCCGATATCTCCCTAAATTGTGACGCTGGCATGCTAGGTCCAGAGCTACCCACCATTTCCTATGGATTGCGTGGTGGCTCGGTGAATATCATCCGTGTGTTTGGTCCTGAACACGATTTACATGATGGTGGGTATGGTGGGGTCGTTGAAAACCCAATCCATGTCTTGAGCACATTGATCGGCGGTCTCCACGATAAGGATGGGCGCATCACTTTGCCCGGTTTTTATGAAAGCGTGCGGTCTTTATCGGCTTCGGAGAGATCCTTGCTGGCGGCATTGCCCTGGGATGAGCAATCCTTCATCGAAGAGGTGGGCGTGCCTCAACTCTGGGGTGATCCTCGTTACACGCCAATTGAGAGGATGGGGGCGCGACCCAGCCTGAATGTACGCCGTTTTACTGCGGGTGAATATAAAGGTGCGATTCCACATTCTGCCGAGGCATACCTCGCCATAAGGTTGATACCCGATCAGGATCCATTGAAGTCTCACGAACAGCTAAAAGAGTACGTTAAGGTGAACACACCTCCATCGGTGAACACAGAAGTGGAGTATGTTGACGGCTATGCCCCCTATCTGGTCGAACGCAATTTGCCAGCGATGCGATCACTGAGCGCTGCGCTAAAAGAGACGTGGGGTATTGAACCACGCTTCCGCTTGGTTGGAGGCGGGATTCCTGTGGTCGGGTTCTTAAAGTCAGAATTGGGCATCGAATCGCTGCTAACCGGATTCAGCCTACCGGGTGATGGTCTCCATGGGCCAAATGAGAGGATCCATCTTCCTACGGTAAGGCGGGGGATCCCGGCTCTGATGCTATTCCTTCATCGCTATGGACACGAACCCAGTTAAGGAGGAGGCGTAATCCCGGCCGCTGTCATTCGCCAGAATTATCAACCTACGAATTGAATTAAATTTGTCTACCACCATCCCCATTAAGAGAGGTGAAGTTAGGAATGTTTCAAACTATTCCTGCAAGCGTGCAAGCGCGCATGCACTATCTGGAGGAAATTGATGCAAGGGATCGTCAGGATGGTACGCCCCGATCCCAGAGGCTGCGGCAGATCACCCCCGAAACTGGACGGCTGCTCGCGCTGCTTGCTGCAAGTGCTCCGGAGGGGGAGTTGGTCGAAATAGGCACAAGTGCTGGATATTCGACTTTGTGGCTTACGCTTGCAGCACGCATTCGAGGGCAGACAATCTGTACTTTCGAACTTGATCCGGAAAAAGCTCGAATTGCCAGAGAAACATTCACGCTAGCCGAGGTTGAATCCCAGGTTGAACTTCGCGTGGAGGACGCGCGTGTGGGGCTCAAAACGCTAGATCAGATTGGTTTTTGCTTTATGGACCTGGATAAAGAGTATTATCAAGCATGTTATGACATCGTCGTACCCAGGTTGGTTCGGGGGGGATTCTTGCTTGCCGATAATGCCATCTCCCACGCCAATGAGTTAGACTCCTTCCTGGAGAATGTCTCTGGTGATACTCGCGTCGATTCAATTGTGATCCCGATCGGGAAAGGGGGCTTGTTCTGCCGTCGCATCAATTCATGACGCCAACCCGATCCCAGGACGGTAGCGCGGCGCTTTGTCAATTATTATTAGCATGAGCAGACGCTTTCAGTCTCATTCAACCCCTTATTCCCCTTCTATCGATGCCCTTGCGAGGATCCTCAATTAGAGCCCTGTCAGGCGGTAGATAATCCGGATTACCAGATTTTATTGGCGACCGGGTTCGATGTACGCTGCCCTGACGCAGGAAAAACTTAGCCGGCTAAGCTACCGATCGCGCAAAGGTGAATATCACAAAGCTTAGCCGGCTAAGTTGCCGCTTAAAAAAATTACTCCGAGTGGGTCTCTGCATGAAGCTGCATGAGCAAACGGCGGAGTAAAAGGCGTTCTTCTGTAGTCAATCCGTGAAAGACCTGATTTTCGATTTCCGACCAAATCGCCTCCACGGCTTGGCGTAGCTTTTTCCCTGCGTTTGTCAGGAAAACTCGTGATACCCGCGCGTCTTCGTAATCTGGTTTCCTTACAACAAGGCCAGTTTTCTCAATTCGAGTGATCATGCGTGTGAGGGTGGCTTGTTGGATCCCTAGCTTGTTGGCGAGGTCAGATTGGGTTTGTCCATCCTGCCCCCACAAGCATATGAGCAGCAGGTCTTGTCCTGTGAATAGATCAAGCTCGGCCAGCATAATCTGCAGCCGCTTGCGGTAGACCCGGCTGAGTAGGATCAGCCAATATCCAATCTGTTCATCAATCTGGAAGCTCGCCATACGATTGACCCGGTGAAAATGATAGCCGACGTAGATAGTTTAATTCTCTGGTTGCAGATGTCAAACGGCATGCCCGCTTCGAGCGGGGAATCGAGCTGCACGTGTAGGATTACGGAGCAGGGCATAGAGAGGCATGACCTACGTGATATATAATCTATTTTCTTCCTGGGATGAAATTCAGGCCGGGATAGAATTTCTAGCGATAATCAGCTTTTAGCAGTTGTACGGCACGATCCGTGCATAGGTCTGGATCGCAGAATAATGCAACAGATGATCGTCTTAGGTGGTAATGGATTCGAGCCTTCCCGAAAGCCTTAAAGAATCAGCAAGATATATCACACAGGGTGATGTGGCTTCAGCGCGCACCCTACTCGCAGCCTATTTGAAGGAAAATCCGAGCTCGGATGATGGATGGCTGCTGCTCAGCCTGGCTGTTGAAGATCCTGCGCGGCAGGTCCAGTGCTTGAAAAAAGCGCTGGCGCTCAATCCTGAGAACAATCGGGCAAAGCAACGGCTCGCCAGTCTTATGGAGCCTGAAGCTCCAAAGCCTGACTCTGAAGATCCTCTTCCCCAACCTATGGCACCCATACCCAAGAGCCAGGCGCCCGAACCTGAACCACAGGTGTCAAGCGCGGATGTGGATGAATCCTTAGCTGAGCGAAGCGCAACTGCACCCTGGCCACCCCCTCCCATCACAGGAGAGTACAAGCTCGGTGAGAGAAAACAAAACCGAGCAGGATCCTCGGGCGGAATTTATGAGCATGGTGACCGCATTGATCAGGACCTTGAGAGGGATGAGGCATCAACCCGTTCGGCACCAACCGCTGCCCGCCGAAAAGGCCGGAGCAGGTCAAGGTTGTTGTGGGTGATGGGGGTCATCGTCGCGACGATCTTCATCGGGACAGCGTTATTTGTCGGGGCGAATCTGTGGGGTAATTTCCAGGCGAATCGTTCTGCAGAGCAGACAGAAGTAGCCATAGCCCTGGCCACTGGAGGCGCTGCGCTTCCCCCGAGTTGGACTCCTGAACCCACTTCGACAATTGCGCCCAGTTCAACCCCAGCGCCAACCGCCACGATCACGCTTACCCCGACCCTGATGGGGCCGACTCAACGTGAGCTGGAAGAGATCTCGACAATACAAGTTGAAGTTTCGGATTTACGCGGCTTGCCGATCCAGGGGGAAAACCCGACCTTCATCGTTACCAAGAGACAGGTCAGGCCCGTTCTCGAGAAGCTCTATGCTAGTGGAGGCGGAACAGAGCAAGAGGTGGCATGGCAGAAAGTACAACTGGTTGCCCTGGGTTTGATCAAGCCAACCTACAATCTTTTTGACAACATCCTCAACAATATCGCCGACGGGATCGGGGGTTTCTTTGATCCGGCAACAGACGAGATCTACGTTATCGGTACACGCTTTGGGGGAATCGAGCATATCATCTACGCACATGAATACGACCATGCATTGGTCTATCAGAATTTTGACCTCGAGCAGGCAGGGATTGATCCTGTCTGCTTGACCAATGAAGACGCTTGCAATGCTTTCACGGCGCTTGTCGAAGGTGACGCAACCTTGCTGATGTATCAGTGGTGGGATCAATATGCCAGTCCGCAAGATATCCGTGATTTTCTAACCTATTACCAGAGCTGGGCTGCGCTCCCTGAGCAGTTCCCACCCCCTTTTGCCGAGAAGAATACAAATTTCCCCTATGTACAAGGGCTTGCGTTCGTTGAATACCTCTACGATCGTGGGAATTGGGCCGAAATCAATCGCGTGTACGAAAACCCCCCGCTGAGTACTGAACAAATCCTCCATCCCGTAAAGTACCGCAGTGGTGAGCGACCCATCCTTGTCAACCCACCGAATCTCGATAATGTCCTGGATGATTCCTGGCAATTACTCGTGAGAGATACGCTTGGGGAGTGGACAACTTATTTAATGTTGGGCTACGGCGCTGATAATGCGGCGCAGCTTGACGACCAGACCGCTGCTACGGCGGCTGCGGGTTGGGGTGGTGACACTTACCTGATCTACCATTCCTCTGCCCTGGATCAAACGATCCTGGCGGCGGAATGGACTTGGGATAGTGATGCGGATCAAAATCAGTTCTATCAAGCGATGACGGATTATCTTGACCAACGCTTCAGGGGCGCTAGGGCTGATCGCTCAGGGGGTGATTGCTGGGAGATCAACGATCAAATCAGTTGTCTCTTCAGGCAGGGTAGACGAACGCTGTGGTTGCTGATACCAACCGAGGAAATTCTGAACGCTATCCTGAACGCATATCCCAACTATCCATAGAACTCCCCACACAGATACGCTGGCTGATTTGATTCCAACAGGCGCTCAAAGCCAGAGATGCTGCCTTCGAAATCAATCCCACACTTACATTTAATCGTCATTATTCTGATATGCGATCTACTGCTTGCTTTCGCTGGTTAAGCTTGCGTAGGATACGCATTCGGATCAAGATAAGGGGGAGGCGATATTAATAGGTCGAAACGTGTCCACCGTTGACCGAATACCACGCTGGATTTGGCGATTGCTTCGCCTTCCTCCAATCTTGGTCTACAGAATCGGATTAGGTCCAATTTTCAAACGCAGGATACTTTTGCTGATCACGAAGGGAAGGCGGACTGGGAATTGGCGCACGACGCCACTCCAATATGAACAGATCGGTGAGGCGTACTACGTAGGAGCAGCCAGAGGGATAAAATCAGATTGGTTGCGGAATATTCGAGAGAATCCACAGGTCAGGGTAAGAGTTGGCTCAAAGCACTTCCAGGCCCTTGCTGAGATTGTGGAAGACCCACTACAGATCGCTGATATTCTTATGTTGAAATTTCAGCAGCATCCGCGTTTCGTCGGCACGATCATGCAGTTGGAGGGCTACCCGAAAAATCCCGATCGTACTGATCTAGAAGCTTACGCCCATAAGCGTGTGATGGTAGTCTTGAAAGAACAACCAACCCTGATCAAATAAACATCACCGCTATAGCGTGTAGTACGCGCACTGCATATCGGGTTACATATCTGGAGATATGCAATGAACGGTCAAAATCGGCGCAAGTTATGGCTTTCATGGGTCTGGGCAAACGCCTGGGCTGAGTTACTCGGCCTTGGGGCAACGTTCCTGCTCGGATATGGACTATTTAACACTCTAGGGGAACCCCAAACGCTTTTCGCAGTTCTTGGATTTATCCTGCTCATGACTTCCACCGGCATTATTGAGGGAAGCGTCGTGGGATGGTTCCAGTGGAAAGTCCTACACATGCGATTCGAGCAAATAGCATTAAAACAATGGTGGGTAGCAACACTCCTGGGTGCTCTGGCGGCCTGGTTTTTGGGATCCCTGCCAAGCAGTTTAATGAATTTGGGGCCTGACGAAGCAGGTACTACGGTTATCGAGCCACCCTTAGGGCTAATGCTCCTGTTCGCCGCCGGGATGGGTATCGTATTGGGAGTAATCCTTGCCCTGCCTCAATGGCGAGTGCTCGTCCGCCATGTAAATAAGGCTTGGATCTGGTTGCCAGCCAATAGCCTGGCTTGGGGGGTGGGCATGGCCTTGATTTTTGCTGGGATCGATCTCGCCCAGAGGTTTGACGCCATAATAGGGATCGTGTTCATGCTGGTAATCACACTCTTTGTGACCGGAGCGGCTGTCGGTGCAATTCATGGGGCGTTCTTAATCCGCATGACAAGGAGACCGGCGCTTCCGGAGAAATCAAACGAATGAGTCGTCGCGCAGACGGTGGGGATGAGCACGTAGCCGCGCTAGAATATGGACACCGCAAACTTGCGATCGATCTCCTAACACGTGCCTTTCTTGATGACCCACTCATGAGCTACGTAATGGATGGTCGCAAGACTGCTGCACAGCGAATTCAGGGGATTAATGCCTTGATGGATTACTCCTTGGCCATACGCGAAGCGTATAACTGGCCAATCCTGGGAATTTGGAGTGAGAAGTCGCTAAAGGGCATCGCGGTGCTATCACTGCCGGAGAAGCTGGCACAGTCGCCCCAAGTGGATCAGAAGTATCAAGTTGTCAAGCAGGTTTTGGGAGAAGAAGGCTCACGCCTTCTGGAAACTTATGGGAAGTTCGTTGAGAGTCAACGCCCGAAAGCAGTTCATATCTATCTGGGAATCCTAGGCGTCGAACCTGTTGCCCAAGGCCGGGGATACGGGAAACGACTCCTAGATGCAGTGCAACTGTACTCCGAGAATTATCCCGACTCTACCGGTGTCTTCCTTGATACTGAAAATCCGCGCAACGTACCGTTCTATGAGCACAGTGGTTATGCGGTTCAATCTGAGCATGTACATGGAAAGGTGAATATCTGGTGCATGTTCCGGGCAAACCGGGTTGGTAGAGGCGAATAGGCATATTGTTTCGAAGAATGTTTTCACCACGCACTGACTGCTGCGTATACAGTGAAATACCTCAACTGGGTGTAGCCCAAAGTGGCGGATGATATATTGAGGAATGATGTTATTGGCGGATAAAGTCAAAGCGCTCATTTTCGACTTTGATGGGTTGATTCTGGATACCGAATCCTCCATGCTTCAGACGTGGCGAGAGATCTATCAAGAGCATGGATTGGAGATTTCCCTAGAAAAGTGGGCAAAAATCCTAGGTCAATCGGCTGATCCCCCAGAAGCCTATGAGTTTCTTGAGGCGCACATTGGCGAGGGGATTAATCGAGAGGAGCTTCGAAAACGAAGGAACGCCCGTGAGTTAGCGATTCTTCAGCATGAGCCTGCCATGCCAGGGGTTGCCTCGCTGATTCGTGAGAGCAAGGATAGCGGACTATCCCTGGCGATTGCGTCGAGCTCGGAACATGCCTGGGTCGATGAACACCTCCATCGACTTGGGCTCCTGCAAGACTTTGATGCCATTGTTTGTGCCGACGATGTCGAGGCAACGAAACCTTCACCGGAGCTATACTTGCTTGCTCTCAAGAGATTAGAAATCTCCCCACAGGAAGCGATCGTATTCGAAGATTCTCAACACGGCGTCACCGCTGCTAGATCAGCGGGAATATATTGCATTGCGGTACCGAACGCGGTGACCAGCGCGGCCTCGTTTGATAAAGCCAACCGGGTGCTGGAAAGCCTGGATGGGATCCGACTCGAAGATATCCTGGAGTTAGCTTCCAGGGCATAGCATGAAGCATCGATGCTCACTACTTCTATTGCGTTGCATTGCGCATAGACAGAACAAAAGGCTTCCACGCATCACTGCAATATCAACAAGATATCGGTGATTAGAATTCAGAAGGATCCAGAATGACCGATCAACCAACCCTGGAGACAGAACGTCTCATCTTGAGGCCATTCTCGCTTGAGGATTCCGAAAGGGTGAGCGAACTTGCTGGAGTGAAAGAAATCGCAGAAAACACGACTACCATACCGCATCCCTATGAAAGAGAGATGGCGGAGGCGTGGATCGGTATGCATAAAGAGCAATTCAAAAAAGGGGAAAACGTGGTCTTTGCTGTTTGCTTGAAAGGGTCAGGTGAACTGATCGGTGCAATGGGGCTGATTCTAAAGCAGGATCATGATCGAGGAGAACTAGGATACTGGATTGGCCTACCGTATTGGAATCACGGCTATTGTACAGAAGCTGCCCGAGCAGTCATTGCGTATGGATTTGAGACATTCAACCTTATTCGGATTGCAGCGATTCATTTCACTCGAAATCCAGCTTCTGGAAGGGTGCTTGAAAAGATTGGAATGCATTTTGAAGGTGTGCATCGGCAAGAAATTAAACGGTGGGGAGAGTATCAAGATGTCGCCTGTTATGGAATGCTGCGCGAAGAATTTTCTCTAAGAAAGGTTGAGAAGTAGCCCTGAGACTGTGCTGTTAAACACTATGGATTGGAAAGATCCTGGCCAGTTCATAGTAGAGGTTATGGGGGACCAACGTTCGGAACAAGCTACGCTCGCGCCGGTGTTCTACGAGTAAGAATACGCTGGTGAATTTGATGCACGCTCGACAGGATAGCGTTAAATGAATCAGTTGCTTGATTGGCTTCAAGGTGGAGATCTGAGATCGGATGGTCTTTCACCGGAGGTTGTAAAGTTTGTACTCAACCATCCTGAACTTCTTCCAGAGCTACTGGAAGGGCTCCTCGCCAAAGATGATCTGGTTCGAGGTCGAGCGGCTGATGCGATCGAGCATATTGTGCGGGAGGAACCCGAAGCCATGCTGCCATACCTATCGCTGATCCGTTCTGCATTAGGTTCCGACAGTGTCCCAATGGTGCGCTGGCACTTGGCGATGACGATAGGTCATCTGGCGCTTGATTGGAAGGATCCTCGACAAGCATGTGAGCTGCTCCTGGCATGCCTTACGGATGAAAGTGTTTTCGTTGTCTCTTGGGCGATCGTAAGTTTATGTATCTACGCCCGACTTTTTCCAAGCTTACAGCCCAGAATTCTTGCACATGTTGCCCGCTATAGAACAAGTCCAAGCGCAGCTACCCGGTCGAAAGTAAAGAATGCCGTAATGATTCTGCAGGATCATCAGCGGCAGTTTCCGAAAGGTTGGATAAAATCGAACAAAATCAGGATGGAACTAGCCCAATCTGCGTGAGAGCTCGCTCTTCGAACTCCAAGCATGTCATCGATGCCAATCAGACCAAGCTGAATGCTTTGTTGATTGTCTCAGGAGGCAACCCGGATGAGTAATGTGGTTGACTTTGACCTTTCTGCAGCGCACGAGCATTTTGCGAAGAGTACCAATCGGCGTGCGTGGGAACTGCTTTCAATCGAGCAGCGGTCTATCGATGAGGATTTTGAATTGGAATTTGTCGCCAGCGCTTCCCTATACCACTGGATCCAACATTAGAGCTTGCAACGAGGTGAGTGGCTGTTAGGACGTGCCTACACGGTCCTGGGGCAAGCGCAGGCTGCCCTGCGCCACGCTGGTCGTTGCTTGGAGCTCACCAATGTGCATAAAGATGTGATGAAAGATTTCGATAGGACCTATGGATTTGAAGGGATCGCGAGAGCATTAGCATTGAATGGGAAGAAGAGAGAAGCGGAGACGTACCACCTTAAAGCGATGAAGGCCGGGTCTGCCATTGTTGACGAAGAAGATCGTAGGATTTTCAAGGCTGATTTTGAGAGGGGAGATTGGTACGGAGTTAAATAATCTGACCCACTGAGCCGATCTCAATATCACCTATACTGAGATATCGGTGAAACCTGGGGGCCTTCACACCGTCCCGGGGAAGGGAGAGAGAGGTGTTCACCAAGGTTGAACAATTCCCAGTCTTTATGATGTGCGGGCGTGCCCCGGTCCGTCGTCAACTGATGAAAGTACTGGATCCTGATAAGTACCCAATAAAAGGTCTCTTGCCATTTCTGGGTAAGCGTATAGTTGATTGGCAAATTGAAGCGCTGGCCTCACCTCCTTATGTTCAAAAAATCTACCTCCTGGGTTTATGCGAAGAGCAAGCAAGTTCTATCGTGGCAGCGCAATATATTCCAACAGACCTCCGCTCAAACCCAGCGGGGATTACCGCCGACTGGAGAGTTATGCGGCGGCGTGATGGGATCAACCATCCGCTGGCATTCTAGAGTTGCGTGTCCGGGCGATTAAATCTCGGGAGTGAATTACATGGCATACGATAAAGCACTTGCAGAGCGGGTTCGTACGATCGTGAAGGATCTTGATGGGTATTCCGCGAAGGAGATGTTCGGGGGCATCGGGTTCATGCTGCATGGAAATATGAGTTGCGGGGTCACAGGTGCGGATCTCATCGTTAGAGTTGGACCAGATGCCTACGATCAAGCGCTATCCCAGGACCATGTCAGGGAATTTGATATGACCGGCCGCCCTATGCGAGGCTGGGTCGTTGTGCAAGCTGAAGCTTTTCATTCCCAGGAAGAATTAGAAGCCTGGTTACAACGAGGAACTCGTTTTGCGCAATCGCTTCCGCCAAAGTAAATATGTTGGTTCGTTGAAAGTTCATAGGTGTGATATCCCTTATGAGAAGGAGGGTTTCCTTAGACGATGAAATCCCAAACCGTCATTCCTGTAATCCTTTCAATCGCAATCATTATCCTGGTAGCGATCCTCGAGCGCCAGAGTCGCTGGTTAGCTGCGATCACGGCAACCATGCCCGTGGGAGCACCACTGGCGCTGTGGATCGTATACGCTTCGGCAAAAGGGGAATCGACAGCGGTCTCCGATTTTTCGTTTAATATGTTCCTTGGTCTGTTGCCCACATTGGGCTTCTTAGTCGTGGCATGGATTGCGGCTCGTTCTGGGTGGCGGTTGGTTCCCATTCTTGTTAGCGGTTATTCGGCTTGGGGCGTTGGATTGATCCTGCTCACGGTGATGAAACGATTCTTCGGAGTGGCTTAAATCTGGCCATCAAGAGCGGTACTGACCGGCGCTGGGTAAGATTCTAGACTATCAGACTTCCACACGGGTTGACACCCCCTGGATGAAGTAGATCTTGGTGAAGGAACAGCACCCTAGTCCGTTTCAGTCTCTTGAGCCTGGCACTTCCAATGGGAGGCCTCAGTGAAAATGTGGAAGGATGGACGGGAACATGAATCATCCGGAGACAAAATTCCGGGTTGGATTCTACGCATACTTATTCTGCTTTTAATCCTATTAGTCTCTTTGCAGGCATGCGTACCTTCTGCTGATTTTTGTGAACGGGTACGTGATGTGCCCGCGTTGGAATGTGAGACCCTACAGGGGTTCTTTGAGACAACGGGAGGACCAGATTGGAAGGATTCGCGTGGCTGGTTTGAAGACGAATCCGTCTGTAATTGGCACGGGATCCGCTGTGAAAACCGGCATATTTCCGTAATCTCGTTGAACTACAACAATCTCACCGGTACGCTTGAGCAAGATTTATCGCCTCTCTCAGAGTTAAAGGTTCTTAGCCTGTACTACAACGAACTGGAAGGTAACTTGCCGACATGGTTAGGTGAGATGCAAAAGCTTGAAACCTTGATCATGCATAATAATAATTTTGTTGGCTCGATCCCAGAAAGCTTTGGAAGGATGGAGAACTTGATTTTGCTGGATCTTGATGGGAATGACTTGAGTGGCTCTCTCCCCGCGAGTTTGGGAGATTTAAAAGCCCTGCAAACAATCAAACTCCGCGCCAACGAACTATCTGGTTCTCTGCCTGCCTCCTTAGGTGAGTGCACGAATCTTGTGGATTTGTACTTGAGCAACAACGAGTTTTCGGGGGACGTGCCGCTGAGCATAGCGCGCCTGCCCAATCTGAAAATGTTCAGTATCAGGGGCAATGATGAAATTGGTACTATCCCTCCTCCGCTGGCTGCTATGCCTGAATCAGGATATGACTTACTTGAGTGGGGGGAGGAGTAATCCTGCTGGTGATGGTTGGATCCTGAGCTTCTCTGAGCCTGGATTTGGTCGTGTTGTGCATCAGCATTGGGGTGAAGATGTCAGAGGATTTTGAGCAAGCATGGCAAAGGAAGTTTAAGCATGCCATTGGGCGATCTGCAATCGGCGAGGCAATGGATCACACCCTGGCCGATGGAACGGCTTTATCGGATCGCTCCCCTAGATCAGAAGTTATCGCCTGGACCCGATCCGCGATCGAAGAGTTAGCGCAATTGGTCCCCCGCCAAATGGCCGAGCAAGTTCTTTCAGATTGCGCTTGTCATTACGCAAGGGAAGCACTAGAACCGCTAAGAGAGATTTATGCTCTGCATGGGGATATTGCAGAAATTCATACGATCCTCGATACGATGGCCCATGATTTCTTACGAGATTCCCTTGCGCTTGAAGAAGCCGAAATTGAGGAGGTCGTAGCAAATGGGTGGGGGCTGGCAGGCAACCTGGATGGTCACATCCTTGTGGTGACGAAGATCCCGAAAAGTGGAAATTTGAAGAGGTATCTTCAGGAAGAGGATCCACTGCGCAGACGAGAGCTATATTGTCACTGTCCCAGAGTGCGCGAGGCGATACGGCTAGGTGTAGCCCTTCCAAAAACATACTGCCAATGTGGTGCTGGTTTCTATAAAAATATTTGGGAAACCATACTTGCTCAACCCGTTGAGGTTGAAGTGCTTAGCAGTGTACTCGCAGGTGATGAGGTGTGCAGATTTGGAATCGTGCTGCCAGGCAAAGTTCCAGCATGATTCCATGGAGTGATTCTAGCCGTAGCAAGGGAGCTCTAATCCCAA
>JBFFQB010000019.1:0-34971 GCA_041573795.1 Anaerolineales bacterium
GCACCGTCACCCATCGCCGAGAAGTCGTGATCGGCACTGGTCGAACCATCGAGCCATGCTAGCAGCTCACCATCGCTTTGTCCGCTTGCTCCGAACACCCCCGGGAATCCGGTAAAGTGTGAACCGGAGCCATAGGCGCCATCAGCACCCATATAGTCCCAACCGTGGCATTCCTTGCAGCGCCAGGTGGTTGAGCCGCTACGGGTGTTCGTCGATTGAGATGCCCACAGCGGTTGATCTCCAGCTGGTTCATCCACCCCTGCCTCACTCCACCATTTATCATAGAGCCGGCCTCCTTCTGGTACCGACCCGCTCAATTCGACTTCAGGCGGACTGGGTGGCGCAGGCTCATCTTCCGGTGCAGGCGCATCGGTGGGAGGGGCGTCTCCGGCGCAGGCACCCAATGTAAATGCCAGGGCCATCAACAATAATGTGGCAATTCTTATCGAGCTTTTCATACTTCTCCTCGTTTCTAGTGCATCAGTTTATGGTCTGTATGTACCTTGACCCCCTCTTCAGGAGTTTGTTCATAGATTTCCCTTTCACTTTATGGGGCAAGTGACTCTAAAAATGTGATGACTTGCCACATTTCATCGGTTGTCAGCGTGCGCTGGAATCCGGGCATCGAGCCTTCACCGACTGCGAGGATGCAGTAGGGATCTTGCGGATCGGCTCGTAAGGCTCGGTTTACAGTTGCAGAGGTGAAATCCGGTGTATTCGGCAACCCGCCGCTGCCATCCGCGCCATGGCAAGCAGCACACTGGCCATCGTAAATACTACCTCCAGCCTGGATGGCCTGAACATCTCCAAATTCGAAAGGATTAGGATCGGTTGTGCAGCTGGCTGCGGGTGTTTCTGCCTCGCCCTCAACGATCTCTCCGGGTTCTGCCGCCTCAGGAAGGGTGGGGTCGTAGGTGAAGGTTCGCAGGTAGTCGATCACTGCCCAGCGTTCATCTTGGGAGAGCAGGGATTGCCAGGCTGGCATAGACCCGCGACCCTGCGTGATGGTGAGGTAGAGATCTCGTGGTGCCAGGTTATCCATTTCCCTCAGGTCGGTGAAATCGGCCGACCCCAATTGCTCGCCACTACCGTCCGCTCCATGGCATGGGCTGCAGTTCGCCGCGTAGATCTCACTGCCCTCAGCAATAATGTCTGGCGTGGTTGAAAGTCGCCAGATATAAAAGACGACATCCCAGCGTTCGTCTGAGCTCAAGCTCTCGCTATAGGCAGGCATGTCATTGCGGCCTTCAGTCACGGCAGCGTAGAAATCCTGTGGGGTTTCACCACGTATGTAATCCAGGTCGCGGAAATCGCGCGCTCCCGGGACAACTCCAGTACCGTTTGGCCCATGGCAATCGAGGCAGAATGAATCGTAGACCTCGAGTCCCTTGGTGGTGGAGGGTAGTTGTGCCGGGTAGCTTTGCAGTATGAAGGAAACTTCTTCGGCAGGTTCCACCTGATCGGCTTGCTGGGCGACCGGGATGAGTGTGGGGATCGGTGTGGGACCGGTGGGCAGGCGATCTGGTGGGGCACATGCACTCAGAAACCCTACCAGGAGGAGCAGGGTAGCTGGGTAGAGAAGTTTGCGGCGATCGGACATATTCATCATCTCCTACTCTGAATCCGTGGTGAATGTGCGGATGTAGTTGATCACATCCCAGCGTTCACGGACGGTTAGATTTTCTGCAAGTGGTGGCATTTCCCCCACCCCCTGGGAAATCATCAAGTAGACGGTCCCATCGAATTCAGCTGTAGCTTTTTCGCTGGTGAGCCGTTCAGGTGTGCGGCTGAAGTAATCAGCCAGGGGTCCGTCTCCCCGTCCGGTGTCACCGTGGCAGAGTGCACAATGGAAGCTGTAGAGGATCTCTCCACGCTGAAGGGAAACTTTATCAGCCTGCACGGGATTGATAGGGAATTCCTCGGGGATGACCCCAAGCCCCTGAACAGGTACCGACCCAGCTGGGACTTTTAAACGCGGGCTCTCCTGGTAGCCAACCGCAACGTTATCTACCATGTCGCTGGGGAAGGGGATAATGATGACCTGGTAGGTTAGAAGTAAGGCGAAAATAAAGGGAGCGAACAGGAGCAGCAGGATCACAAGCCCCCGACGTGTTCTCATGCTCATAATGGCTGTTTCTCCGGTCGATGAATGTTGGTTCCACCGTGATCTTGCAGAAGTTTCTGGACCTGTGCTTGTAAGTTTTCGGGGAATTCAACCAGAACTCCGATAAAACCGTCGTTGACCTTCTTGTCGTAGTACTTCGGCCCAAATTCCGGGAAGTTCATCTCCCAGACCACACCCAGAAAAGTCGAGATAATCGTGGCTTGCATCGTGAAAACAAAGGTGATCACGGCTGCGGGGGCAAAACCCACGGGGGGATGACCCCCTACATCCAGCCTGTAGAGATGGGGGGTAATCGCCGAGAGGAACAGACCGAAGATCAAACCGCCCAGTGCACCGGCGATGACGATATAGGGTAGACGCAACCACTCGACGTGCCGCCCAATGGAGCGTTCGGGGTAAGGGACTCCGGTGATAACCGTGATGTCTGCATCGGCGACGCCAACGGCGTGGAGCCCATCTATAGCATCCGCAGTTGCGGTAGCCTCGCTGAATAACGCCATCAAACGACCAACTTCCGCCATAGTGCTCCTCACTCAATCTCAGCCGCGGTCGGAACGAGCAAGCGACCGATCCGCCTGAAGCTGTAACGCAATCGACCTTCTTTGATCTCCCAAACGGGCACATAGGGAAAGACACGTGAGAAGAGAGTATAGAGCAGGATGAAACCTGCAAAGGTCATTGCCACGATGCTGATCTCCACCCAGGACGGTGTGTAGCTGCCCCAGTTGAAGGGTAGGTAGTTGCGCGTGAGGTTTCCGATTACGATCAAGACACGCTCGGTGAACATGCCCACATTCACGATCAATGCAATCACCAGGAGCCGGGTTGGGTGCGTCCGTATTTTTTTCGATGCCAGCAGGATGATAGGCAGGACGTTTGCAGTCATCTGGAGCCAGAAGAGTGGTGCCAGAGGTCCGCTGATCTCGTCGTGGATCAATTCGCGAACGACAGGTTCGTTGCCGTACCACTCGACGATAAAGCCGGAAAACCAAAAGTAGAGCCATCCCATGCCGGCGACCATGACCAGTTTTCCCAACGCATTAAAGTGCTCTTCGCGCAGAAATTCCTGTAATTTCATAGATTTGCGCACGATCACGAGGATCATCGCCAGCGCGGATAATCCGGAATAGACTGCGCCCATCACAAAGTAGGGCGCGAAGATCGAGCTGTGCCAGCGGGGCTGAATCGTGACAGCGAAGTCCCAGGAGACGATCGAGTGCACGGAGAGGAAAACCGGGATAATCACAATCGAGAAGATACCGAGGGCGCGGTGGAGTTTGTGCCACTCGCTTTCGGTGCCACGCCAGCCCAGCGCGAAGAAACGGTATAGGCGGTTGCGCCACCCCTCGGTATAATCACGCGCCATCGCCAGGTCGGGGATGAGGGCGAGATAGAGATATAAGCCTGAGCCGATGAGGTAGGTGAGGATCGCGACCATATCCCACATCAGCGGTGACTGGAAATTAGGCCACATCAGGCGGTTGTTGGGATAGGGGAACATCCAATAGAATTTCCAAACCCTTCCCAGGTGGATCAGCGGGTACAGGCCGGCCATCATCAATGCGAACGCTGTCATGGCTTCTGCGCCACGCGTGATCGGTCGTCGCCAATCCGCTTTTAGCAGCCGCAAAACGGCAGAGATCATCGTGCCGGCGTGGCTGATTCCGACCCAGAAGATAAAGGTAGCAATGAAAAGCCCCCAGTACACGGGCTGATTAATGCCTGCAGTCCCCATGCCGTATACGATCATGTAGCCCCAGGCGTATAAACCCCATAGGACGATGGCAGTGAGAACAATGACGAGCAGCCAGAAGCGCGGGCCTGTTTCAAACATTGGGCGCAGGACGGCCTCATTGATCTCGCGGTCCGTGCGCTCTTCGAGCAGGAGTCGGTCCTCCCATTCCTCCTCTTCAGGTTGCCCTGCGTTGATGTTGAGCTGATCTAGGGGATCAAGATCAGGCATTGGTTTCACCTCCCTTGAGGTAGATCACCGCTGGGTCTGTTCCTAACACCTCGAGCATGCGGAAAGCACGGCGGGTGCGGGCCAGCATGCTGACCCGGCTTTCCGGATCGTTCAAATCACCAAAAACCAGCGCGGATGAAGGGCAGCTCTGTACACACGCCGGTTGAACATCGCCATCCTCCAGCTCGCGGTTGGCCGCTTTGGCCTCAAGCTCACTGCGGCGGATGCGCTGGATGCAGAAGCTGCATTTTTCAATGATGCCGCGCTCTCTGACAGAGACATCGGGGTTGAGCGCCTGATCGAGCGGTTCAGGGTATTCGGGTCGGAACCAGTTGTAGACCCGCACCTTATAGGGACAGGCGCTTCCACAGAAGCGTGTACCGATGCAGCGGTTATAGACCTGCGCATTCAGGCCTTCGGGGGTGTGGTAGGTGGCGAAGACTGGGCAAACCGGTTCACAGGGAGCCTCGCTGCACTGCTGGCAGAGAACAGGCATGAATCGAGCTTTCAGGTTGGGGTACTCTCCCTCCCAGTAGCGCTCGATGCGGATCCAATGCAGTGTGCGTCGCTTAATGGCCTCTTCTTCGCCTACCACAGGCACATTGTTCTCGATGTGACAGGCAGCCACGCAAGCCTGGCACCCGGTGCAGAGATCAAGATCGACGACCATCCCCCAACGAATACCGGATTTGGTTTCAGTCTCAGCGGATCGATTCACGGCCCTCTCCTTCAAGGCTTTCTAAGCGCGCCACTTCATGCTTGCGGCGGGTGGCTTCAATGCGAACACGTGTGGCACCCCAGAGCAGTTCAGGGGATGCGGTTGCGGCAAAAGACGACACCAGGTCCAGGGCATGGACCCCCCGGCCACTGGCAAAGCGACCAAATTCCTCGTGACCTTGCCCGATGGGCATTGCAAGCGTGTCAGGTCGTATGCCCGGGTAGATCACGACAGGGGCTTCGAGTTCGCCATGCGCAGAAGAGATGCGCACGATCTGGTTGTCTTCCAGGTCAAGCTGTTTCGCCGTTTCGGGGTTGATCTCGATCCAGGTGCCCCACCGGGCTGTTGTCATCGGATCAGGGATTTCCTGCAACAAAGGCTGATTAGCCCCGCGGCCATCACTCAGGGTGATGGAGGGGTAGAGCAGGAGATGGAAGGGAAATTCGCCGGTATCACCCACAAAACGAGCTTCGGGTATCCGGATCGTATCCGCAGGCAAACCGGTGATCTCAGGCTCTCGGCGCAAGGGTTTTTCCGACCACCATCCGCCAAATTGTCGCCACTTGGCCCAGAACCCCGCAGGGGTGCGGGCATCAAAGTTGCCCAGGCTCGAATCAAAGAGCTCCTGGCTAGCCTGCTCTAAAAATTCGACTTCATCCGACCAGGGCAGGGCTTGAGCGACCTCGCCGCCGAGGCTTGCAGCGAGGGTCAGTATCACATCGGCGGTCGACCGGGTATCGTATAGGGGTGCGACTACGGGTTGAATGCTGTTAACCACAGGTCGATCCGCTCCCGGTGAGGGAAGCTGGAACCCCCATGATTCCAGGTAGGTCAGGTCGGGGAGTACAAGATCAGCCCATACTGAGGTCTCGTCCATCGACGGATTGAATGAAACAACCAGCGGAACATTCATCATCGCTTCACGAAACCCCGTCCATCTCGGAAGCTCGAAGACCGGGTTTGTGCCTTTTACAAAGAGGATGTCCAGCTGGCCGGTTCGCATGGATTCGATCAAGTTGCCGAGATCTTCGAAGGTATGAAAAGATGCCTGCCTGGCGTAAGCCTGCGCCGGCACAGACTGTGGGAGGAATACACCCCCCTCGCGGCCAATCCGGCGCATGAGCACATTCAAGGCCATCACAGCATCCATTGACTGGGCTCCATTGGAGAGGCCTGAAAGACCGCCGCCCGGGATAGCAAGCGGCCGATCGGCTCCGGCGAAGATATGTGCAAGCTCGCGTAGTTTTTCCACGGATAACCCGGCAACCTGAGCCAGCTCACCTACATCGAGGCGAGAATAGAGCTGGGCGTAGGGCCGATGGCTACCGACACTCCCCAGATTTTCCTCCACAATGATGCGTCCCAGGGCAAGGGCGATCACCCCTTCGGTGCCCATTTGGATGGGGAGCCATTCATCGGCTGCGGCTGCCGTTGATGAGAGCCGTGCCTCAAATTGAGCGACAAAGCCACGACCACCGAAACCGCCCTGGCGCATCTGACCGTAATCAACGCTCTGGGATACAGGGGAGAGCCAGGTCTCCAGGAAGTTCGCCCCGAAGGAGAAGATCACATCGGCACGAGCGATATCGAAGACTGGAAGACTGCTGTCGTTAAACCAACGCTGTGCGAGCGCACTTAAATGGGCTCGACCCTCGAGCTCACAGTGAAGATCATAGTGGATCGATGGCTGGGCACCCAGGGATTGAAGGAAGAGGTCAATCAAAGCAGAAAGGTGGTCAGGGATATCACCGGTCAGAAAGGCGACCCTGTTGGGGTTGCCGGTCGTTTCGATCGCACTTACGACCTGCGAAAGGGCTTCATCCCACGGGATGGCATCGAATTTTCGAGAATTACGCCCGCCGGTCTGACGGACAGCATTTTGAAAACGATCAGGATTATAGAGATCGTTGAGCCCGGCTTGCCCGCGAGCGCATAATTTGCCTCGATTAAGCGGGTGGTCAGGATTGCCTTCGAGCTTGCGAGGTCGCCCGTTGATCACACGTGCCAGCAGGCCACAACCGGCAGGGCACTGAAGGCAGGTGCTGGCATACCAGGTTGCTTCCCCTGGCAAGGTCTCCTCAGGGGGTCGTACATAGGGAATGCGTAGCGCCCGTTGAGCGGAAGCAGCGATCCCGGTCGCAGTCGCTGCCCCCGTGGCAATCTTCAGGAAGTGTCGTCGGTTTAGCTTGCTCGCCATTTGATCTCCATTCATTGATCACTGATGACAGGCTAGGCAATCGGCCAGCCGGGCAACCTTCTCTTCCGGTTGGTCTAGATGGCAGGTGAGGCACCATCCCATGTCCATCGTGTTCAGAGGTTTGAGGCGGGCCATGCTCGCCACTGGGCCATGGCAAGTCTCGCAGCTCACCCGGGCAGAGAGGTGGACTTGATGGCTGAAATAGGTATGATCGGGCAGGTCGTTCACCGCGACCCAGGGGATAGGCTCCTGGCGATCCCAGTATCCTTGCAGGATTTGGATCTGTTCCGCTTCCGAGGCGATCGTTGTATGACACCCAATGCAGAATTCTACGGAAGGGATACCGGCAATATCCGATCGCAAAGCTTGCGAATGGCAGAATACGCACTCCAGGCCGGCTTGACTGTGCTTCTCATGACTGAAATCGATCGGCTGAGCAGGCGCAGCTAATGCAGCTGCGCGGCTGATGAAAATCGCCGCCAGGATTAGGAGAAAGAATACGACGATCCCAGCTAGGATTGCACGTGTGCCGGAAAAGGTTTCTCGAAAGCGATTCACGATGCTCTCATTGGCTGCCATCTGGTGTCTCCAAATCAGACATGAGTAGATCTGCCAGGTCTTCGATCTTACCGACAGTCCGGCGCTCACGACGGTAGCTTCTCAGTTCGTTATCATTCAGGTTCAAGCGGATCACATGGGGACTGGCATTGATTATGGCCATAGTCTGTTGCTCCTCCGCTTCTGATGGATCATCGGCGTCCTCCAGAATCACGACGTTCGGGCTCAGAGCTCTAATTTGGTCTAATGCAGTGAATGGATCAGAGGTCGATCCAACGACATTGACCCCCCAATCAAGCAATAATCGACGCACAGCCTCATCAAAGAGGGGGTGAGCCCAGAGAATGAATACGTTTGGCAGTCCCATTAGGATCTCCAAGTACCATGCTATAGGGTTGCGATTGCGAATGGAATCGGGGAACTTGCTATTTCAGATAGGAAAAACGCCAGATCATCTGGCGTTTTTTGCTAGGGCAGCCAAGCGCTGGAGCGATAGATTTCTGGAAGGGCTATAGCAAGCCTTGATCGCGTGCGTAGCGGACCAATTCGTGCCGTTTACTTAGGCCAAGCTTCTGCATGATGTTGGTGCGATGCGTGTGCACAGTGCTGGGGCTGATAACCAGCTTTTCAGCGATGTCGTTGTTCGAGTATCCGTTGGCGATCAATTGTAGAATTTCATTCTCGCGCGCAGTAAGACTATCTCGCTGGGCTGCTTCACTTGATTGGACTTTGAGGTAACGGTCGACGAGACGACGGACCATGCTGGGATAGAGAAAAGCATCCCCCCGGGCAACCGTTTGAACCGCCTGGATAAGCTCCTCGGTCTCGGCTCCTTTGAGCACATAGCCAGAAGCGCCGGCGTCGAGCATTTTAAAGAAATACTCTTCGGACCGGTGCATGGTGAGAACCAGGATATTCACGTCAGGGTTATCCGCTTTGATGGTCTTTGTGGCTTCATAGCCATTGATGCCCGGCATGCCAATATCCATCAGCACCACATCTGGCTGAAGCTGATGTGCAAGTTCAATTGCTTGGGCACCGTCTTCGGCTTCGGCGATGACATCAAATGCCGGCTCAGAGGAAAACAGCAGTTTGAGACCAGATCGGAAGATCGTATGATCGTCGGCGATCAAAATCCGGATGCGATCAGTCATCAAGGTTGCCTACAATCGGAAGAGCGACATGGATTCGTGTGCCCTCTCCTGGCATAGCGTAAAGGTTGAAATCACCGTCGCACTGCTCTACGCGTTCGCGCATACCCAGGAGGCCCAGGCCGGTCGATCTCCCATTGGGCTCGGGCGGATGATCGTGGTCAAACCCAATCCCATTATCTACGATTTCTCCATGAACATGACCATCTTCTTCCCAGATCTTCAATGTCACATGTGTAGCCTGGGCATGACGCAGAACGTTTGTGAATGCCTCCTGAAACACCCGGAAAATCACAATCTCTACCTCGGGCGGCAACCGCTCGACGAGCTCAGTACAGTCGATCGAAAAGGTTATTCCAGCTGATTCAAGTGTGCGTTTTGCTAAAGACTTGAAGGCCGCTTCGAGACCAAGGTCATCCAGAATGGAAGGTCTCAAACCCGTAATCAGGTTATACATTTGGTCTGTCGCGTCCTTTAATATCTGATTCGCCTGGTCAAGATTTGCCAGCGGTCCAATTTGTCCGTCCGCCGTAAGCTGGCGTTTTGCCGTTTCGATTTGAAGCGCGGTACTGCTCAGGCTTTGGCCAAGTTCATCATGGAGTTCACGCGCCACACGCACGCGCTCATCTTCCTGTGCCGTGATGATTTGTTTGAGCAACTTCCCACGCTCAGTGTTTCGTTTTTGCAGGGCCTGGGACAAGGCTCGATTTTCAGTATCCCTCTTTGAAATGCGTTTGGCCATAAGGTTAAAGGTATGACTCAGTCGTCCGATCTCATCTTGCGGCCCTTCCGGTACCTCTTGGTGCTCCGGCAATTGGCCAAAACCTTCGAGAGCGCTATGCAAGTTGTCGATCCTGGTGATCACCCATCGTCGCATGGCGAAATTTACCAGGAGGATTATGAGTAGAGTTGTAACAGCCCACCAGATCAAGTTACCGCGCAAATCATTTGCTAGCGTTTGTTCAATCGGTTCAATCGAGAGATCGGTTAGCAATACCCCGATAATCTTCTGGTCTGGATCATGACACTGGTGGCACTCGGGTAAGTTTTCAATCGGATGCATGCTGCGGAAGAAGCGCTGGCCATCTTGCGCGCTTGTCACAATCCCAGAGGGCCTATTCTCAGGAGAAAGGTTGTGGCAGGGTTGGCAGGAGCCCTCCTGGTTGCTCAAGATCTGGTTGATATCCTCCTGTTCGGGTGAGAAGATAACCTTGCCACTCAAGTCCAGCAAGAGCAATGATCCAATGCGTTGATCCTCACCGATGTCGTCAAAGATGCGCTGGATGTGTGTAAAATCTGATTCGAGCATATCGTGCTGGATGGCGCGTTCAATCACATCCCCAGTTTGAGAAGCCAGCACGGACATCGTGGTCAGGGCCTCTTCACGCTCACTATGGTAGTGAATAACGCTAGATATGGCGATGATGAGAATCGCCGGGATGAGGATCATCAAGGATACTTTGGTCCGTAAACTCATTATGACACACCGATCGTTCGTGAGAATCTGCCAGAAATCCTCTGGCTACCGCTGGGCTGCAACGCTAGATTATAACTGGCGAAATTCCCTCATTGCCAAAATCGACTGCTATTGGACATCCTCGGATGGAGCCAAATAATAGTAAACCTACCGTGAAAGTACAAATATCACGCTGGTCCATGTTGGATTGAGATTTCCGCGATTACTGCGTGTCACTCCGGTTGATAACCATCTTTCCTGCTGAGGTCGCAAACACGGTCTTGATCCATCGCTTCTCATCCATTTCTGACCAGAAATTCATCAACGATTAATCTGATCGTGAGAAACTGCTCAAGCAATACATGTAATCGTGCCACTCCGGCAGTTTTCGGTTCATCGCATGCCGGAAGCTGGCGCGCCACTGCATGCCGGCATCTGTTACAATTTTCACCGTTTTACGACGGAAGTATTGTATGTGGAGGTAGGAGATGACAGAAGCGACCCAGGTTGAACGCCCAGGCCGAGCCAAGTTCCTGATTGGTGCTTTATTGATCGTTGCAGCGATCGTCTATTTGATCGCATCTTCGACGCAAGCTTCGGCCCAGTACTATCTCACCATCGATGAACTGATCGCCAAAAGTGAAAGCTTGGAAGCGCGCGATATCAAGATCTCTGGCGCAGTCGATGGCGACACGATTGTTTATGATTCTCAATCGCTGACCTTGCACTTCACGATCGTCAATATCCCCGCCGACCTGGATGAGATTGAGGAGGCAGGGGGCTTGGCGGAGATACTGCACCAGGCGCTTGAAGATGAGGATGCAGCTCGTCTGCCTGTCGTTTATGAGGGTCCCATACCGGATCTCCTGCGTCATGAAGCCCAGGCTATCGTAACTGGGCGTGTCGGCGAGGATGGGGTTTTCTATGCCGATGAACTCCTGCTGAAGTGTCCGACCCGATATGAGGAAGAGGTTCCACTTCAATCTGTCGAGAGTTAATCTAGGAGCGAACTTGCCCTGCTGGATTGAAAAATTCCCCGGCAGGGCATTGTCTTTTATGATCAAGCTGATTGAGCAGAGGAGAATGGATTTGTGATAGCCAACGTCGGTTATTTTGCGCTTGTGATTACTTTTGTTGCTGCGCTCTATGGTGCAGGCGCTGCAGCTTACGGTGCCGTCAAGCGGAGACCTGATTTCGTGGAGAGCGGCCGGCATGCTATGCTGCTCACCTTCCCCCTCCTTACAGTATCCGCACTGGCCATCATCTGGCTGCTGGTCGATGGCCAATACCAGATCCGCTACGTGGCTTCGGTGACGAGCAACAGCATGCCTACCTACCTGAGAATCACTGCCCTTTGGGGTGGTCAGGAGGGTTCCCTGGTCTTCTGGTCCTGGCTGATGGCAGCTTTTGCCACCGCAGCGAGTCTACGGAAGTGGGATCGCGATCGCGAGCTGCTGCCCTGGATCGTGATGGTCACGATGGTCACGCTGGCATTTTTCCTCAGCCTGACGATCTTCTTTGAGAATCCCTTTGCACGCTTATGGCTTTCACCCTCGGGGGAGCAGCTTGCTGCCATGCTGCAGCCAAGCGGCGCAATCCCGATAACGCCACCCGATGGCCAGGGTCTCAATCCGCTTTTGCGTCATCCCGGCATGATCATCCACCCACCAATGCTCTATCTCGGTTTCGTTTCCTTCGTGATCCCCTATGCCTTTGCGATGGCGGCTTTGATCACCCGCCGCAGCGATGATCGCTGGATCCGCATCACACGCCGGTGGACCCTGGTGGCTTGGTTGTTTTTATCCCTGGGTTTAATCCTGGGAGGGCGTTGGGCTTACGATGTCTTAGGGTGGGGAGGCTATTGGGGGTGGGATCCCGTTGAGATCGCAGCCTTCATGCCCTGGTTGACTGGAACCGCATTTCTACACTCCGTTATGGTGCAAGAGAAGAAGGGCATGCTCAAGCATTGGAATATGGTGCTTGTGATCCTGACCTATGCGCTGGTGCTCTTTGGAACCTTCCTGACCCGTTCGGGCGTGCTCTCCTCGGTGCACGCTTTTGCTGAATCGGCCATCGGTCCGATGTTTTTCATCTTCATTGGGGTCACCTTCGTGGCCTCACTACGCTTGTTGATCGACCGATGGCAGATCCTTAGTGGTGAGAATCATCTGACTTCCTGGTGGTCGCGCGAAGCACTATTTCTCCTAAACAATCTGCTCTTCATGGGGATCCTGGCAGTATGTTTCTGGGGCGTGCTCTACCCGCTGATTTCGGAACTTTTCACCGGTCAGAAAGTGACTGTTGGTCCTCCCTTCTATGAGCGCGCCACCAGCCCATTGTGGCTGGGATTGCTGCTGCTGATGGGTATTGCTCCATTATCAGCCTATGCCAGCCGCAGCTACCATACGATCGGCCGGGCAGTATGGAAACCGGCGCTATTGTCTTTGTCGATCCCGGCTATTTTAGCGCTGACGGGTATGCGCAATATCGGCGCCATCGTGGGTTACTGGCTGGCTGGTTTTGTTGCGATCGTGACTTTATATGAGTACTGGCGCGGTGCTCGCGCCCGAAACCGCCGCCACGGAGAGAACCTGTTCCTGGCCTTCTGGCGACTTTCTGGACGCAACCGTCGCCGCTATGGTGGCTATATGATCCACTTGGGCGTGGTTCTGATGGCCTTCGGGATCATCGGTATCGAGGTCTTTCAGACAGAAACACAGGCTACGCTAGCGCGTGGGGAGCAACTGACATTAGGCCGCTACATCATGACCTATGATGCGCTCTCACAATTCGACACACCCGATGGTCGCAATGTCGCCCGGGCGGTGGTCTCGGTCTATCGCGACGGTAGGCTGGTCGACGAACTCTACCCGCGTAAGGACTACTATTACGCCTCGCAGCAGCCGATGACGATCCCAGGGGTGCGCTCAACAATGGAGGATGACTTTTACGTCCTGCTTGTGGGCTGGGAGCCGATCGCCCAGGAAGGTGCAACCTTCAAGGTTTATCACAACCCCCTTGTGAACTTCATGTGGTTGGGGGGCCTGGTCTTTATCCTGGGCACGATGATCGCTGCCTGGCCCAACCCTGAGGTACAGACCATGCGTCGGTCGGTCCAATCCTATGCTCAGGCTTGAGGGAGACATTCATGAACCGTAAACCCAAGCTGGGGATCCTGCTGGTGAGCTTGGTGATGCTGGTGGTTTCCATCACTGGCAATGCATTTGCACAAGGGGATCCACCCAGCGATGACGAGGTGAATGCGATCGCGCAAGGGCTCTACTGTCCGGTGTGCGAGAACATCCCGCTGGACGTTTGTCCGACACAAGCCTGTGAACAATGGCGGGCTACGATCCGCGAGAAATTGGAGATCGGCTGGAGTGAAGAGCAGATCAAGCAATACTTTGTGGATCAATATGGCGACCGTGTCCTGGCGACACCGCCAGCCGAAGGGTTGAACTGGCTGGTGTACATCCTGCCGCCACTGGCTTTTCTCATAGGCGCAGTGGTGCTATGGCGTGTGGTACAGACCTGGCGCCGGGATGAGCCACAAACATTCGTTGAAGAAATTACTGTTGACGACCCCTACATAGAACGCCTTGAAGAGGAATTACGACGCCGTGAGACAGGCGATTCTTAGGACTGATTTGAGAATGGGAGATCAGAATGGTTGAACAGCAGGATGCGATTTCTGAAGTCCCGGCGGCCCGACGTTGGTCGGCGTATCTGGCTTGGGGGTTTGTGCTTGGGCTCCTGTTCGTGGTCGGATTCGGCCTGATACGGACGCAACAGGGTCCGATCGGGATCGGAGATCCCGTGCCCGATCTTATCTTCACCACCTTTGATGGTGAGGAGATCCCACTTGCCGAGTTGCAGGGTCAGGTGGTCGTGATTAACTTCTGGGCCTCATGGTGCAAGCCATGTGAGCAGGAAGCATTGGAGTTGGAGCAGGCGTACCAGATGTACAAGGATCAAGGTGTGGTCTTCCTTGGAGTCGATTACGTCGATACCGAGACTGAGGCACGTGCGTACCTGGAAAAATTTGGTATTACCTATCCTAACGGCCCAGATCTGGGGACGCGTATCTCGCAAGCTTTCCGCATTCGTGGTGTGCCCGAAACCTATGTTGCCGATAGGGATGGACGGTTGGTAGCGGTGAAAATTGGTCCTTACGAGTCCTTGAGCGAGATCACCCAGCAGATCGAGTTGGCCTTCGCGGAGTAGGCTCCGCCACCTGCTGGATAATTGGAAGGTTCAGAAGGAGAAAGGTATGGACATCGGTTCGATCCTGATTGGATTGGCGCTGGCAATTGCTGTTGGGGCATATATCGGCATGCCCATCTTGGTGAAGGGTGGTAGGGCTGTATCGGTGGAAGACCGACGACTTTCGGAACTTCAGGCCCAGCGTGATCGGATCCTAAACCAAGTGCAGGAACTGGACATGGATTTCGCCATGGGGAAGATCCTCGAAGGCGATTATAAGATCGAACGCAAAAAACTAATGCATACGGGTGCTGAGGTGCTGAAGGTCATGGATGAGCTTGTTGGCAGTACACCCAGGCCTGTTTTGACAACAAATCCGGCGGATGAGATCGAGTCAGCTGTAGCCAGAATAAGAGGTAAAACCGCAGGAGCGGTTGCTGGATACTGTCCTTCCTGTGGTGCTGGAGTGCAGCAGGATGATGCCTTTTGCACACGCTGTGGCACATCACTCCAACTGAGCGCAGGTAGAGAATAAATGAAATTGAAGTGGAATCTCCTTTTCCTTATCACCTTGTCGATTGCAGGTTGCTCTCTGGCAGAAGATATAACGCCTCCACCAGCACTGGCTACGGCACAGGCAGCCCCCATGCAGCAAGATGCTGCGCCGTCCCAGCCTGAGTCAGTGGCCGAAAGTGAAGCCCCAACGGAACTAACCCCTCCAGAAACAGCGCCAAGCCTCTTCAACGGCGCATCGATCTATATGGACAGCTGTGAGCCATGCCATGGAGCACAGGGTATGGGCGATGGCAGCATGTCGGGTAATTTGGACGTCGTTATTCCAGCACTGGGAGATCTTGCCTTCGCTCGTGAAAAAAAGCCGCTCGAATGGTACGGCGTTGTGACAGAAGGGCGAATGCAAAATTTCATGCCACCTTTCTCCAGCTTGAGTGATGGGCAACGTTGGGATGTAGTCGCCTATGCTTTAAGCTTGAGCTATCCTCCCGCTACCCGCCAGAGTGGGGAGGATCTTTATGCTGCATTCTGTTCGGCCTGCCATGGCGAGTTGGGGGTGGGTGGCGAAAATGGTCCAGCGCTTGATACTCGCGCCGGCTACGCCGAGCGATCGTTGGCTGCCATGATCGAGGTGATCCAGAACGGCGTTGGCGAAATGCCAGCCCTGGGCGAGAGCCTCTCAGAAGAAGAGCAAGTGGTCCTGGCAGCCTACGTCCAAAGCCTTGCAACGACAGAGCATGGCGATATGGTTGGACAGCCGGTTGATACTGTTTCAGCTCTACCAGCAGGCACCATCCGCGGATCGGTAGTAAACGGGACATCAAATGCGCCGCTCCCGGATAGTCTTGAAGTATCCGTCGTAGCGTTAGAAGATAATCTCCCTGTATTCGAGCAATCCCAGCCAGTTGACGAGAATGGTAATTTTGTTTTCGGGGGACTTGAAATGGTTCCTGGGCGAATCTATGGAGCCCTGGTTGAATATCAGGGAGTGGTTTACTACTCCGTTGGTGGTCATCTTTTAGATGAAGTACCCTCACTTGAGCTCCCGCTTACGATCTATGAGACCACTGCGGATGAGAGCAGCCTGATCGTCGATCGCTTACACTTCATCTTCGACTTTTCTATCGAGGGTCTCGTCGAGGTCTCGGAACTCTGGTTGATTTCTGCCGAGGGTGATCGTACAGTCGTCCAGGCCGATGGCCTGAATGCCATTCCAATAACCCTGCCGGAGGGCTTCACCAACCTGCGCTTCGATGACTCTGTCGCCGCCGAGCTATTCACGTTGACGGATCAAGGTTTTTTGATCCATGAGCCGATCCGGCCTGATGTGCCCCTGGAAGTCGTCGTCACCTTCTCGCTACCCTATGCTCGATCCTTGTCCTTCAACCAGCCGCTTGGTCTTCCGGTTGAGGCGGTCGTGCTATTGGCTGAGAATGACGCACCCGTGATCTCGGGTGTCGGGGTGGAGGATCTAGGGGAGCTGGATATGGGGGGGATGATCCTGCGCAACTATGCCATGGACTCCTTGGAGGCAGGCGAGCAGGTAGCCTTGACCCTGCGCGGGGCACATCCCCTGGCTCAGTCTAATGTGAGCTCGTCGAATCTCATCATCGGCTTGGGAGTCCTGGGAGCCGTCCTGGTCGGGACTGGCGTGTTCCTGCGTAACTGGCGGCGCCGTGCGGAAACGCAAGGAGTGGGTTCCAACATTTCGGACCCCGGACCAAGTCGAGGCGACTTGCTAATAGCGATCGCGGCACTGGATGATGCATATGAGGCGGGAGAACTGGATCAGCAATCATATGAGCAACGCCGCGCGGGTTTGAAAGCCCAGATTCTGGAGCGCAAACCCGACGATGATTAGGGTCCGCAGCCTGGTCAAGGCTTTCGGGGTCAAGCCCGTTTTGCGTGGGCTTGATTTCGATGTAGATCAGGGAGAGTTCGTCGCTCTACTGGGTCCCAACGGTGCAGGGAAGACGACTTTCCTGCGGATTCTTGCCACATTATCTCGCCCTAAGATGGGGGAAGTCCGTGTCGCCGGCTTCCAGCTTCCTGCTCAGTCAGCTGCGGTACGTCAACAATTAGGCGTTGTTTCCCACCAACCTTTACTCTATGGTGATCTGAATGCAGAGGAGAATTTACAATTCTACGCGCGCATGTACGCGCTGATCGATTATGCACCCCGCATTGAAGAAGTCTTGCAGGTCGTGGGCTTGTACCGGCGTCGGCGCGATCTGGTGAGGGAATTCTCCCGAGGGATGCAGCAGCGTCTGGCAATCGCCCGCGCGATCCTGCACGACCCACAGATCCTGCTCTTCGATGAGCCCCATACCGGATTGGATCAGGATGCCGCCAGCATGCTGGATGGCTTGCTCAGTGAGATTGCTTCAGGTGGACGGACCGTGGTGATGACCTCCCACGATCTACCGCGGGCAGCTAAGCTGGCCGACCGGGTGGATATCCTTTCACGCGGCGTGATCGCCAGATCAGTGAAAAAGGATGCGCACGTGCTGGTCGATCTACCGGCACTCTATCGAGAGGTTACCCAGGATGAGTAGCGTCACGCAATCGGTGTCCGGGCCCATTCGGCGACCCAGTAAGCTGCGCAGCTATCTGCGTGCCATCGGTGCGGTTGTATGGAAGGATTTATTGGCAGAATACCGCAGCCGTGAGCTACTTGGTGCAATGCTAGTTTTCGCTTTGTTGGTGATCCTGATCTTCAATTTCGCGCTCGAGCTGGATATCCGCACCCGCGAGACTGTCGCCTCTGGGGTGCTCTGGGTTACCTTTGCTTTTGCGGGGACGTTGGGTTTGAACCGCTCGATGGGGGTTGAAAAAGATCGAGGTTGTCTGGATGGGCTATTGCTGGCTCCTGTAGATCGCAGTGCAATCTACTTTGGCAAGGTACTGGGCAATTTGATCTTCATGGCGATCGTAGAAGCGATTGTGCTGCCAACCTTCAGCGTGCTCTACAACCTAAATCTGATCAATGCGGGTTTGATCATGGTGGTGTTGTTGGGATCGGTCGGCTACGCGGCCGTCGGCACATTGCTATCATCGATGGCGGTGCAGGCACGCACGCGCGATATCCTGCTGCCGATTTTGCTCTTCCCGGTGAGTATTCCGCTTTTACTAGCGGCAGTAAAGGCCAGCAACGGTTTTTTGCAGGGTCTTGAGATGGTCGAAATCATGCCCTGGTTGAATATTTTGCTGGTTTATGATGTCATTTTCATCGCGGTAGCCTTTATGTTGTTCGATTATGTTGTTGAGGAATAACAGATATACACAAATCTAGAGGAGAGAGAACTGATGAAAGCAATGCCAACGGGGTTAAAAGTCCTAAACTGGATCACTGGTCTCGTCTTTGCGGTTGCCCTCTATCTGGTCTTCTTTTATGCACCGCGCGAAGCGGTGATGGGCGAGGTTCAGCGCGTCTTCTACTTTCATGTTGCCGCAGGCTGGGTCGGGGCGCTGGCTTTTCTGGTTACCGCCATCGCTGGGGTGATCATCCTAACGAAAGCTGATCGCCGCTGGGACCGAGTAGCATTAGCATCGGTCGAGATCGGCGTGATCTTTACGTTCATCAACATCGTCAGTGGCTCAATTTGGGCCCGCCCGATTTGGAACACATGGTGGACATGGGATCCGCGCTTGACGACGGCAACGATCATGGAGTTGATTTACATAGCGTATTTGATGCTGCGCCAGGGGATCGAAGATCCTGACCGACGGGCGCGTTTTGGTGCTGTTTACGGGATCGTTGGTTTTATCAGCGTTCCGCTTACCTTCCTCTCGATACGGATCTTCCGCACCATCCACCCGGTAGTGATCGGGAACAATGATCCGGGTGCTGAAGGTACCTTCGACATGACGCCGAGGATGCAGACGGCCTTCTTTTTCAGCCTGATCACTTTTACGTTTGTATACGCCACCCTGCTCTGGCACAGACTGCGCTTACAAGATTTCAGGGAGTACATTGAAGAGCGCAAAATGCAGGCACTGGCCACGTAGGCAAAGTGAAATTCAAACCAGCCTGAGCATCAAGCATGCTCAGTTCAATCAGGAGATATCGATGTTCTTACAACAAGGTCCCGCCGATACGGTCAATTTCATGATCATGGGTTTTTCCGTCATCCTTGGCACGATGGCGCTTTACATCGTCAGCCTGGTATTAAGGGCAAGGAGCTTGCGTAAAGACCAGGCTGTGCTGGATGAGATTGACGAGTAGGCATTAAAGTGTAGCGTGATTCCTGACAGAAAAGCTGTCGGGGAGAAATCAGTTCAGAATCATCCGGGAGGGTATAGAATAGAACTACAAACCTTCGTGCTCGTGAGCAGAGGATTACACGATGGTTGCAAAACAGGTTGCAGATTTTATTACGATCGCCCGTGGTTTTCTTCTGGTCGTCTTTCCTTGGTTGGGCATTGCACAGGGAAGTACCAGTCTGCCATGGGCGGCGGTTTTATTAGCCTCAGATTGGACCGGCGATATCCTCGATGGAGCGCTGGCAAAGCGGAGCAAGGTCAAGTACCAAACCTGGGTAGGCGCGCATGATCTCGAAATCGATATGGCCGTCTCGCTTGGGTTGCTGCTCTATCTCCTGATCATAGGTTATTTAAATCTCACGGTGGCGCTGGTCTACTTGCTGCTTTGGGGGGCCTACTTTCTGCGCTCGGGTATTCCTCGCTCTTTGGGGATGCTCTTCCAAGCGCCGATCTATGCATGGTTTATCTATGTTGCGATCCTGCATGCGACCAGTGCTGGGCTCATGCTGAGTGCCTGGGTATTGGTTGCAATCATCCTGACGTGGCCACGTTTCCCGAAAGAAGTCATCCCTGGTTTCTTGCAGGGTATGCAAGACTTTATTCGGCAGGGGTAACATTCCAACCAATTCAGATGGTTTTCGTGGTATAAGTAACGGGCGATAAATCTACAGGAAGTGCTTTTTTTGTGTCTTGCCGGTAAATCCAAATCATCAGAGCTCTGATATGCGGCCAAATGGCCGCTCCCGTTTTTCCCTGATCAATGCGCTTCGAAGTTGGTTGAGTAAAGTGCCATTCATAGGGCGAATGGTGGATTTGGCGCGCAAAATTAGCGATCCGACCGTCAGCATAGAGGTGCGAGCAAATTCAGCGCAGCAGCTTCCTGTCGAGGGTGATTCGTTGACCGTCCTGAGTGCCAATCTCTGGCATGACTGGCCGCGCCATCGGGAACTTCCCGAGCGCCTGGAAAGCCTGGCGCAATTAATTGAAGCGCAGGGGGCACAGGTGGTGCTGCTGCAAGAAGCCTTGCGAATTCCCGAATTGTCAGCGAGTCAATGGCTGGGGGAACGTTTGGGTATGGCCCAAGGATACGTCAGGGCAAATGGTGCAGAAAGCGCGATTGGGTTTGAAGAGGGACCGGCCATCTTGACGAATCTCCCTGTACATGAACATCAAGCGCTGAAGTTAGATTCGAGTGCCGGTCCGCTTGTGCGGCGTATGGCCCTAGGGGCACAAATTGAGATTGGTTGCTGTACACTCTGGGTTGTCTCAACCCACCTGGGTTTTTTCCGAAGCGAGAATCGTCGCCAGATGACGCAGCTGCGCACCTGGGTCAGTGAGCTTACAGGGGAGGGGACCGCAGTCATCGGCGGAGATTTTAATGCGGGGGAAGCATCGTACACCATCGATATGGCACGTGAAAGTTGGCGTGACACCTTTCGGACCATGAACCCAGGGGAAGATGGGCATACCCATTTACTGCGTTGGCCCTGGGGATACCCCCTTCGGCAACAGCGCCTCGATTATCTCTTTCTAAAATCCGGTAGGCATAATTGGAGCATTCTCGACGCCCAGCATCTCACCGCGCAACCAAAACCACACTCCGACCACAAAGCCGTCGTGGCGCGCATCCACCATCGAGCCTCACCCTCTCTGCTACCCTCTTCCAATTAGCATCAGGCTTGTGTGCAATTAAAGGGTTTTTATGCGTGACGCGCATAAGAGCCATTGAAGATACACTTGTCGTAGTGTTGAGCCCTTATCTGATTGGAGTGCCCCGATGCGGATACTAATAACCGGTGCTGCAGGTAATCTAGGTGGGTTTCTCGCACGTTCAATGTTGCAGGGGAAGCATGACCTGCGTTTGATGGTCCACAAGCGCCCAATCAATTATGAAATTGACCGGGATAACGTGGAGGTTGTTCGGGCTGACCTGGGAGCGCCCGCTGATCTAGATAGCGCCTGTCGAGATGTGGATTGCATCGTCCACTTCGCCGGTGTGTTATTTCAACCCTGGCCTGAAAGCTTCTTGCCCGTAACAAACGTTGCGTATGTTGCCAATCTGCTTAATTCCGCGCAGAAGGAAGCTGTGGGTGAAATCATCCTGGTTAGCTTCCCCCATGTGGAAGGCGAGAGCAGCCCGGAATCGCCCGCGTCAGGTAGGATCGACGGACACCCGGCATCTATTCATGCCCAGACCAGGCTCGCGGCAGAGAAACTGGTGCTTAAGGCAGGCGAAGAGTCCTCTATCCGGCCGATTATCCTCCGGCCAGGGATGATCTATGGTCGAGGCGTTCTCATGATCGAAGCAGCCCGCAGGTTGATGCGTTGGGGCTTGCTCCCGGTGTGGTACAGGCCAACGTGGATACATCTATTAGCATTACCTGATTTCCTGCGTGCGGTAGAAACGGCGATCGATCACCCCTCACTCGAAGGGGTCATCAATCTTGGTGATGAACAACCGATTACGCTGCAGCAATTCTTGGATCTTTGTGCCCGTCGCTGGGGCTATCCCCGTCCGTTACGCTTGCCCTCCGTTGCATTCTATCTCGCGGCAACTTTGGTCGAAATCTATGCCAGTATATTCAAGACGAAAGCACCGATTACACGTGATTTCATCCGCATTGGTATGGCGCCTTACACTTCCGATACCAGCCGCATGAAAGAAGAACTCCTGCCCATATTGGAATATCCAACGATAAACGAGGGGCTCAATCTCCTTTGACTTAAAGGATAATCATGTCATGAAACAACGAATCAACGAAATCCGACGAGAACTCGAAGATGTGTTATTCAAGCGCGCAACCGTTCTCGACAGTTTGTTACCGCCGATCCTGTTTCTCTTGATTTTTAGCCTTGCCGGGTTTTGGGTGGGGGCGCTGTCGGCAGTGATTGTGGCATTGATGTTAGGAATCTTTCGGTTGATCCGTGGCCAACCCCTCTGGTATGCACTTGCTGGCGTGGCTGGCGTCGGATTTGCGATCTTGCTCACGCGCGTGTTGGGGGGTGAGCAGGGCTTCTTTCTTCCCGGGTTGGTCTCCAGTTTACTCACGCTGGTATTGTGCGTGGGTAGCATCGTTGTCCGGCGGCCGCTGGTTGCGTGGACCAGTTACATCGCCCGCCGCTGGCCTCTTGGATGGTATTGGCACCCCAAAGTTCGTCCCGCATACAGCGAGGTTACAGCGTTCTGGACACTTTACTTTGGGGCCAGATTCTTTCTTCAACTGGATCTGTTTCGGGAAGCATCGACAGGTGGACTGGCCTTGTTTAACGTGATCCTCGGTTGGCCAGCGACGGTGACGCTTCTGATCATCAGCTATCTCTATGGAACCTGGCGCCTAAAGAAGTTAATGGGCCCTAGCGTTGAGGAATATCGAGTTGGTGCCGAGCCGCCCTGGGAAAGTCAGCAACGCGGCTTTTGATCCATTCCATGTCAGCGGAACCTCTCTCCTCGTTGAGACGTCTTCATTCTAAAGAACACGCAAGCCTGAATTAAGGAGATTCCCCACTTATGAAGAAGAGAGCACTTGGTCTCATGCTGATGATGGATTTGCTCGTCGCGTGCGGAATCATTATCCCTTCCCCGACACCTGACAACGCAGTTGTGGAAGGGCAGGTGACAGTGGAGACGGTTGAGGTCGTTATGCTGATGTCTTTTCCTCTGCAGGTTCATCTGCAGGTAACGGGATATGTCGGTAATCCTTGTATCGAAATCGATGAGATTTTAACGGAGCGGGATGGAACCGCATTTGAAGTCTTAATCACGACAGAGCGTGATGCTCAAGCCAATTGTATCCAGGTAATCGAACCTTTTGAGAAGAGTATTCCACTCGATGTTTATGGATTACCGGCAGGTAATTATTCTGTATCCGTTAATGGGGTTACCACTGAGTTCACCTTTAATCAGGATAATATTCTGGGAGAATAGGAGAACGCAAAAAGCCGCCAGGCAAGGCGGCTTTTTATCGCAGGTGTCTTGTAGGGTTAGACCCCCAGCAAAGCGCTCAATTTAGCGGAAGAGTGCTTCTCCACCTCTTGGTGCAACGATCCCCCGTGAGAATCCATGGTGACGACGGCGGGGAATTCCTTGACATCGATCACCCACATGGCTTCGGGCACTCCAAAGTCAAGCTTATGCACGGTCATGACGCGCTGGACACTTTTGGCAATGAGTGAGGCGGCGCCCCCAATGGCGTGGAGATACACTCCGGGAACTTCTGCACAAGCTTGAAGTGTCTTTGCGCCCATGCCGCCCTTGCCGATTACAGCCTTGAGGTTAAAGTGGTGCATGACCTCGCCCTGGTAGGGCTCTTCACGAATGCTCGTTGTCGGGCCGGCGGCTGTGAAACGATAGTCGCCTGTGACCAGGCCGGCGACGACGGGACCACAATGGTAAATCGCACCCCCCTGCAGGATCGGCAAGATGGCTTTATAAACTTCCTGATCGTCACCCTCGGCCTGACGGCTATTCCGTATGAAAGTGTCAATCATCCACTTGTGGACAGTGTCGCGCCCGGTGATCATGACACCGCTTAGTAAAACCGGATCCCCGACGTGAAGGGAGCGGATGATATCATCTGCGAGCGGTAGCGAGATATTTTTCATGGTCGACCTGCCTTAAGCGTAGTGGATGTCGTCACCGCGAACAGTCAGGCGATGACGTCGATGAGCCCAGCACATGTACGAAACTGAGACAAAGTAGCTGGCTGGAAGGCGATGCATACCCTCTAGTTTCACCCCCAGCACGGTTGTTTCACCGCCGAAACCCATCGGACCGATGCCGAGCTGGTTGGCCTCCGCAGTTAGACGTTCTTCCATCTCAGCCAGCTTGGTGTCCATCTGTACATCGGCTAAGGGCCGGAATAGGGCTTCTTTGGATCGGGCGTAGGATGAACCGCGGTCGCCGCCGATGGCGACGCCGAGCACTCCTGGTGCGCAACCTTTCCCCTGGGCGTTGTGGACAGCATCCAGCACGACTGCGCGCACGCCTTCCATATCGCGCCCAGCGTTGAGACGATTATTAGGAAGGGCGTACTGGGCGCCCACATTTTCGCACCCTCCTCCTTTTAGCAATAAATCCACCCTAAGGTCATCGCCTTCGGATTCCTCGAAGTGGATCGTTGGGAAGGCGTCATCGCCCAGATTATTGCCGCTGTTAAGACCGGAGATGGAATCAACGGCGTTGGGACGCAGGTAGGTCTGTTCGGTGGCCTTGGCGATCGCTGCTCGTATCTGTTCCTTCAAAACCCGCGTACTCCAACCCGCCGGATGTTGGACATAAAAGATTGGTGTGCCTGTATCCTGGCAGATCGGTGTCGAATCACGACGCGCCATCGCCACGTTTTCTAAGATCGTATCCAGCGCCCCTTGCGCGGCTGAACCTGCCGCTTCGCGCTCACGCGCCGCAGCTAATGCGGTCTCTATGTCGGCCGGGAGGTCAGTGGACGTGCGGCGGATGAGCTCTACCAGGGCTTCGGTGAGATCTTTCATGGGGTACTCCTTCTGGGGAAAGTGCTACTCACCATTGTTGATCTGCTTGTTAATAATAGGAAGTGATCTTCCGCACCTCTTCCTATGCGGAGCATCGCCAGTCATTCTCTCGTAGGAGTGAACGCCAGGGGGGTATCAGGATTCTCGTGGTTCGATGCGGGCAATTAACAGCGGAATCTTTGTGCTGGTCAGCAATTGTGGTCCTACCTGACCGAGTGCAAGACGGTCAAAGATACGACGCGGTTCGGGTGAGCCAATCACAACCAGATCGAAATTTCCCATTTCGCAGGCGCGCAGAATTTCTTCGACGACCACACCATGCCGCAGCTCGAGTTTGGCGTCGACCTGTCGTTCTTCGGTAAGTTTGGCAGCGGCGCGTAAATGTGCTGCCAGCGGCGTATCGCGTGAGAGGATACTTTCTAAATCTTCTTCCACAGCTGTAAGTCCGGTATACATCGTGGGAGCCACCGTGACGACATGCAGGATCGTCACTTCGGCTTGAAGGGCCTGTCCCAATTGAAGACCGCGCTCGATTACCAGGTTTGAAGCCGGGTGGCCGCCGGTGCATACCAGGATGCGTTTAATCGTGCTTGATGGTTTTTGAATGATCAATACGCTATCACCAATGCGGCTGGCGAGACGGCGGCTCACTGTCGCTGATCGGCGATCGAAACTTTCCATCGATGTGCCCAGGATAACAAGCTCATGGGCCTCCGGGTCTAACTCGTCTTTGAGTACGCTCTCGAGGCTACCGCGTATCTCTTTCAACTCTTCCGGTTGCACCTTGAGTAATTTTTGAACAGCTTGCGCAGCCTGGTGCCCTTCCTCCAATTCAGCCGTATCACGGTGTGTGTGCAGCAGAACGAGCTGCATATTGAAAGCGTTCACAATTTGCTCGGCGAAATGGATCGCAGCTGGATCGGGGGTTTTAGAACTCATGCACAGAATTGCGCGCCCGGAATATTTTGTGGGTTCCATCATCAATAGCTACCCTCCACAGTTAACCACCAATTTTGAGCAATACCATGATCGCTGCCAGGATGGGCAAGATCGAGAACATCAGCCTGATCGTTGGTCCTGAAAAGTAACGCGTACCCACTGCTCCAATTTGCGCCCCGATGGCGGCCCCTGTTTGCATCGTCAATGCGATCATGATGTCCACATTCCCTTTGAGGGCATGGCTGAGCGTGCCGAAACCCGCCGAGATCACAATTTCAAATAGATCGGTGCCGACGGCGACATGGGTTGGAACACCGACCAGATAGACCAGCAGGGGTAGGCGCAAAAATCCGCCGCCTACGCCTAGAAAACCCGCGAGGAATCCAGTCACAAGCCCGATGAACAGGACCGGCCAAAGGGAGATTTGAACGCCGGAAGTAGGCAATTGAATCATGGGGGGCAGTGTGAAGATTCCCCTGCGCGGTAGCGCTAGCGGAACGTCCAATGCGCCGCGCGCTTCAAGTTGATCCGTGCGCTGCATGCGCAAAGCGCGAATGCTCTCCCAACCGGTGAACAAGCCGATGGCTGTGAGTATGAAGACGTAGGTATATCCAACGACTTGATCGGCTTGACCACTGGCATCGAGTAGCTCAATCGCTTGTGCACCCAATTCAATGCCCGGTATCGTCCCGATAATCATCAGCATACCAAGCTTTATATCGACGTTGCCCATGGCACGGTGGCGGCGGGCGGCAACAATCGATTTTCCCGTCATGTGTGCCAGATCCGTCCCAACGACGAAATTGATCGGGACGCCAGCCCAGAACATTAAGGGCCCGGCAAGGAAACCTCCCCCAACCCCGAAGAAGCCGCCCAGTACCCCGACAACGAAGCCAATCAATGCAAGAACCAAGGGGCTGATGAAGACGCCGGTGATAGCGAAGAACATGTCGATTTATCTCAAGCCGAAGCGCCGCAGCAACCAGGCGGTCAATCGTTCGAGCAGCACTGCTTGTGCGACGATGGCAACGGTTGCTACAACAGCGTAGAGGATGGTGTCGCGGTTGAATAACTCAGTCAGAAAATCGTTGGCATAACGCAGCACGAGCAGAAAGTAAAGCACGACCAGCGGTGCATAAATTGCTAGCTCCAGCAGCAAGCTGCGCAGTAGCGGGCGCAATGAAGGATCACTTGATGATCTTTCTGGGACTTCTTCCTTCATGAAAAAAGTCCTTCTTTCCATGTAGTTCGGTTGTGGCGCATCCTGAAAGTGTGGACATTATACGCGGGAATTTTACGATTGTGGAGTTAATTAACGGAAGCGCGAGCGCGCATGCAGTTTTTTGCGTGGGAAGGCTGGAAAGCATGTTACACTGCAGCCGATGGAATCGAAAGCGATACGAACGCTAGAATTAGAAGTCGTGCTTGAGCGATTAGCCTCGCATGCAGCCTTTTCAGCTTCAAAGGAAGGGGCGCTTGCCTTGCGGCCTTCCACCGATTTAGCGGAAGCACTCGAGCGCCAAGCGGGTACCCGTGAAGCGCGCCTGCTGTTGAGTGTTAACGAAAACATGTCCGTTGGGGGTGCTCGCGACGTTCGCGGGGATGTAGAAGCAGCCCAGCGCGAGGCTGTGCTTGAACCGCACCAGCTCTTGGATATCAAGCACACTTTGATCTCGGCCAGAACCATCAAGCGATATTTTGAGAAGTCGGAAGAACATTACCCGGTTCTCTTCAAGATGGCAGAAGACCTCAGCGAAGGGGAAGGGTTAATTGATGCCATCAATCGTACCTTCGACGAGCGAGGCAATATCCTTGATTCAGCTTCAGCGAATTTAGCCAGTATACGCAGCCAGCTGCGCGTAGCCCATGATCGACTAACGACCAAACTGCAACAGATCATCAGCAGTTCGAAAGTTGCACCGATGCTCCAGGAACCATTGATTACCCAACGTGATGGTCGCTATGTGATCCCATTGCGAGCCGAATTCAAGGGGCGCATCAAGGCCGTGATTCATGATCAATCATCTTCCGGCGCGACATTATTCATCGAGCCCCTCCAGGCAGTTGAATTGAATAATAAGGTCCGAGAGCTGGAGCTAGCCGAACGGGATGAAATCCGACGCATCCTGGCCGAGTTATCCGGCGCTGTAGCGCAGCGTGGGGATGAAGTCGTGCTTACCGTGGAAGCATTGGCAAGTCTGGATCTGGCCTTTGCGAAGGCGCGCTACGCCGAAGCCTTGCAAGCCAATGAACCCGAACTGCTTCCCTTTGAACAGGAGCATCAGGGCAAGCATCCCGGCTCTCGTTTACGCCTGGAGGGTGCACGACATCCGCTGCTGGATCCCGATGCGGTCGTTCCGATCGACTTGATCCTGGATCGCGATTGTTATGCGCTTGTAATCACAGGTCCAAATACTGGCGGTAAAACCGTAACGCTCAAGACAGCCGGTTTGCTGATCCTCATGGCAGCCTGCGGTCTTCAAATTCCGGCCGCTCCGGGTTCAGCGCTCACGCTGTACACCTCTGTCTTCGCAGATATTGGGGATGAACAATCGATTGAACAATCACTCTCCACATTCTCGGGCCATATCTCCAACATCATCCAAATTCTTGAGCAGGCGGATCAGCAATCGCTTGTATTGCTAGACGAACTGGGCGCCGGGACGGACCCGCAGGAGGGATCGGCGTTAGCGCAGGCACTCTTAGCGACTATTCTCGAGCGCGGCATCACCACCCTTGTTGCAACGCATTTCTCATCCCTAAAAGCGTTCGCTCACATCACTCCCGGCGTGCGTAACGCCAGCGTCGAGTTTGACGTCGAGAGCCTGAGGCCGACATATCACCTGACGATCGGACTTCCAGGGCGTTCAAATGCGCTGGCGATCGCGAAGCGCCTGGGGCTGGAAGAAAGTATCGTCGAGCGGGCAAGAACAATGGTCTCTCCAGAAGAGATTCAGGCTGACGCGCTATTGGATGAGATCCGAACACAGCGCGATCTGGCTTTGACCACACGCCAGGAGACGCAGGAAATCCAGGAGAGCGCGAAGCAAGCTGAGGTTGAACTGCTAAAACGCTTGGATCAGATCGAAGATGAGCGTAGAGAAGTGATCGAACAGGCACGTCAGGAGGCACGCCAGGAGGTGGAGCAGATCCATGAGCAACTGAGCAGCCTCAAGCGCAGGCTCTCTGTGGCCGGTCAGCCGTTGGAAGGCCTCTCAACGATCACACAAGATCTTGAAAAGCTCGAAGATCAGGTGGACCTGCCAGTGCCCAGAGAAGAACTTGATAGACCCATCCCGGCCGCCAACGTGCGCTTGGGTGATACGGTCTACTTGCGTTCGATTGATGCGGAGGGCGTCGTCACGAGCCTGTCTGAAGACCAGGCCGAGGTGCAGGTTGGCCGCTTGCGTGTACGCGCGCGCTTACCTGAACTTGAATCGGCTCGGGAATCTGATGCAGATAGAAAGGAAATTTCACGAGGTCAGGCCGGTGTAACGCCTGGTCAGCGTTTCCCCGCAGCATCAGCAAGTGTTGAGATCGACCTGCGTGGGCGAAGCTCAGACGAAGCCCTGGAAGAACTTGAGCGGCAGCTTGACTCAGCCTACCTCGCCGCTGTGCCCTTTCTACGTGTGATCCATGGGAAAGGTACAGGCAAGCTTCGGGATGCTATCCGCAAAGGCTTGAAGGGGAACCGGTATGTGCTTTCGTTTGAAGCAGGCCTGGCATCGGAAGGTGGCGACGGGGTTACAGTCATTAAACTGCGAAGTGAATAAGACCGAATCAATCAAAGCTATCGAATCGTAGGATTTGTCGATTGAATGAAAAGGGAGGAGAGCATGAATCCTTGGGCTGAATCATTGGGTCCGGTCGTCATAACGGGTTTTGCCTTGCAACAGTTCCTGGAATTGATAGACCCATTGCTTGAACGGATGATCAAGGCCCATAAAGGGCTGATCTATAGCTTGATTGCCTTCGCACTCGCCTTGGTATTGAGTCTGCTCCTCGATCTGCGTGCCTTGCGCCCGTTCAATGTGACTGTGCTACCCTGGCTGGATACTCTACTCACGGCCTTGTTGATCACGGGTGGCACGCGATGGGTAAACGATCTGGTCAAGATAATGAGCTATAAGCAGAGCGAAATTCGCCTGCGGTCAACCCGCTCGGGATCGCAAACGGGAGAAGTTTGAGCATTTAATGGGTGATATCGAACGATGTTTTGGCAGCGGAGACGCCTTGATGGAGCGTTACCATGATGAGGAGTGGGGCGTACCGGTATATGATGATCGATTGCTCTTTGAAAAACTGCTCCTCGATGGTTTTCAGGCCGGACTCTCGTGGCGAACCGTTCTGCATAAGCGCGAAAATTTCCGCAAGGCGTTCGACGGATTCGATCCCCGAGTCATAGCTCAATATGGGGATTCTCAGCGTGAAAGGCTGTTGAATGACGCTGGCATTATTCGCAATCGCCTCAAGATTAACGCTGCCATCACGAATGCGCAGGCCTATCTGGCGCTGATCGAGCGCGAAGGACACTTCTCTGATTTCCTCTGGAACTTCGTCGGCGGGAAAACATTGCGTAGAAAGAAGACATCCTCCTGGGAGGATGTACCGGCTTCATCACCCGAATCCGATGCGATGTCCAAAGCCTTGAAAGCCGAGGGTTTTAAGTTTGTGGACAGCACGATTTGCTATGCATTCATGCAAGCCGTTGGGATGGTCGACGATCATCTGGAAAGCTGTTTCCGCTATCGCAGTATCCCATGAGGGAGAAGTGAGAACCCCTGGGTTTCCGTGTTGGAGCTCATCTACCCAGATCCGGCATGAAATGTATCTGGAAAGAATATGGCTTCTATCGGCAGGTTGAACAATTGGGAAAGTTTAAAAGCTAATGGCAAGCTGGGGTCATACTTTCCAGTCTCGATCGCATTGATCGTCTGACGGGAAACAGCGGCGAGCTCCGCGAGTACAGCCTGGGACCAATCCCGTTCTGCCCGTAAAATCTTGAGACGATTTTTCATCGGTATTTCCACATTGTCCAAAGCTTGCCTAATCCCCAGCCTATCACCATCGGAAAGACAACGAAAATCCAGCCCGGCTGAGTCAAACCAACTTCCCCCAGAAAACCGACCGTAATTACAGAAATGGCAGTGAACCCGAATCCAAGGGCGATGGCTTCGGTTTGAATCCTTCTTTGTAATTCATCCAGGCTGGCGAGGGCAGACCCAATAGTGAAGACGACCAAAGCGAAACCTAGCACAGGCGCGAGGGCGATGCCAATCTGCAGGGGCCGGGTAGTAACCTCATCTTTTACCAGGCGAGAACCAAGAATTGCTATCAGGAATAATGCGGTGGTGATGACTATGCGGCGAAGCATCCCGGGAGGGTATTGCATCAAGTGATGCCGCCGTTCAAAAGCCGCACCGATCGCCAGGCCAATCACGAATCCGAATCCCAGTCCTTCAAGCAAATCTCCGTCGATCAACCCTATGATGAGCCCCAGTGCCAAGCCGATCAAGATTCCCCCTGCAAGGTTCAATGGCCAGCGAGCTTCTAGAGGATTTTGAGGTGTCATGACCCATCTCCTGCCTTTGTCTCAGATGGACAGATAGTAAAGGAAACTTTACAAAAAGTCAAGTATACTTTACTGCCTTGGTCATTGCTTGCGCAGGGATAATCATGTGTTTTGTGCATATCGTCTTTGACGGAAGTTACTGACGGGGTAAGATGGAATAGGTCTCGACCTGCAGGTTGTTGGGGTGGCACAGATACAGGTGATTTCAAGCGATTCTGAAAAAGTAGAAGGGCTCCGGGCTGAACTTTCAAGGAGAGGGTATGCTGTCACTGCTGGTCCGATGCAGGAAACCCTACGGAAAGAGCTGCTCCGCGCACCGCCGGACGCGATCATTATCGATCTAAGTCGCGCTCCTGCGACAGGACGCGACCTGGGTCTTTACTTACGTGTTCAAAAGGCCACGCGCCATTCTCTGCTGGTCTATTTAGATGGAAAATCAGAGAAGGTCGAGGCGATTCGGGCTCTGTTGCCTGATGCGGTTTATACGAATTCCAAACGCCTTGTAAAAGCCCTTCGTGCCGGCCTGGCCGATCCGCCTAGTGATCCTCATATCCCCGATTCTGTATTTGCGGGCTACGCTGAACGTCCGCTTGTCGGTAAGTTGGGAATACGAGCAGGCATGCGGGTCGCGTTGGTCGATGCACCAGATTCTTGTGTGGGATTGCTTACACCTCTGCCGGATGGGGTGGATCTGACCGTGGGGGTGGAATCAGCGCCTGACATCGTTCTCTGGTTTACCCGCGCGCGGGCAGATCTAGAGAAGAGACTTGTTTCTATCCAGCGCGGGGTAGGAGGGGGCAAGCTCTGGATCCTGTGGCCGAAGAAGAGCTCCGGTCGCGAGAGTGATTTGACCCAACCCGTCGTACGGCAGTGTGGAATGGATTCTGGTTGGGTCGATTTTAAGGTATGTTCATTCGATGAAACCTGGTCGGGTTTATGCTTCACCGCCCGAATGCAAGGTTGATATGTACGTGCCAGTTGACTTCACAGTGGATAGGTATTAACCAGAAGCATAATCGCATCTAGGGGGGACTTTGAATACCCCCCAGCGAAGGGGGTTTTATCCGTGAAAAACTTTCTTGCTAGTTGGGATCTTGAGCCTCTTGCCGTCCCGGATGACGTTGGGGTCATCGAACTTGTTTAATTACTATAGACACACCAAGTCCAATCATGCCGGGCAAAGATCAGCTGATCCTGAACTGATCAAAACGAGAGACGTGGATTTGGAAAGAATAGACGTGCAATGAGGCTAGTGCGCAGAGCCGGGCCCATCCTCACCCTCACTATAATCCTGGTGCTCTTGCTGGCCTTTCAGATTATTGAATCGCAGGAGCGAAAGGACCAAGAGATCCCTACTACGGGTCCTGGGCAGGTAGTGCAAGTGTTCTTCACGGAACCCTTCGATCCTGCTGCGGCCACGCTCCGTGGGGGGCCAGATTCTATTTTGGCTGGTGCAATTGAATCGGCGCAATACTCCGTCGATACTGCGATTTACAATCTAGATCTGTGGAGCATTCGTGACGCCCTACTTGCCGCTCACCGTCGTGGGGTTGCCGTCCGTGTTGTTGTGGAGAGCAATAACGCAGAGGCAGCGGAGGTATTAGCCTTAATGAATAGCGGTATTCCCGTACGGGAGGATCAGCGCGACTCGCTCATGCATCATAAATTTACCGTGATTGATCGGTTTGAGGTTTGGACTGGCTCGATGAACTACAGCATCAATGGAGCGTATCGAAACAATAACAATATGTTACGGGTCCGCTCAGGCGATGTGGGCGCCAATTACACGCGCGAATTTGAAGAGATGTTTCTCGAAGATCGCTTCGGGGCATTGTCCCTACCCGACACACCCTTTCCGATTACTTTAATCGGCGAAGATCGGGTGGAGGTGTATTTTTCTCCAGACGATGGGGTCGCATCTCGTCTTGTCGAACTGATTGATAACTCGCAATCGAGCGTTTACGCTTTGGCGTTTGTATTCACGAGCGATCCCCTGGCGAAGGCGATGCGTGATGCCGTGGAGAGAGGGGTTCAGGTTCGTATTGTGGTTGAGAAGGATCAGGCCGGGAATATGGGCAGTGAGGTTGAGGATCTTCTTAAAGGGGGCGCCGATCTGCGCTTGGACACCAACCCAAACAGCATGCATCATAAAGTCATCCTGATTGATGAAACCACCGTGGTGACAGGCTCTTATAACTTCAGCCGCAGTGCGGAAGATTTTAATGACGAGAATGTGATCATCGTTCACAGCCCATCCTTGGCCCAGGAATACTTGGTAGAATTCAATAGCATCATCGACGGGACTGAGAAACCCTTATTCGGGAGGGACGATTAGCGTGAACAGAAATGGCAATTTTTACCTGGGGCGGAAATATGACCTCAAGGCAGGGAAGATCTTAACCGATGCGACCCTTTACGACCCTGCCGATCTAACAACGCATGGGGTCGTGGTGGGCATGACCGGCTCCGGCAAGACTGGTCTTTGCATCGACCTGCTGGAGGAGGCTGCACTTCAAGGTATTCCAGCCTTGCTCATCGATCCGAAAGGCGACATTACCAATCACCTGCTGCACTTCCCCAACTTGGAACCCGCTGATTTCCAACCTTGGATTGATCCCGATCAAGCTCGCCGTGAAGATACGACGGTTGAAGCGCTGGCTGAGCGAACGGCCAACTCATGGAAGGAAGGATTGGCCAAATGGGATATTGATCCCTCGGAGATTACTGCGGTGCGTGATTCGGTCGAATATGCGATTTTTACCCCGGGATCCGACGCAGGAATACCCGTGAGTATCATGGCCTCGCTGGCGGCACCGGATCTGGACTGGAAGAAGGAAGAGGAGCTGCTGCGCGAGAAGATCTCCAGCACGGTCACTGCACTCTTGGGTTTGGTAGGGATCGAGGCGGATCCGGTTCGCTCACGCGAACACATACTGTTGGCCAATCTGTTTGAGCAAGCCTGGCGGGCAGGGCAGGATGTAACGCTTGATGAAACGGTCCGATTAATCCAGACACCACCCGAGTCCATGAAAACCCTGGGAGCCTTAGATCTTGAAAAATTCTTCCCGGAAAAGGATCGGCTTGAGTTAGCCGTTAGGCTTAATAGTCTGTTAGCCGCACCCTCCTTTCAATCTTGGCTTGAAGGGGCTCCCCTGGAGGTTGAGAAACTGCTCTTCAGCGGCAAAAAGCCGCGCCATAGCGTATTCTACCTGGCCCATTTATCCGATAGCGAGCGCATGTTTTTCGTCACGCTTCTCATGACAGCTATCCAAACTTGGACAAGAGTCCAATCCGGATCGCCCAGCCTGCGTGCGCTGGTTTACTTTGATGATGTGCATGGTTATTTACCACCTGTTGAAAAACCAGCTTCAAAATACCCCATCATTGATCTTCTCAAGCATGCCCGTGCGGTCGGTCTGGGTATGCTTCTGGTGACGCAAAACCCCGTCGATCTTGATTACAAGGCGTTAAGCAACGCAGGCAGTTGGTTCGTTGGTAAGCTGCAGACTGAGCAGGATAAAGCCCGACTTTTAGACGGGTTGGAATCCGTGGAAGCGGCCGAGAGTGGATTTAAACGTTCGGATATGGACAACTTGATCTCAGATTTGGATAAGCGCGTTTTCTTGCTGCACAACGTGCATGCCCGCGAACCTGAGATCTTTTACACCCGTTGGGCCATGGCTTACCTGCGCGGTCCCATCACACGTGATCGGCTGGACGAACTCAATCAACTTGTGGGGGCGAAGATCGAAACGGTGGAGATCAAGCGTGAGATTAAGAAAAAGATGGTTGCAGAAGCTGAGATGGCAGAAGAGCGAGCCTCCAC
>JBFFQB010000020.1:0-34116 GCA_041573795.1 Anaerolineales bacterium
CCGCCACAAAGTGCAAGACTTTCTTGAACCGCTCATCGTCAGCTGGGGCTGGGAAGCCGAGGAGCCCGGACTCTCCCCGTTCATTGACCACCACGAACAACAGGGCACGCGCGACCTGGCAGCCTTTCTATCCGTCCCGACGGCGATCAAATTTCAGGAGGACAACGACTGGCCTGCCATGCGCAAGCACTGTCATGCGCTTGCGCTCGAGTTGCGGCAGCAGTTGATCGAATTAACAGGCAACCCCGCTCTTACGCCTTCAAGTGAGGACTGGTTCGTGCAGATGTTCGCCGTAATGCTGCCTGAGCTCGACCCGCCAGCAGTTCAGCAAGCACTTTGGGAGCAACACAAAATCGAAGTGGCCGCCTACCGTTGGAATGGGCTACCCCTTCTGCGGGTCTCGATCCAGGCTTACAATGATCAGTCCGATCTCAATGCCCTGGTCTCGGCACTTAAAGGGTTGCTATAATTCGAAAATGTCGCCATAAAGCTTTGAATGCCCGGCCCGATCGAAACGGGCCGGGCATCTTTTCAGGGCGTGCAGGCACCACCTGGGTTGGGCTGCGGCGGGCAGGGGACGTAACATATCGGTTGGTTATCATTGGGTCCTTGATGCCAGCAGCCCTGAGGCCCTGCATCCGATGGTTCCGTGGGTGGGACGATGGTCCAGGTCGGTGTAGGAGGGATGAAGCCCAGCGGCAGATCCATAACATTGAACCCCGGATCGAGTTCCAGCAGGTCTTTGTTTGACCAGCAAGGCCGCTCGCCCTCCAGTTGGATTTCCAGCCATGTTCCGTTTCCATTGCGACTCTGCAGCACGAGCTCCTGCCCGATGTCAAAATAGGCGAGTGGTGGATACACAACAGAGGGTCCGCTGCGACAAGTTGTGGGACCTTTTGGCTGGGCGATAGGTACTGCGCTGCTGAACGGGTCAGGCGTGCCCACTGCCAGGACGATGGTGTACTCGAAGGCGCCGATGTCGCAGGCTGGCCCGTCCGGGCGCACGACGCCGCGTTGATCAGTTGCCGCGCAGATGGTGCCGGCCGCATTCACCGCTGGGCTCTCCGGGACCAGAGCATGCGTGAGCGTCTCACCACCGTTGTCCGCCAGTGCTCGAAGCAGCGGATCTACCCCGGACAGATCGCCCGGCTCAGTCAGACCGCAGCTGCCATCCTGATCTAGGTTATAACCTCTCGAATCCATACGCTGGGAGCAGTCCCTCTCGGTATTCCCGGCCACGATCGTGCGCAGCAGGCTCACCTCTCCGAGCAAGCCTCCGGGCGAGTTATCCGCTACGGTGCTGTCCTCCAGTTCGATCCGCTCGGGAGGGGTACCGCCCTCTTCGGAAGCGTAAGCAATCCCTCCGCCCCCGAGGCCAGCACGGTTGCCGCTGACGGTCGAGTTCACCACCCTCAACGAGCCACCGCCAACGAACACGCCGGCGCCAAAATTGTCGGCTGTGTTGTTCGAGATAGTCGTCCGCTCCACTAGGGTTTCACCCCTGCTGTAGATGCCCCCGCCGACGGAGGAGCGGTTGGCGTCTATCGTGGTGTCTTCTATCGTAAGCTGACCCAGATTGGTCACACCACTTTCCCGATTGGCGCTGATCTGGCTGGTTTGTATGCTCATCTCTCCGTCATTGCGAATCCCGGCGTCATTCTCCCGAATGCGGACCCTAATCAAATCTATGTCTGCCCCGTCATTGCGAATTGCCAAACCAGCGTTGTTGGAAAATGTCGTTTCGGCGATTTCGACAGACTCACGCGTCGTCCCACCCCCAGCGACATCGATGACGGCAAAGTGCACCCCGCCGCCCTGGTTACCCCGGACCTGGCTGCCGATCATAAAAACTCGCCCATAGGAAAACATGCCTCCACCTGCATCATCGGCGCGGTTCTCTTCGAGCGTCAGGCCACTGATCTGCGCCAAGCTACCAGCCTGCATCCAGATGCCGCCACCTTGAGCGCTGGCGTAATTCTCGGAAATGACAGCTGATCTAATCGTCATCTGCCCCGTGAATGAAAGCACGATTCCGCCACCGTACTCGCCGCGATTACGTTCGATGGTGACGTTATCCAGGTCGGCGCTCGCCGGCCTGTCGGAGATCAGCAACCCTGGCCCATCGTTATCCCGGATTGTCACATGCTGCAGGCGCAGTTCGGATTCGGTCAGAATTCCAGCCCCGTTCGCCCCCTGAACAATCACAGACGTGATCTCGACAGCTGCCGGCTCAAGGACATGGAAGACCGTATCAAGGCCGTTGCCATCGACGATCGAGTTGACGCCTACGAGTGTGATATCTGCCGTGAGATCCAGATCACCAGTGGCAGCTTCGTCTTCGCGAGTCCCTGCCACCGTGAGCGGGTAGATCCCGGCCGGCAGCTCGATCGCGTGTTCGCCTCCGCAGGCGTTGGCTGTGATCACAGCCTCGCGCAAAGAACAGTCGTCCGCGGTACAAACACCATCATTGGTGTCCTCGGTTTTGTTGACGACATAGGTATCTACATCGCAGAGCTCGCTCAGCCCGCGCCCGAAGATTTCCAGCAACCCACACCCGGAGAGCAGTCCGGCGAGGGCGACACCCGAGATCAGGCTCAGAACCATCCGTGATGAAGTTTTCATGACCGTGTCTCCTTAAAACTTAGCCAATGTACGCCACAGACTGATCACTTAGCATAGCGATAAATCTGCGTATTCCCCTGGAGTACCTGCCTGCGATCGCGGGCCAAAAAACCGGACTCTCCCGCTTGATCCCCTCAGGGTCGCTGGCTGTGATCCGCATTTTCGGGGTCTGACCCGCGATGGTTTTATCGCGTGTGGTAGGTGACACCAACGAAATCCTAGGACAGGTCAGCAACGGGTGTTGAAGAATAAAGATCGCACCAGCATCCGTGCTCAATGCCGCAACGATCATTACCACCATGAACACCACAACACGTCCCCAAAGGGGCAAACGATGTCGCTAGTCATATCAGTCTCCTTGAGTGTAGCTTTTCGAGCTGAGGACCCAAGAGGCATGATGATATGCTGCTGTGGTGATTGCCCCTGGTCAATATTGGTTTCAGTAGAAACAGTGTAATTCGACATTGTTTATCATGAAACGTTAAAAAGGGCGAATTTGTGACACTTGACCGGAATTCGCATAACCCACAAAATAGAAGCTCGGGTAGAGGCGTGAGAGTTGTGCAGGGAGTAACGCTATGAAACGGTTGCTTGGTAAGAGCGGCATCGAAGTCAGCGCGCTGGGTATGGGCTGCTGGGCGATCGGCGGACCCTGGAACTGGCAGCAACCGGGGCATGATGCATGGCCCGCGGGCTGGGGTCAGGTGGACGACGCCGAATCGATCCGCGCCATCCACGCCGCCCTCGACGCCGGGGTGAACTTCTTCGACACCGCCTACAACTATGGGGCGGGGCACAGCGAGACGGTGCTGGGTGAGGCCTTGAAGGGCAGACGCGATCGGGCGGTGATCGCCACGAAATTCGGCCATATCGTCGATGTTGAGCAGAAGGTGGTGTACGGCGACGATGCCCAGATATTGGGCAACGTGCGGGCCGATGTGGAAGGAAGCCTGCGCCGCCTGAAAAGTGACGTCATCGATCTTTACCAGCTGCACGCCGCCGATTTCGACCCCGAGCCGGCGCTCGAACTACGTGGAGTCCTGGAAGACCTGGTCCAGCAGGGCAAGATCCGCTGGTATGGTTGGTCCACCGATCTGGTCGACCGCGCCGAAGTGTTCGCGCCTGGCGAGCATTGTGCCAGCATCCAATTCCAGCTCAACGCGCTCTTCGACAACCCTGAGATGCGCGCCCTATGCGCCGACCACAACATGGCGGGGATCAATAAAGATCCGCTCCATAAGGGTGTGCTGACCGGGAAGTTCACGACGGCTTCAACCTTCCCTGACAATGACGTCCGCTCACGCTACGATTTCAAAGACAAGGAGATGGCCTGGCGCTTCACCGCTGTAGATGCGATGCGGGATCTGCTCACCTCGGGTGGCCGCACGATGGCGCAGGGAGCTTTGGCCTACATCTGGGCTTTGGACGAGGGTATGATCCCGATCCCGGGCGTGAAGAGCATAGAGCAAATTGTTCAGAACGCCAGCGCCATGGCGTATGGCCCGCTGACCTCCAGCGAGCTCATCCAGATTCAAACGATTGTGGATGAATATCGGCCAGACTAACGGTCACGAAACTTCTACAGATTCACACTTTTAACTTTTTCTTATATCCTGTACACATGGTTGTCGACCGGTCACATCTTGAAGACTCTCCAGCGCCATCAAAGTCATTATCCCGTCGCGGTTGCTTAAAAGCGCTGGGGTATGGAATCCTGGGAATTGGCGCTGGCGGGTTACTGGGTTACGGCTACACCTTCCATATCGAGCCCGAATGGCTTTCCTTTGAACGTATCGATCTTCCGATCGGAGGTTTGCCCTCCACGTTCGATCGCTTCCGCCTGGTCTGTCTGAGCGATTTTCACCTCGAGCCCTACACGCAGCTTGATTTCATCGAGCGCGTTGTGGAACGGGCCAATCAACTCGAACCCGATCTGGTTTGCCTGTTGGGAGATTATGTCTTTGAAAGGGCCGAATCGATTGATGCCCTGGCGCCGGTGCTACAAGGTCTCAAGGCAAAACTAGGAGTGTATGCAATTCTCGGGAATCACGACTTGTGGACCGATGCTGAAATTGTGCGGTCGGGGCTGGAACGGCGGGGAATTCCTGTCCTGAGTAACCAACATGTCAAACTCTGCAAAGGCGGTGAAGAAATCGTGCTTGCCGGATTGGATGACGCCTGGAGCGGCGAGCCCGACCTTCAGGCTGCTCTGGCTGGAGAACCGCAAGACGCGACGGTGATCCTCATGCTCCACGAACCCGACTTTGCCGACGAAATGGCTCAAGATGCGCGTATTGCGCTTCAGCTCTCGGGCCACAGTCACGGGGGGCAGGTGCGCCTCCCTTTCTTCGGTGCGCCCTTCTTGCCGACGTTTGCTCATAAGTATGATCAAGGAATCTATCGGGTTGGGGCGATGTGGCTCTACGTCACACGTGGGATCGGTGTGATTGGTCCGCCGGGACGCTTCAACTGTCGTCCGGAGATCAGTGAGATCTCCCTGGTGCCTGCCGAAGCAACAACCTAAGAATCCCAATCAAAACTTGACCTTGCGGCCAAGCCCCTGGACAATAACCGTTATGCGCCTTCCCAAGATCGACCGCACCACCAGTTTTTTAATCATTGTCGCATTGGCGCTGGCGGGCCTTGCCTGGGTGCGCGGAGGGGGCACGCTCGTCCTTAAGGGGATCGAGCTGGGGGCTGGTACCCTGCTCAGCGTTACCCCGCTGCTCATCGCGGCTTTCCTCGTAGCGGGTCTAACCCAGGTATTAATCTCCAAAGAGATGGTTGAGCGCTGGCTGAGCGCAAGCGCTGGTTGGCGCGGTATTTTGCTCGCCTGCTTCGCCGGGGCCCTCATCCCCGGGGGTCCGTATGTTTACTATCCCATCGCCGGCAGTCTTTTAACCTCAGGCGCGGGTCTTGGCGTCCTGGTCGCCTTTATCACCGCTAAGAACCTCTGGTCTATCTCGCGCCTTCCGTATGAATTCGCCTTGCTCGGTCCTGAATTAACCCTCACACGCTACGTCTTTACGCTCATTTTTCCACCCCTTCTGGGCTTCCTGGCTGAAGCGCTCTTCGGTCGTAACATTGATATCCTCCGGGCGGCAGTGAAATGACCCAGGCGACGTTGATCTTGATTGGTTTGGCGTGCGGCGGGATGCTCCTGGCTTGGCGTCGTCATGATGGCAGCGTGCGCAGATCGATAGATGTAGGTTGGGCATCTCTCAAACGGACCCTGCCGCTCCTCATCGTTGCCTTCATCATTGTCGGCTATGTCAATGCCCTGGCGCCTCAGGCGTTTGTGCGCACCCTGATCGGACCCGAATCTGGTCTGCGTGGGATCTTGATCGGTTCGATCGCCGGCATGCTCCTGCCCGGTGGTCCATATGTCGTCTTTCCGTTAATCGCCACCCTATACGCCTCTGGCGCTGGAATGGGGCCAACGCTGGCGATGATTACCTCCTGGGCGGGTTTGGCTTTATTATCCGTTTCCTTCGAGCTGCCCTTTTTAGGGTGGCGTTTCACCCTCATTCGCTTGGGCCTTGGTTTCATTGTCCCAATTCTCGTGGGCGTCGCCGGCCTGGTACTGCTCAATGGATAACCATCTGATCCTACCTCTGCTCCTGAAGCACGCAGCTTGATCAACCGCTCTTCTCCCCCCTATCCCTGCATGGGCAACCGGGACTGCTTGGGAGCAAAGTCCTAGATCCCCCTCCGTAACAAGAAGTGTCTTCATCCGTTATCCCTTGTGAAGCGATATCTTTCGCAGCATTATTGTTATTTTCTGTTCGGCATGACGCTGGATGAAACGCTACATGGCTACACCTTCGTAGCTATCGTAAGGAAGGAAAGCTAATGTTCAAAAAGACCTGGATCACCGGAACCGTGCTGATCGCCCTGCTCCTGGCCATGCCAATCGCTGCCGGGGCACAAGGGGGGCTATCCGTCGGTGTAACGACGGATGTCCTTTGTGACAGCGTGAGCTTCACCTCCGACTTCACCCTTGAGAGCGCGTTTGCGCCCTACGCGGTCACGCTCGCTTTCGGCGACGACGAGTTTTTCGTGGAAGATAATGTGCCCGCCGGGGAGTACGCCTTGAGAGAGGATCACATCTATCCCTCTGCAGGCAATTTCACATGGAATCTCACCATCACCGGCGAAAATGATTTTGAGGACTTTGCGACCGGCGCAGTTACCATAGATAGGCCCACCGTTACCTTGGGTAGCACCCCCTCACCACCGCTCTTGACCATCGACGAGGGAAATGCATCCATCAGATTCGAAGCTTCGGTCACTGGTGGGGAAGGACCCTACACTTATGCTTGGGATCTTAACGAAGACGACGAGCCGGACGCGGGTTTGACTGAGGCAGCTGTCCCTTTATACGAGTACACTGCGGGAGGTAATTACATAGCCGCCGTAACAGTTACCGACAGCGCCGCCTGCAGTCATACGGACACCCTCACAGTCGTTGTCGTAGATCCGGAAGCTGACCCCCAGGACGCATGCCATCCCACTGCGCAAAAGATCGCTGAAGCCGTCAGTGTCATTTTCCTTGATGCTCTAGCCGAGAAGACCTACACGTGTGAGGATATTTTTAACATCTTTGAGGGTGCTCTCACCGGCAGTCAACTCGGATTTGGCCGTATGTGGAAAGCCTATCAGATGACCCAGACGATCAATGAACTCACCTGGGAGGAAGTCCTGGATTGGAAATTAGAATACTCCAGCTGGGGCGCACTATCACAACTAAACCGAATGAGTGAATTCTTGGAGGAGCATGGAATACGCGAACTGTACGACCTCGTTGTGAGTGATGAATACACCATGGGAGATATCCGCACTGCCACCCGCAGCGTCCTGCGTAACGAGGCCGATTTCGAAGATGCACTGGCTCGCGTTGCTGCGGGAGCCAACGCCGGTGAGTTGGGACAGTTCTACCGACTGGTAAATGCGCTGGAAGTTGCTCCCGAAGAGCTCGATGTTTACCTGGCGGACGGCACGTCGCTCTCCGAACTGCGTCAAGCTGCCAAGCTCGCCGAACGCACCGATGCCGACTGGACCGAGATCCTCGACGCGAAGGCGCTGGATGCCAGCTGGGGCGAGATCGGTCAAGCCTATAAGTTGGCTGACGATGAAACTTCTGTGGAGGATATCCTGACCGTTGGCGTGAAAGAGTATCGCAACCAGCAGCGAGAAGAAGAGCGAGCACAACGGGAGCAGGAGCGCAACACCCGTGCGACTGAGCGCGAAGAAGTACGCCAACAGGGCACCAACGATCGTGATCAACGCACCGCTGAGCAGATTGCCTCCAGATACGGAGTCTCATCTGGTGAAGTGATGGAACAACTCGGGAAGTGCAATCAGGATTGGAACTGCGTGCGTACATATTTCCGTGACTTGAACAAGAGCCCTGGGGGCAAGGACAAGAAAAAGTAACCCTTCCCACTTGGGAGGCTCTCGGAGGGTGGCAGGTCATCGCCACCCTCTTTTCTATCCTTAACATCCATAACATCTTTCTGCTAAGCGCCATTCTCTAACCTGCTTCTAACCTTTGATGGATAGACTCTTTCACGCAGCGCAAGCATGCGTAAATCGCTGCCAAATGCTTGCCCGCTCGAAGGAGAAACACGAATGAACAAGAAAGCGCCATTCAGCATGTTTTTCAGCTTTTTGCTCGCTGGTGCCCTTTTATTCGCCTGCAGTCCGGCAGAGGTTGTTGTGAGCGAGACGGATTCACAGCCTCAGATCATCCTGGCCGAGCCCGCCTCCAGCACACTTCCCGATTTGTATGATCGAGTGAACCCTTCTGTGGTCAACATCCAGGTCCGTATCTCCAATGGGGATGATGCCGAAGATGGTTTCAACCGGCCTTTTGGATCAGCACAGGGATCGGGTTTCTTATATGACGACCAGGGCCACTTTGTCACCAACTTTCATGTTGTCGATGGGGTCGACGAAATATCGGTCGTATTCTATGACGGCTTAATCCTGGAAGGGGAACTCGTCGGTGCAGATCCGGATAGCGATCTCGCTGTTGTGCACGTGGAGGATTTCCCGGATGATCTCGCCCCGCTGCCGCTAGCCAATTCAACCGCAGTTCGGGTTGGAGAACCGGTGGTGGTGATCGGCAACCCCTTCGGTTTACAGGGAACGATGACTACGGGCATCATCAGCGCCCTCGGTCGCACATTGCCATCTCAGGCTGTGGCGATTGGCGGGGGTCGTTTTAATATCCCCAACGTCATCCAGACCGACGCGGCCATCAACCCCGGAAATTCTGGTGGCCCGCTGCTGAACCTTGAGGGCGAGCTGCTAGGCGTCAATACCGCCATCGCTTCAAGTGACCGCCAGTTCAGCGGCGTTGGATATGCTGTGCCTGCCAATATCGTCGCTCGCGTCGTACCGGAGTTAATCGAGAACGGCCGCTTTCCCCACCCGTTCCTGGGGATTGCGGGGGTTGATGTCTCCCCGGACCTGCGGCAAGCTATGGGGCTTGATCCTCAACAGCGCGGCGTACTGGTCATCGATGTCACCAAGGATGGTCCCGCCGACGAAGCCGAATTGGTCGGTAGCACAGAGGAAGTTGAAATTAATGGGCTGCCGACGAATATCGGCGGTGACGTCATTATCAAAATCGATGAGCAAAAGGTTGACGATTTTGACGACTTGATTGCCTATCTAAGCGAAGCCACAATCGTTGGCCAAACGGTAGAGCTTACCTTGCTGAGAAGCGGGGAACTAATCAGCGTGGAAGTCAGACTCGGAGAACGACCGACTGCCTCCCCCTGACCCTTGTTGACGTAAAAAAGCCCCGGTGTATTGGAAGTCCCACCGGGGCTTTTGATTGAAAAGTAGAACTGTGCTAGCTCGGTGTCCACACAATCGTTTCGGGTTTGAACACAACCCACGCAAACCAGAAGTGTTCGGCAGAAACCACTCTTTTCAGCTGCGACCCTTCAAGCGGTCCCGCGATCGCTTCACCCAGTATATTCCAGGTGCTACCGGTCTGCTCATCCTCAAATCCGTCAGCCGTCGCGACGAATGTAAGAAGTTCACCCTCAAGCTCCCTCAGAAACACGCCGGTTGACCCTGTGTCCCCACCGTTGTTGCCAAAGGTTGACTTGGTTCCTTCAAGCCAGAACACGACGATCGGCTCGTCCTCAACCTCATCATTAACTGCGCCAACCTCACTCAATTGACTGAAGGGGTATGCAATTTCAATGTCGTTGAACTCGATCGCGACGACCCGTTCCATGGGCAAAAGCCTATCATCGATATCCCCTCGGATGGCAGGGGACAGGGCAAAGGGGCTGCCGTTGATCGAATCGTAGCCTGCATAGGGGTTGCGACCGTAGGTGCGAACATGCCCCGTCTCTCGTGAAAGCACCTGGCTATCAGGGTGTGCCGCTTTAAAATCAGACCAGGCGATGATCTGGGAGGGTAACAGCTCAAGCACTGTCCCGGTCATATCGCCAACTATCGCCTCTCCGGTAAACTGCTGCCACCAGGAGAACGTCTGCCGGTCATACATCACCAAATCTGAAATTCGTAAGTTTCCAGTCGTACCGAAATCCAACACCTGGCCATCAGGCAGGGTGCGCCGGAAAGCTATTGTGGCATTACAGAGTGGGCAAAATGTCAGTGAAACCGGCTCGCCTCCCACCTCGTCATTCACGATCTCGTGCCAGATTAATATGGCCAGCGGGTACGCTCGCGCTTCGCCGTTCCACTCAAAGAACATCACTGGCCAATCCTCTTCCAACCAGGCATCGGCTTCGTCCACACTCTCAAAGACCGGCTCGTCGATGGCCGGTATGCCGTCAGGGGGAGGTCCACCACTGAGGAACTCGTTAAAGGCGACACTATTCCGACAGAAATTGGTCCTCCCTTCCCAGAAGCGGGTGGAGAATTGAATTGTCGTATCTCCAAAAGGATCCTCGCAGTCTTCTGCTGACCCTGAATGTTTCGTCGGGGCAGCAGTGTCGGCCGGTTCACCTTCTGGCGGTGTAGTTGCTGGGCTTTCATCTGAAGGAGAACTGGTCGCCAGAGGCGCACATGCCCCTAACAGGATGACCAATAATCCAAAGAACAATACTGTTTTATGATTCTTTTCCATCAAACCAAACCTTTCCCTTCATTAACTCATCAGATATCAGTGAAATTTTTCAAGCCTATCTACGTGCTAAGACCTAACTGCTGCAGATAGCCATCAAGTTGGCCTTCCGTCATTACGCCAATGTGCTGCACCTGAACCACGCCCTGCGAGTCGATAAAGAAGGAGGCCGGGTAGCTGCGGTTGCGGTAGAGTTTTTGAATTTCCGCACCGGGATCAAGGAGCAACGTAAAGGTCAGGCCAAATTCGTCCCTGAACTCGGCCACAGCTTGTTGAGATTCGTCGAAATCAACCGCCAATACGACCAGACCCTCATCTTTGAATTCTTCAAAGCGCGATTGAATCGCGGGCATCTCGATTCGACAAGGGCCACACCACGTTGCCCAGAAATTCAGCAGCACTGTCTTGCCGCGCAATTGGCTCAGGGATACGGACTCACCATCGACCGTCGTCAAGGTGAAATCGGGGGCAAGCGATCCCGGCGTGGGGTCAACCTCAAGAGCATCAGTGGCCACAACCTGCACTTCGCTACCACCCTGAAGAAAATTCACCCCTACAGCAATCAAGAGCGCCAGCAGTAAAATCATTGCGGCCTGCGCCTGACGGTTCTGTGTTAATCGTCTTATCGCTGTCATCACACACCTCTTGTGCCGACGCTGCTTATATTCCAAAGTTGACGAAGAAGCCGAATTGAGCCAGGCGCTCAAGCGTCCCGGTCAGGAGCATCACACCCACGATGACCAGCACAATACCGGTGATGATGGATAAGATACGGATGGCTCGCTGATGACGACGCATCCACTCCGCTACACTGCCAACACCTAAAGCTGCCAGCAGGAAGGGGATCGCCAGACCCAGGGAATATGCGCTTAGCAGGAGCGCTCCCCGTCCGATATTTGCCCCGTTAAGCGCCAGGGTGAGCACGGCACCAAGGACTGGGCCAACGCAAGGCGCCCATCCGGCGGAGAAGAAGACCCCCATCAATCCGGATGAGAGAAATCCTCCACCTTCCCCGGGTGTATATTGCTTGCGTGTGTCCATGTTCAGCACAGGAATATTGATCAGCCCCAAAGTTTGTAAACCAAACAAGATCACGACCACACCACCGATACGGGCAATCCACTCGCGTAGATCGAAGAGCACACCCCCCAGGGCGGATGCGGCGATTCCAAGTAGGACAAAGACAGCGCTGAACCCGGTTACAAAGGCCAACCCATGGGCAAATGTCAACCCGCGGTTGCTCACGACCATTCCATCCGGGCTCACCGAGCGCCCTCCGAGGTACCCTACATAGGCGGGCACCAGGGCCAGAACACAAGGAGATAAGAAAGAAGCGAGTCCGGCCAATACGGCCAAACCAACGGTCACGTTTACAGGATCCATAGCAAAATAAGACTCCTTTTTCAGTCGGGCTACATTGGATTCGATGGAATGTGGCCGAAGATTCTTACGACATGTTATTAATGAGATCGCGCTGTACAACATGCCCGGATCATGCATACTATGAAATACATCGTGTTGGCCATTGAGATCGGAGCCGCATCATGCGACGCTGGAACGGTTGGGGCGATTCGACTGTGGATTATCCCTTACCAAGTGGGGCTATAACCTATCTGGTGGGCGCACTTGGTGCGAGTGAACCGCATGTAGACGCAAGGATAGAGACAGTGCTTGCGAATCTTGCCCCCTCCCGGCTCCAGGCCACCACCTTGATCTCTACCAATCCATTAGACCGCTTGCTGCATGCGCGTGGACAAAGTCTTCCAGACTGGATCGCGCTTCGATCAGGAAATATTGGCCCGGTGCCGGATGGTGTCGTTTACCCCCAGACCGGCGAACAGGTTCGTGAGATCCTCAATTACGCTGCGCGGGTTGGGGCGCACCTGATCCCCTATGGCGGCGGCACCAGTGTTGTCGGGCACATCAATCCGCGTGAGGGCGCTGTCCCTGTACTGACACTCGATCTAGGCAAGATGAATCACATGCTCGATCTGGATACGAGCAGTCGTCTTGCTAGATTTGAGGCCGGTGTGGCTGGACCTGGGATAGAACAACAGCTCAAAAAGCACGGCTTTACCCTGGGCCACTTCCCTCAATCCTGGGAATACTCCACGCTGGGCGGTTGGATCGCCACCCGCTCAACCGGGCAGCAGTCCTGCTACTATGGCCGCATTGAAGCGTTGTTTGCTGGCGGTTTACTCGAAACCCCGCAAGGAACTGTCCCTCTTCGGAGCTATCCTGCCAGCGCGGCCGGTCCCGACCTGCGTCAGGCGGTATTAGGATCGGAAGGACGACTGGGTGTCATTACCGAAGCCACCGTCCGTATCCGGCCACTCCCTGAGAGGGAATCCTTCTATGGCATATTTTTCCCGACCTGGGGGCATGGCGTTAAAGCTTCCCGGGTTATAGCCCAGGAACAGATCCCGGTCTCAATGATCCGATTAAGCGATAGTGAGGAGACTGTGACCACCTTGGCACTTGCCGGAATGCCGAGGCTTAAAGGCATGGCGGACGTTTTGCTAGGGGCACTGGGACTCAAGGAAGGCCGCTGCCTGATGATCTTAGGTCTTACCGGGTCGAGGGCAGCCTTTCCACCGATTGCCGATTCGGCTTTTGAGGTTGTACGTGCGCATGGGGGCATTTCTACCGGCAGCTTAATCGGGAATCAATGGCGAAGATCCCGTTTCCGCAGCCCTTACTTACGCAACACATTGTGGGAGAGGGGGTACGCGCTCGACACGATAGAGACGGCCAGTCCTTGGTCGTCGCTGGAGGCGCTGCGCCTCGCCATGCTGGCTGCTGTGGACCAGTGTTTCCAATCGGTCGGTGTGCCTGTCCTGCGGTTTTCGCATATCTCGCACGTCTATAGGGATGGCGCAAGTCTCTACCTAACCCTGCTCTATCCCCGCAGTGAGGACCCAGAGGATACGCTCTCAATCTGGCAGGATGTGAAGCGTGCGACGAGCAATACCATCATTACAAACCAGGGCACGATCAGCCATCAGCATGGCATTGGGATTGACCATCGTGACTACTTGATTGCCGAAAAGACGGAGTTGGGTGTTGCTGCCTGCCGGGCTTTGGCAAAGACCTTTGACCCTCAGGGGCTTATGAACCCGGGGAAAGGCTGGCCTGGACCGGACGAAATATGAACCGGCTTCGTTTAAATCACCGGCGTTGTGTTTTCTAGCTTCGTGCCTTTAAAAGATCGCGGATCTCAGCAAGTAGCGTTTCTTCGACGGAGGGAGTGGAAACTTCTTCCTCTGCGGCCTGCTCGTCCGCGCCATGGAGTCGATTAACCCCCCTTATGATGAGGAAGAGGGCAAACGCGATAAGCAGGAAGTTCACCACGGCTTGGAGAAAGTTTCCATAGAGGATCTGCTCCTCGCCAACGCTCAGCGCCAGTGCGCTGAAGTCTATCCCTCCGATGACTGCGCCAACCGCAGGCATAAAGAGATCGTTTACGAATGAATTTACAATGGCACCAAAAGCGCCTCCCATGATTACTGCTACAGCGAGTTCAATCACGTTTCCGCGTGCGATGAAGTCCCTGAATTCTTTTAGCATATGCCCACCTCCGTAATCTCTTGCTGGCAACCAGTATACGCCATCACCGGCAGGCATAAGAATTCGGGCTATAGTTAATCAAGCGGGAGGATTGTGGGACCATGATTTGGAACGCCGCCTGGCGCGAACAGGTGTGGAGCGAACTCTCAGAACCCTGGGATCTCATCGTCATCGGTGGTGGTATCACCGGGGCCGGGATCTTGCGGGAGGCCGCCCGCAATGGTTGGCGTTCACTCCTGGTCGAGGCGAACGACTTCGCTTCGGGGACCTCGAGCCGATCATCGAAGCTGGTTCATGGCGGCTTGCGATATTTACGTGATGGTAAGCTGCGCCTCACGCTAGTTTCTGTTCGAGAGCGCCAACACTTGCTCAAACAAGGGCGCGGTTTAATCAATCCGCTGGGTTTTTTGCTGGCAAATTACGCTGGAGATCGTATCCCGGCCTGGGTATTTGGCTTGGGACTAGTCATGTACGACCTTATGGGGCTGCAGTGGGGGCACCGCCACTATGATTCGGCCATGCTCCGTTCATTCTGTCCTCAGCTATCTGCCAACGGGTTATCCGGTGGATTCCGGTATTTTGATGCCCAAACTGATGACGCCCGCCTTGTCCTGCGCGTGATACGGGAAGCAGGGTTTGCTGGTGGCGTTGCACTAAACTACGCCCGAGTCGAGTCGTTAATCAGGTCAACGAAGGGTCAGGTCCATGGTGTTGTTCTTTCCGATCAAGCTCCCGATGGGCACGGCCGCTCCATTGAGGTCTATGCGCGCCAGGTAGTCAATGCCACCGGCGCTTGGGCTGATCGCTTGCGCGTTGACATTGGCAGCCCGGCTCGCATGCGGCGGCTGCGAGGCAGCCACCTGGTTTTTCCCTGGGAAAACCTGCCGCTCACCCGCGCCGTAACCTTCTTGCATCCCTATGATGGACGCCCTGTATTCGCCTTCCCCTGGGAAGGCGTCACCATCTTTGGTACAACCGACACCGAGCACAAGGACGACCTTCACCTCGATCCTAGAGCCAGCCCGCGCGAGATCGAGTACTTGTTAGAGGGTATAGTTTACGGTTTTCCGGATGCCGCCATTCAATCTAGTGATTTGCGCTGCACCTTCGCAGGTGTGCGAGGTGTGATAGACACGGGCAAACAAATTCCATCCCAGGAATCGCGCGAGCATGTAATCTGGAATGAGCAGGGCCTACTCACAGTGACCGGGGGCAAGCTCACAACGTTTCAAGCCATGGCACGCGATGCCCTGGGGACCATTCGTGGCAACCTTCCGCCTCCAATTCGCAAAGCCCGGTCTAAGCGCGTCTTAGATGAAATCGATCTCGAAGTTGCCAAACAAAGCAACCTTCCTGCCTCAACGCGATTAAGGCTTGCTGGCCGCTATGGCCATGATATTAAAGACGTGCTTGCGCTGATCGATCGTAACGAAGACTTAACGATTGGGAATTCGCCCCATACATGGGCAGAACTGTGCTGGGCTGCGCGTGGAGAAGCAGTCGTCCATCTAGATGACCTCATGCTCCGGCGTGTCCGCCTCGGTCTGACACTTCCCGAGGGTGGTACGAGGGAACTTGAACACGCTCGATCGTGGGTACAGACCGAGCTCGGTTGGGATGATCAGCGCTGGCTGAAGGAGGTCGATGCCTACCACAAGCTTTGGCATACAGCCTACTCGCCCGCAGCATGAAACTTGAGGCGGTATGAAGGTTTTTTATACGGATGTTTTCTCCTTCCCGTTGCCTGCAGCACATCGCTTCCCACTGGACAAATATGCGCTGCTTCGTGAGCGTTTGCACGCCAGCAAGTGGCTAGCACCTGGGGATCTGGTTATCCCCGAGCCTGCCACCGATCAGCAGTTGCTACGAGTCCATTCGAAGGATTACCTTGCACGGGTTGTGGAGGGAAGATTAGATCCGCTCGAAATCCGCCGCATTGGGTTGCCTTGGTCGCCTGAGCTCGTACAGCGCTCGCGCCGATCAGTGGGCGGGACCATCGCGGCGGCGTACGCAGCACAGACAATGGGCATAGGATTTAACCTGGCCGGCGGAACGCACCACGCCCACCACGATTGGGGTTCGGGTTTCTGCATCTTCAACGATGTGGCTGTGGCGGCGCGCGAACTGCAAAATGAAACTCGCTTCAAACGAATTCTGGTGCTGGATTGTGATGTACATCAAGGGGATGGTACAGCCGCGCTTTTCAGCAATGACCCGAGTGTTTTCACATTCTCAATCCACGGACAAGGAAATTTCCCCTTCCGGAAGTGTGCGGGAGACCTCGATATCGGCTTGGAGGATGGCGCCGGTGATGATGCCTACCTGGCAGCCTTGCAGGATGCTCTCCACGCGATCTTCCACAACCCCTCACGCTTTGAGTTCGTCTTTTATCTGGCCGGTGCTGATCCATTCCAGTACGATGCCTTTGGCCATTTGGCTTTGACCAAACAGGGTTTGCAGATGCGCGATCGGCTCATATTCAGGACTTGCCTTGAGCAAAAGCTGCCGGTAGCCGTGGTGCTGGCTGGCGGCTATGCGCCCAATCTTGAGGATATTGTTGAGATTCACCAGAATACAGTTGAGCAAGCGCTCGCTTTTGAACGTGCGTGGCAAGGGGCTGCCCCTTCCGCCCAATAGCATGCAGTGAGGGCGCGTGCTCTCCCCCTCAAGCGGAAACTCTTCCTGCACGAAGACCTACGGCCCAATGATACAATCTGCAAGTCGGCGAAAGAACACCATGGCTCGAATACCTACTTTCCTCTTCCTCTTGTCTATCTTGCTCCTGGGGGCATGTCAGGCTACCATCCCGACTTCACCACCTCCCACCCAACCAAACCCTTCTCCTTCTATCAGCGCCACAGCATCTCCACAAGCGACGGCAACGACTGAAGGGGTAACCAGCCCTATTCCCCCCTCCTGCCCTGCAATTGAAGGGGATGTGCTTAATCAGATGCGCAGGGTTGAGAGAGACGTTAGCCAGTTGCGGGGTCTTCCTGCCTTGCTCCCGGTCGAGCGTCGCTTGTTCACTATCGAACAATTAACTACCTATGTCCAAGAAGACTTTCTTGCTGGCTATACTGCTGAAGAAGCCCGGGCGGAAGCCGCTTTTCTTTTCCTCCTGGGTCTACTTCCCGCCGATACCGATCTGCGACAGCTATACGTTGATCTCTTCAGCGAGCAGGTCGTCGGTTTCTATGACATCGCCGCAAATGAAATGGTGGTGGTATGCAAGGATGGTTTCAACGCGATTGAACGCCTCACCTACGCACACGAATTTGTCCACACCTTGCAAGATCAGCATTTCGATCTTGAGGATGGTTTAGCGTATTCAGAATCTGCCTGTGAGCACAGCTCTCAACGCTGCCTGGCCACACGGGCGTTCTTTGAAGGAGACGCAGCCCTGCTGCAAGAGCAGTGGTTGCGAAGAGTGTCCACAGCACAAGACTTTGAAGATCTTGCGCTCTTCTTCTCAACCTTCACAATGCCAGTATACGATTCAGCCCCCGCCTATATACAGGCTGAATTCACCTTTCCGTACCTTGAGGGATCCTTTTTTGTTCGGTCATTGTTCTTGAAAGACGGTTGGGAGGGTGTTGATTCTGTCTACTCAAATCCCCCGCAATCCACGGAGCACATCCTCCACCCGGAACGTTACCCATGGGATGAAGCAGTGCTGCTTGAACCCCCGGAGCTACCAACCTTATCTGAGCAGGGTTGGGAGGTAGTTTACGAGGACGTCCTGGGGGAATGGACCCTGCGCAAAATGCTGGAAGTCTACCTCCCGATGAGTATTTCTTCGAAAGCTGCTGAAGGTTGGGGTGGTGATTTCATCTTGCTGCTAAGAAACCCGGCGACCGACGAGCAAGCGCTGTTTGTTTTGGTGCAGTGGGACAGCATGCGCGATGCTCATGAATTCACTGACGCATATAAGAAATACGGGGATTTGAGGTTTGGCGAGGCTCGAAGCTCGAAGGCAACCGGCGCGGAGTGGGCTCATGGAGAGCTCTACGTCATGCTTGAACGCCTGTCTAACCAAACCCTTCTCATCCTTAGCACTTCAGAAGCTCTTCCATCCTTTCGTGATTCAATCTCACTCCCAATTCGAGCCCTGCCATGAAGGGCATCGACCCCCAATCGATCGATGCAATCCTCTTAGATATTGATGGCACCATCGCAGACACGGATGATGCCATCGTTTCCCGTATAGCAAATTGGCTCCGTCATTTCCGCTGGCTGCTCCCCGGGCGTGACCTTCAGCGTGTAGCCCGACGCATAACCATGCGCATCGAATCCCCAGTGAACGCCATGGTGGCCTGGCTCGATCGGACAGGGCTGGACCAGGTGCTTGGCCCCTTGATTGAATCCCTCCAGCACCTGCGAGGCACCAGCAGTCGATCCCATACCCATCTGATTCCTGGCGTGGAGGCCGCTCTCCTTCGCCTGGCTGAAACCTATCCTCTGGGGATTGTTACGGCTCGGGAACACCGCAGTGCTCATGCCTTTCTCGAATGGCACGGTCTCGACCCGTTTTTTCAATGTGTTGCCACCGCGCGCACCTGCCGGCGGGCAAAACCACATCCAGCCCCCGTTCTGTGGGCGGTCGATCAACTTGGCGTTTCGCCTGCCCGCTGTCTGATGGTCGGGGATACGACTGCCGATATCCTCGCAGGTAACGCCGCTGGTGTGGGGACCGTCGGCGTGCTATGTGGATTTGGAGAGCGGAATGAGCTTGAAGAAGCCGGGGCAGATATCCTTCTCCCCAGCACCGCTGATCTGCCTGCTTTCCTGCTTGATGCCCGCGTGTAGGTAGATCTCCCGCTTAGAAAGCGCCTATCAGATCTGTCTCTCTCCGCTAGAATGCTCTATAAAGATGAAAAGTTCGTTGGAAGGGCCTATAATGGCAACAGTATAGCCTCAGAAAATCTCTGAAGATCTCGCGTAGAGGAGCCTATGACAAAATCGAAGTATCAAACCATGGGACAGCAATTTGGCCGGCGATCCTGGGCGGAACCGTGGAAAATAAAAATGGTCGAGCCGATTAGGATGCTCACTCGTGAAGAGCGCGAGAAGGCCATCCTCGAAGCCGGGCACAACACTTTTCTTCTCCGGTCGGCGGACGTTTATATAGACCTGCTAACTGACAGCGGAACCAACGCCATGAGCGATCGCCAGTGGGCCGGGATGATGATGGGGGATGAGGCCTACGCCGGGAGTCGCAATTTCTACCATCTCGAAGAGGCCATGCGCAAGCACTACGGCTATCAATATCTTGTACCCACGCATCAGGGGCGCGGCGCCGAGCACCTTATCAGCCAGACCGTGATACAACCGGGTCAATACGTACCAGGAAATATGTACTTCACCACGACGCGGCTCCATCAAGAGCTCGCTGGTGGCACTTTTGTTGACGTTATCATTGCGGAAGCCCATGATCCTGCCAACACGCATCCATTCAAGGGGAACGTCGATCTTGAGAAGCTTGAGGATTTAATCAAGCGCCAAGGGGCTGACAAGATTGCCTATGTAAGCCTGGCGGGGACGGTAAACATGGCTGGGGGCCAACCTGTAAGCATGGCTAACATCAAGGCGCTGCGAGAGCTATGCGACCGCTATGGCATTCTCATTTTCCTGGACGCAACCCGGGCTACCGAAAATGCTTACTTCATCCAACAACGCGAGGATGGTTATAACGATAAGCCGGTAGCTGAGATCCTACTGGAGTTTTGCAGCTATACGGACGGCGCCTGGATGAGCGCTAAAAAAGATCACCTGGTGAATATCGGTGGCTGGTTGGCAGTTAATGACGCTGAAATTTTCGACCAATTGCGCAATCTGGTCGTGGTTTACGAAGGTTTGCATACGTACGGGGGCATGGCTGGTCGCGATATGGAAGCCCTGGCCATCGGTATATTCGAATCCGTTGATGATCATCACATCCGATCGCGGGTGGAACAGACACTGTATTTGGGCGCCATCATGCTCGACTGGGGCATCCCCATTGTTCAACCCGTTGGCGGTCATGCGATCTTTCTGGATGCCCGCCGTTTTTATCCACACATACCGCAAGATCAATTCCCGGCACAGGTGCTAGCCTCACAGCTCTACCTCGACTCGGGCATTCGTGGCATGGAGCGTGGAATTGTCAGCGCTGGCCGGGACCCTGAAACTGGAGATCACCGCTCTCCAAAGCTCGAGCTTACTCGGTTGGCGATCCCCCGGCGGGTTTACACGCAATCCCATATGGATGTAGTTGCCGAAGCGACAAAAGAGGCTTTCGACTCCCGCGAAAAAACAGTGGGGCTGAAGATGGTCTATGAACCAAAACAACTACGCTTCTTCCAAGCTCGTTTCGAATCGCTCTAAGCACGCGCGAAGGATACAACAGGGTGCCCATGGGCACCCTGTTTTCATTTTCCTGGGACTCTACTTGTCTTGCGCGTCAGGGAACTCAATCAAGCCCTCGTCATCCATTTCCTCTAGCGCCTCACGGATCCTCTCCTGCAATTTTACCCGGCCAGGTTTGCGCCCACCATAATTTCTCAATCGTTCAACCAATGCCTCTCCCACCACGCGCGATAAGCGCTTGACTGAATCACCAGAAAGTTTGATCCCTCTCTCAAACCAAATGGTTACCGCATATCCAATCGCAGCCGTCATGCCCGCCGCTACTGCAGCCCCGATGAGCCAACCGGGAGGTCCTCCCAACTTGCTAAATTCATAAAATAGCGTCCTGCCGAGAAATCCAAGCCCAAATGTAAGGATCAATTCACGCGCCCGGGCGAGGGTCATCTTTTGCTTATATATACGTGCGATCCCCAGGGTCATCGTTGCCTGCACTCCAACCAGGGGGATGAAGTCCAGGAAAGGCAGCGGCGTGATCGCAATTGCTGCCGCCGTCGAAGCCGCGCGCCCTATCGTCACTTGGGCCAGATCCCATCGATATGCCGGAAGTGCAGCCCCAAGCGTCGCAACGATTCCCGGTTCACTCTTGGCAACGGCGATTAATACCCGCTCTATCCCTTGCCCTTTTATTGCTCTCAAAGGGATGACTTGAGCTGCCTCGATGCCAAGTTCAGCTGCGGCCTTGCCGATGACGCTAGCTCGCTCTCCTTTGACAAGATCCATCTTGTTTAGAGCCACGATCATCGGCTTGTCGAGCGCCTTGAGAGCCTGAAAAAGTTCTTGTTCAGGAGGGCGGATGCCATGGGATGCGTCGAACATGGAGATGATGACATCAGCCTTTCCGGCTGAGTCCAGTGCCCGCTGACGTTCTGCCTCCCCTACCGCCCCAGTGGCGTCTGCCCCCGGTGTGTCTATTAGAGTAAAGATACCGATATCCGCTGCTTGGGAGACACGTGTCGTTCCTGGAACCGCACTCACTGCAGCACGGTCGTTAGGCTCCAGGATGATCTGGTTATAGAGGGTTGATTTTCCCACGTTCGCAGGCCCAACGATTGCCACCTGATGCTGCTGTCCAGCCAGCATGCGCAGATGCTCACCTGCCCGCGCGATAAGCGATCTCCACTCCTTGCGTTGAAACGGAAGCTCCCTGATGATCTTCTCCATGTCCGCACGGACATCTTTAGGGAGATCATCCCAGAGTGCTTGTATCTCCTGTCGCCATCGTCCAATAAATTCTGAAAACTGTCCGTCGCTACTCACTCACCCCTCCAAGACTATTCGAACCTACTATAGTGACATTTCTGTGGATAACTACACCTTTCCTGTGGATAAGCGCTCTTAGCTGTGGACATCCCGGGAGATCTGGTCAGCCCTCTTTTATCGATTTCCGGAACATGTGGGTGAATAAGCATGATCACCCCCCTATATGCCGTTTTGATCGAATTCCACACTTACGGATGTCCCCATTTCCACAAATCATCAACAGGCAAGATGTGGACAGTCGGCAAGTCAATCTATCCCTATCCGTGGGGGTCTGACCTGTATTTTGCCCACATATGCGCAAAAGAAACCCCGTTTTCCGGTTGATCCACATATCCACAATCCCTACGATAACTACTACATATTAATATTTCATCATCAAACCATTAAGTTGATAGAAGAAAGAAACCCGGAGATGTGCTGTTCTCTCCAGGTTTCCAATGATGCTCAAATCAGCTTGATGGACTAGAGCCAGCCGCGAAATTGCATCGCTCGAACAACCCGATCAATCGCCACGATGTAGGCGGCATCTCGAAGGCCAGTAGACTGTTGTTGTGCGGTTCCCAGGACTGCCTTGAAAGCATTGGTCATCTTTTGGTCGAGCCGCTGCACGACCTCATCTCGCTCCCAGTAATAGTTCATTTCGTTCTGAACGCCTTCGAAATAGGAGACGGTTACGCCTCCGGCATTGCAAAGGAAGTCGGGGATGAGGAAGATATTTTTCTTGAGCAGGGCTGCCTCTGCCTCCGGCGTCGTCGGCCCATTTGCGCCCTCCGCAATAACTTTTACCTTGGAACTCACCTGATCAACATTTTCTTTTGTAATCTGCGCCTCAATGGCAGCTGGGATAAGGATGTCGACATCCTTTGCCAGCCAGGCTCCTTCTTCTTCGACCAAGTAGCCAGCTTCCTGGGCTTTGCCTTGGTCGATCGTCCCATAAATGTCGGTGATGCTCTGCAGGAAGTGAGAATCAATACCATCCGGCTTAGCGTAGGTGAAAGAGCTTTTGGCAGCATGATCCCAGCATGAAACGGCAACAACCTTTCCCCCAAGGAAATCAGAATAGCCAATGGCGGCGTACTGCGCAACGTTCCCAAACCCTTGAATTGAAGCCGTTGTTTTCTTGGGGTCAAGATCTAAATGGCGTAGCGCCTCTCTTAGCGTATAAACAACGCCATAACCAGTTGCCTCAGTTCGTCCAGCTGATCCACCAGCACCAATTGGTTTTCCAGTGATAACGCCAGGATGATATTGTCCACTGAGCTTTGTATACTCGTCCATCATCCATCCCATCATTTGGGGGGTGGTGCCGACGTCAGGGGCGGGGACATCTGTCCGTGGCCCGATATTCTTCCAGATTTGATCAATCCAACCACGGCACAGCCGTTCCTTCTCTCCGGTAGAAAGGGTTGCGGGATCGACAGCTACGCCGCCTTTCCCTCCGCCCAAAGGGATGTCTGCAACGGCACATTTCCAGGTCATCCACATGGCTAACGCCCGGATCGTATCCATGGTCTCGCTTGGGTGAAAGCGGATGCCTCCTTTGGCGGGCCCTCGGGCGTCGTTGTGCTGGACCCGATAGCCAAAGAAGACACGATTGCTGCCGTCATCCATGCGAATGGGAATTTGGAAGCGGAATTCCCGTAAAGGCCAGCGCAATACAGAGGCTACACCGCTATCCAGATTGATGAGTGATGACACTTTGTCGAATTGGGCTTGTGCCATTTCAAATGCGTTCACGAGGTATGCGCTCCTAGTTCCGCCGAGGCAGGTGTTGAGATAGTCTAGCTATCCGAGAGTTGATCCAAGTAGGACGACAGAGCCTGCTGCACAGTTGAGGGCTCGGCGCGACCACCGGCAGCACGCATAACCTGTCCAACCAACCATTGGAAAATTGGGGTCTTACCGGCAAGATATTCCTGCACCTGATCAGGATGATCGGAAACGATTTGCTTGACAAATGAATTGATCTGATCGAGATCCTGGATGATTTCTAAACCGAGTTGATCCTTCAGTACGTTCGGATCTCCGCCTTGGTCGAAGAGTTCGGCCAGGATGACCTTTCCACTGGCGGCACTGATCTCTCCCCGTTCAACAAGGGAGACGAGTTCAGCCATGGCCTTTGGTGTGAGTTGCGACTGATCCAGGGGGTGAAGAGTCTCATTTAAGAGGCTGAAAAGACTTGTAGAGAGCCAGTTGGCAAGCTTCGCCGGGGAGAGTTCAGGCATGGAGGCTATGGAAGCCTCGAAAAATTCGGCAATGGATCGATCAGCCGAAATGACGCCCGCTGCATATGCAGTCAGACCAAGAGACTCGATGTAGCGCTCTTGTTTTTGGTTGGGAAGTTCGGGGAGAGAGGACCTGACCTGCTCCACCCATAGTGGCGAAACGTTCAGCGGGGGTAAGTCAGGTTCAGGGAAGTAACGGTAATCATGTGCTTCTTCCTTGCTTCTTTGGGAAACCGTCACACCAGCAGCATCGTCCCAACCAAGCGTTTCTTGTTTAACCTGCTCGCCTTGAGACAGAAGCAGACTCTGCCTTTCAACCTCAAACTCAATCGCTCGAACCATCGTGCGGAAAGAATTGAGATTCTTTATCTCTGTACGTGTATACAGATCATCAGACCCTTTTGGGCGAACGGAGACATTGGCCTCAAAGCGGATAACGCCTTTTTCCATGTCCCCGCTGTTCACTTCAAGGTATTGAAGGATGGAACGTAAGTGTGTTGCAAAGCTTTTTACTTCTTCAACTGAAGCGAGATCAGGCTCCGTCACAATTTCAAGCAGTGGAACACCAGAGCGGTTGTAATCCACCAGGGAATGGGTTCCGTGGTGAAAGAGTTTTCCAGTATCTTCTTCAAGGTGAACCCGCCGGATCCTGATCGGTTTTTTAGAACCATTGGAAGGGATACTTAAACAACCATTCTGTGCTAGGGGAAACTCATATTGGGATATCTGGTAGCCTTTAGGCAGGTCGGGGTAGAAGTAATTTTTTCGAGCGAATATGCTTGCATGGGAGACATCGCACTCAAGCGCCACGGCAACCCGCAGGGCGAACTCAACTGCCCGTTGATTGATCACGGGAAGGGTCCCCGGCATGCCCGTGCAAATTTCGCAAACAGACGTGTTGGGATCCGCAGCGGTGACATCAACCACGGCACAGCCGCAGAACATCTTAGAACGAGTCAGCAGCTCAGCATGTACCTCAAGCCCGATAACAGGCTCGAAGGGCAGTTTCTTTTCCAATTCCATCCGCAATCAGGCTCAGCCATATTGGCGCATAAATTTCCCGATTCGTTCGAGTGCCTCCTCAATTTTCTCATAGGCCGTGGCATAGGAGCAGCGCACAAATTGACCGTCGGCACCAAAGGCATTTCCGGGAACGACAGCGACCCGTTGTTCCTGCAGCAAACGCTCTGCAAAGGTTTCATCATCCATGCCGCTGGCTTTGATCGAGGGGAAGGCATAAAAGGCACCGTGCGGCTCAAAGGTTGTTAAGCCAAGCTCGTTCAGGCCGGAGACGATCAACTGGCGGCGGCGATCGTATTCTGCGACCATGCGTTGCACATGTTCTTCCCCGCTGACAAGCGCTTCCAATGCGGCGACTTGTGAGGTCGTCGGGGCAGACATGATCGTGTACTGATGAATCTTGCGCATCGCCGCCAGGATCGGTGCTGGCGCTGCAGCAAAACCGATGCGCCAACCGGTCATGGCATAGTCCTTGGAGAAGCCGCTTAAAATGATCGTCCTTTCCCTCATCCCGGGGAGCGAGGAAAAACTAACGTGCTCGTGATCATACACCAGGCGGTCATAGATCTCATCGGAAAGCACAAGCAAATCGTGCTTTTCAGCGACCTGAGCTAACTCCACCAGGCGCTCTCGGCTCATGACAGCACCGGTCGGATTATTAGGGTAACCGATCAACAGCCCTTTTGTCTTCGGCGTGATCAACGCCTCAACTTGATCTGCGCGGACTTGGAAATCATCCTCCACGCTTGCCTTTAAGGTAACCGGCGTGCCTCCAGCAAAGACGACTTCGGGTTCGTAGGAGACGAAACAGGGCGTTGGAACGATGACCTCGTCGCCAGGATCAAGCGTTGCAGCTAAAGCCAGGTACAGGGCTTCTGAGACCCCGACGGTTACCAACAGTTCATTATCGGGATCGTAGGCAACACCATAGTGGTGGTTCCAATGCTGCGACAATGCCTGACGCAGTTCAAGGATGCCAGAGTTTGAAGTGTAATGGGTTTCACCCTTCTTAAGTGATGCAATTCCTGCATTTAAAATCGGCTCCGGCGTGACAAAATCTGGTTCGCCAATACCCAGAGATATGACATCGTCCATGGTCGCGGCGATATCAAAAAATCGACGGATCCCTGAGGGGGGAACGGTAGCAATGCGTTTAGCTACAAATTCACGCATGTGGGACAACTCCTTCTACAAGAACACTGGCGGGGTGTTCAAACGATCGAGACGCGCCATTCATCGTACAACTCGCCATAGAAGAGCTCAAACACACGTCCGTCTTCCACTTGAACCCTGAAACGAATGCCTCCAGGTATACGCCAGCGTGATTCAATTTTTATGATCTCTAAACGCTCTTCCTCCCAACGGAGCGCGATAGGGCGCTCTGCATAGGTGTGACCCGAGTGGCATTCTACTAGATTGTCTTCCATGACTCCGCCATCATTGTGTTCGAAACGATGTTGATACACCAGTGGAACTTGGTCCCGGGTGGCGATGAAGATTGTCCCGATTGGGAGAAGCGGGCGATCTGCATCAAGTATGGAGTGGAGTTTGGGAAGCCTGCACTGCCGGTGAGAGAGGGGGGAGACTCAGGCAATGTCAACGCCAGAGTGATCGCCAATATTGAGGCGACGTGGTTGGCCAACGACACGCGCATCTCGCCCGACGATGGATTCCTCCAAGATACTATCCTGAATAAGCGCCCCGGCTTCAATAATCGAATCGCTCACGACCGACCGCTGGATCACACATTGCGGACCGACGGAGGCGTAGGGGCCGATCACGGATTCTGAGACGGTAGCTGTTGGATGGATGAAGACTGGCGCGATGATCAAAGCCGCATCCCGCTGGGAGGCCTCGCCGGTATTGTCGCGTTGGTTGTCAAGCAGGTAACGGTTTGTGTCAAGCAACGCCTCGGGTTTACCGCAATCTTTCCAAATCTCAACAGGCTCCACGCGCATCTTCATCCCCTGGTCGATCATGATATTGAGGGCATCGACGAGGTAGAACTCCCCGCCAAGCTGCGTGCCGCTTTCCATTTGCTCTTCAATCGCAGCGACCAGCTGCTCGGCGGCTTTGAAGTAGTAAAAGCCAACCACGGCCAAGTTGTTGCTCACATCATCCGGTTTCTCGACAAGGCGAGTGACTGTGCCGCGCTTATCTACTTGGGCTACACCGAATCGGCGGGGGTCATCGACTTGTTTAACCCAGGCTACTGCATCGGCCTTCTCTGTATTTAGCGCCGATAAGTCAGTCTCGATGATGGTGTCCACAAAGACCATACAGATCGGCCCTTGAAGGTGTTCTCGTGCCAGCCAAAGGGCGTGAGATTGTCCGAGCATTTCCCCTTGGACGACAAAACGGGTTTGCAGCTCGGGATACTGATCAGCCATGAATGCTTCAGCGTGCTCGCCCATGTTCCCAACGATAAAAATGACTTCTTCCACGTCAGGTACTTCAGCGAACATGTCCAAGACGTGCGCGAGTACAGGTTTGCCGGCGACGCTCACCAAAGGTTTCGGCTTGGACCAGGTTTGTGGTCGAAGACGGGTACCATAACCAGCCATGGGGATGACAATCTTCATTTAAAAACCTTTCGTCTCTAGAGCTCGGGGCTCTCTTGGTGCCAATCGGTTAGCTGCTGATAGGCATGGCATACCCGAAAGAGCAATCCCTCGGAAAGATGGGGGCCTAACAGCTGCATACCAATCGGTAGGCTGTTGAGGTCAAACCCAACAGGAAAAGCGATCCCCGGGATACCTGCCAGGTTTGCTGGTAAAGTGAACACATCTTCCAGATACATCGAGAGGGGATCATCCCCATGCTCGCCGATCTTGAACGCCGTCGTTGGAGCAACCGGGCAGGCGATGAGATCCACGTCTTGAAAAGCGGCTTCAAAGTCGGTTTTGATCAAGGTGCGAACTTTCTGTGCTTGTCCGTAGTAGGCATCGTAGTAGCCTGTCGATAAGGCGTAGGATCCAAGCATGATGCGCCGCTTAACTTCAGCGCCAAACAGTGAGCCACGTGTTTCCAGATACTGTTCCCAGAGATCATCGGATGCATGCCGCGGGCCAAAACGGATAGCATCATACCGGGCTAGATTTGCTGATGCTTCAGCAGGGGCAATGATGTAGTAAACCGGCAGGGCAAGATCCGTGTGAGGGAGACTGACTTTATGAATCTCTGCGCCCTGGTGTTCCAATTCAGCAACCGCCGAGAGCACTGCCTGCTCGACATCAGTTTCCAACCCTTCAATAAAATATTCTGTCGGAACACCAATGCGCAGGTTCTTAAGCGGCGTGTCGCCGAGGACAATTGCCGGCGCATCTTCCCGGATGCTGGTTGAATCAAGCGGGTCGTGGCCAGCGATAATTTCATAGATGGGCAAGAGATCCTCGGCAGAAGAGGCCAGCGCGCCAACAGTGTCCAGTGATGAGCCATAGGCGATCAGGCCATAGCGCGAGACCCGGCCGTAGGAGGTCTTGATTCCGGTGACGCCGCAAAACGAGGCCGGTTGACGCACTGACCCGCCAGTGTCTGTGCCCAGCGCGGCAAAGGCCATTTTGGCCGCAACGGCAGCGGCCGACCCTCCCGATGAACCACCAGGAACACGAGTCAAGTCCCAAGGGTTGTGGGTGGGGCCGTAGGCCGAGTTTTCGGTCGAGGACCCCATGGCGAACTCGTCGGTGTTGGTTTTTCCCAGCACGACGGCCCCATTGTCCATGACGCGCCTGACGCTGGTAGCTGTGTACGGAGGGCGGAAGCCTTCCAGGATGAGGGAACCACAGGTGGTGGGAATCCCCTCCAGACAAAGAACATCTTTGATAGCAAGAGGGACGCCGTGGACGATGGGCAAGTCGCCGGTTTTCTTTTTTCGCCACTCTGCCAGTTTCTTGTCGGCTGCCTTGGCTTGCTCAAGGGCAAGATCTGGTGTCTGGGCGAGAAAGGCGTGTACAGCCCCATCGTGGGACTCTATTCGCTCGAGACAAGCCTGGGTAAGCTCGACCGAGCTGGCCTCGCCCTGTCTTAGGGCGGCGGCAGCCTCGGAGAGCGTGAGATCGGTCAGGGAAGACATAGGGATATTCTTGAAAAGGGCATTTCCCTTAACTTAATCAAGCACAGGCGGTACGCGGAACATTCCATCTTCCTGGTCAGGCGCATTGGACAGAATGCGTGTGCGCGGAGGACATGGCCTGGGATCATCAGCGCGCAATGGGGCGTCGAAGGGCAAGACCGAAGAGGTCGGTGGAATATGCTCGGTATCCAATTCCTTTAGCCGAGCAGCATAATCAAGCACAGCCGAGAGCTGCTCGGCGTACCGCCTTTCTTCCGCAGGCGTCAGTCTAAGGCGCGCCAGATTGGCAATATGTCGTACTTCATCAACAGAAATGGGCATAGCAGACGAATTATAGCAGAGCGGCGGTTCATGATGCTGCTAGCGGGGCGAGTTGGTGGCGGAGGAGATAAGGGCATCAAAAAGAGGTAAAGTTTGCGCGTCGCTGTAAGCGGCCTCAAAGGCTAGGCGAGCATTGGCCCGATAGCGGGCAAGGGCAGCTGGCTCATTGCGCAAGGAGCGCAGGAAGGCCATGGCTTGGGCGACATCCCCGTGCCGAACACTATGGCCGACGTCATATCGCTTGATCGCTTCGTCGACGTTGCTGTCCTCGGGGCCGATATAGAGCACCGGGAGCTCCATGGCCAAATTTGCATGCAATTTACTGGGGCTTATCAAGCCTAAGGCTTGTTCCCGAAGCGTGATGAGGGCACAATCCGCAAAAGCAAGCACGGACGGGGTTGTTGCCTTGGGCACGTAGGGATGAAGAATGACATTCTCGAGGTCCTTTCCTCGCACAGCGTCGGCGAGCCAGGGCCATTGCTGTCCCCCACCAACGAAAAGAAACACAAAGGCCTCATCCTTCAATTTTTCAGCAGCCTCTATGACAGTCTCAAATCGGTGGCCGAAGCCTGCATTCCCAAGGTACAGAACGACAAATCGATCGTCGGCATCGAAAGCGGGGGCATCTTCCCAGACAGGAGGCTGTAAATCCGGGGGAAATTGTGCGAGGAGCTCCCAATTCGGGATGATGTGAAGGGACGGACCAGATTTCCCTAGGTCGTAATGGGCTTCGAGAAGCGCGCGCATGGCGCTATCGAGGCAAACGATATGGTCCAGGCGCTTGAAGAGTATGTGGTTGAGCGAACGTAGCAATCTGCTGAGGAAACCGCCTTCGGCGATGACGCCCATCCGCTCAGCAATCTCCGGATAACAATCCATATTCCAGAGCACAATGCTGGTGGAAGGATGCAATAGCTTGTGGAGTACCGCTGTCCATGCGATGAAGGGGGGGGTGGTGAGCGAAACGATCAGATCCTGACGCGGAAGGAGGAGCATGCGCAGGGCAGCCAAGAGGTAAAAGAACACATAATCAATTACGCGTTCGACCTGACGAGTTTTGCCAAGACGAGGGGTCCAAAGGCGAAGGATATTGAGGTTGGCGTTAATTGGGACACCTTCTGAATCCGATTCGGAGACGTAGCCACCGGTGCTCGTGATAACCGTAACTTGGTCCCCCAGCGTGGCACGATGGCCAGCTAGAGAAGCAGCCATATGTCCTGTCGGGGCGAGATCAGGGGTGAAAAACTGGTTGATCAGCGTTAACCGCATAGCAACTTGGCCAGGCTACATCACCTAGGATGCCTTTTATCGGGCTTTCATGAGGTCAATCATTTCATCCACAATGTCATCAAGCGAATAGGTTAGGCGCCACGTTGGATAATGTGAGCGGAGCTTACTCAAATCTGAGTAATAACAAATATGATCCCCAATGCGGTTTTCTTCACTATAGGTGAGCACAGGCTTTTTACCCGTGCGGTCCTCAATCATCTGGACACATTCGATTAGACTGGCCGCGTTCTCCTTGCCCCCTCCCAGGTTATACACTTCAGCTGGTCTGGGGTTCTGGGCAAAGTGCCAGAAGGCGTTAATGACATCGTGACTGTGTATCTGATCACGAACCTGCTTTCCTTTATAGCCGAAGATGGTGTAGGGTCCTTCTTTCAAAGCAACCATCACCAGGTAATTAAGGAAGCCGTGCAGCTCTACCCCGGCGTGATGAGGGCCGGTGAGGCAACCGCCGCGAAAGATGCCAGTCTTAAGCCCAAAGTAGCGCCCATACTCTTGTGCCATTACATCGCCCGCAAGCTTGGATGCACCAAATAGAGAGTGAAGACTGTGATCGATTGGAAAATCTTCAGGGATACCATCACGATAGCGAGGATCGTCATAATCCCAGCGGGTCTCCAGCTCCTTTAGTGGAATATGGTTTGGGCCATCGCCGTAGACCTTATTCGTGCTGACGTGGATAAATACCGCTGCGGGCGCGTGTCGCCGACAGGCTTCAAGCAGATTTAACGTGCCAACTGCGTTTACATCGAAATCATCAAAAGGGCGTCGTGCAGCGAGATCGTGACTTGGCTGCGCCGCGCAGTGGATAATTAAATCGAAAGAATTTTCTTGGAATAACCGGTCTACCCCCTCCCGGTTGCGGATGTCGAGATCGTTGTGGACAAAATCTTTACAGCTCTGCTCGAGGCGGGAACGATTCCAGGTTGTGTCACCCGTGGGGCCAAAGAAATCAGCGCGCATATTATTATCGATCCCCAGGATTGAAAACCCTAGTTTGTCGAAAAACTCAACCGCCTCTGAACCGATCAATCCACTGCTGCCAGTGACGAGAACGCGCATTGACTCACCTCGAGAAAGGGATTCCGCTGCCGCAAAGACGCTCGCAATGGTCCATTCTAAGGGCTTCGATCAAGATTTGGAAGGAGGAGCGGTATACCCACAAGAAAAAAGGCCCGGGCAGAACCCCGGACCTTGCGTGATGGTTACATAAAGAATCGTGCTTAAAGTGCTTAGTTTAAACCTAGAACGCTGCTAGAAACCGGCTCTTCATTCACCGCTACCAGCTTGCCGTTCAACTCGTATAGGGCAAGTTCTACAAGTCCGCCCATTTCTACCGGGACCAGGCGACCATCATCCAGCTCGTGATAGACATACGAGGGGGCTTGCACATCAAGGTCGGCCTCTGTGAAACGCAAGTCAATTGGGGTCTTCGATTTTAACATTATCTTCACCACTCACTTCTTGGACACGCCGTAGAGCGTTAATCTTACGACTGATTCTAACGAATCCATCTTAACGATATGTTAAAGCGGGTCAGCCGTCCCGCAATGTAGGTGACTTCATCCTGACGATCTTGTGATGTGCTATAGCCGAGGGGGCTCATTGGTTGCGCCAACAAATCTTAAAGCCGCGTGCAGAGAGTTGACTGACTATCGTCACATGGCGACCAAGGCGTGCAAGTTGAAGCGGGAAACCTTGCGGTCCCACGCAGCGTAAAGGGCGCTCAACAACCAATTCCGCCACCGGTTCCTTAAAGAGCAGGTTGGGCTTACCCGGGGTGGGCCACAGTCCGTAGGCTAATTTTCCGCTTCCATCTGGCAGCCGCCCATAGGATAGGTTGTATGCACGCACACGTAAGTAGGTGAGCTGATCCACAACTCGTCCGTCGGGAGCGATTAATCGCACGCTGTCCCCGCCATCGTTTAGCGCGATATGTGTTCGCGAGCGGAAGAGTGCATAATACTCCCCGGGATTGAGCGTCTTGGGGGGGAGCGCATAAGGCCGGGATCCAGCCTCTTCAATATCATCCAATAACCAACCGCGCAGGTTGACTCGCAGGGGGCCGAGGTTGAGCAACTCGATGAACTCATCATCAGTGTCAACCCCACCGACCCCCTCCCAGTCATAGTGTGGGCGGATAAGCGCCTCATTGACCACCACTTTTCCCGGAATCCAGGTTGGCTGGGGTGTTGGAAAGAAGACAGAGTTGATTTGGCGTGGCGTACCCTGGACAGGATTGCCATCCGCATCTATCCCGGCGCCATGATAGCCGGTGAATGTGCCCCAGTTGCCAGGTTGGTCTTCTCCGCCACGCCGCTCCATGGATGATCTAGAGTCCGCCCTGCCAGCCGGCCAGGCACCGCCATCCGCATTCGCGCTATCGATCAAATCTCCTCCCGGTGCGAATAGGCGCAGTGTTTCGCCACTATTCAATAGCGAGCCAGTGTAGATCAGATCGGCGGATAGATCAGTGATTGCCTGATCGTCGCTTCGCTCAAGCAGATAATAGCCTTGAGCGGCGATGATTCCATGCAGAGCAATCGCCAAATCACCCCCATCTTCAAGGCGCCATCCCTCGAGAGATACATTCTGATCCCCGGGATTATAGAGTTCGATCCACTCATCACTGGAGGAGGCAGTGGTGCCAGCCCATGCGACCTCATTGATCATCACACTCAATGGCGAAGGGATGATTGCAGGCGAAGGCGTGGTGGTAGGCGTAGCCGAAGGGGTGAGCGGTAGGGGAGAGCCATCAGGTGTAGGGGAGGGCAGATGAATGGAGTTGACCCCGCGCGGTGTACCGTGGATCAGATTGCCGGCACTATCATAGCCATGACCGCCAAAACCAAGAAAAGTCGCCCAGTTGCCGGGTTGGTCTTCTCCGCCACGCCGCTCCATGGATGATCTAGAGTCCGCATGGCCAGCTGGCCAGGTACCGCCACCCGCATTCGCGCTATCGATGACTTTTCCGATAGGGTCATACAAGTGCAATTCATCACCGCTGTTTTTCAAGCTTCCGGTATAGATCTGATCGGCGGGAATGCTCGCCACGGTGCTATCGTCGGTACGCTCGAGTAGCGCAAAGCTGTGGGGGGCAATACTAAGCTCAAGCAAAATTGTGATGTCAGCGCCGTCAGTTAGGATCCATCCCTGCAGGTTCATTGTTTCTTCGCCAGGGTTATAGAGCTCGATCCATTCGTCATGGGCTGAGGCTTGCGTGC
>JBFFQB010000021.1:0-33660 GCA_041573795.1 Anaerolineales bacterium
ACAACTGCGGGCATCACGATCAATGAAAGCGCCGACCCTTCCGTAAAGCAAGATATCCTGGGAGATTTAACTCGATTGGTCCCAAAAGCACAGTCGTACTATGAGCATTATGAGGGTAATAGCGCTGCCCATACGATGGCGAGTCTTATGGGCTCAAGCAGTACAGTACTCATAGAGAATGGTCGCCTTCTCCTGGGTCGTTGGCAAGGGATCTACTTCTGTGAGTTTGATGGACCTCGAAGGCGGAAGGTGTATGTAAGTGGGTAACCATTGTTGTAAAGGACAAAAAAGCGGAGGTCGTAATTTTCCGCTTTTTACTAAAGATCTGAAGGAATGCTGTTCGTTAGGATCGATAACTCTGGCCGGCTAACTCTACCCGCGTATCTTGAAGGCGGGCCATTAAACCTCTTGAAATCGCTTGCATCAATCGATATCCAAGCTCATGATTCTCTTCGCACAATTTGCGCAGTGGACTGGCCTCGATCTGGATATATTTGCCATCCTGCTTGGCGATCCCGGTTGCTGAAAGATGAAAGGGGGGATTAATGCCGGCAAAGCCATAAGATCACCCTCGATGAGAGTTCCTACGATGGCAGCTTCTCCTGTCCCGGGGTGAGGGCGATATCGACGCTGCCCTCGGTCAGGAGTAGCAGTTGAGTGGCTTCCTCAACCTTCTCTTATATCCTGGCAGGTGCACGGTAGGAGCAGCTTTCTTCAAAGATCCGCTCTCCGGCTTAATAAGTTCGTTCCTCGCAAAGCTTGGCCACTTCTTCCAGGCTAGCATCGGCGACATTCGCGTAATGCAAGTAGCGTCGAAAGATTTCCGGGTCTATGTGTTTGCTCTTTCCCGCTCCAGCACATTCAGCACATGGTCCACAGCATGTGGCACGATGAGCTTCAATGCAGGGGAAAGTGTCTCGTCGAACGTTTGCACATCCCCTGCCTCAATCCCGATAAGCGTAATATCGCTTGCCGTCGGTAGACTTGCCCCGGCATGCCGACCAAATTCCAGAGCGGTCGGTAGGTTCACATCGTGGACCGAGGCGCTGCGTTGGGTGGGGATGTCATCCGGTGTGAGCAAGTGGATCGTACCGGGCTCACCGCCAGTGAGGATCGCGTCAATGATGATCACGCGATCATAGCCAATCATGCGCTCCATCAAACGTAATCCGCCCCAGTAATCCTCTCCCACTTCGACGGCAGGATCATCCGCAAATAGCTTTTCGAGCTCACGGGCGACGTGCAAGCCGATCCCATCATCACGGAGAAGTGGATTTCCTAATCCGAGAACCAGTGTTTTCATGGATCCTCATTGAGGCTTGATCTGGTGGTCAGCCTCAGGAGTTGCCCAACTTGATGGCTGACCACCAGAGCGATAGCTTAGAGATTTTTTGTCAACGTCTCGAGCACATCCCCATCAGGCGTGCGAATCGTGACCTCCATCGGCATTTGACCGGGCAGATTGTGCGTTGCGCAAGCCATACAAGGATCGTATGCACGGTAAGCCATCTCGATCGTGTTCAGCAAGCCTTCCTTGATCTCAACATCTTTTGTGATTAAGGCTTGTGCGGCTCGCTTAACCGACATGTTAATGGCGGCATTGTTGTTCGTCGTTCCAACAATCAAGTTGACTTTGGTGAGGATACCGCGTTCGTCAGTCCAGTAATGATGGGTGAGGGTGCCGCGCGGCGCCTCAACACACCCGACCCCTTCAACGGGTGTCTCAGTGGGCAAGGTACGAAACTCTGAACCAGTGATCTCAGGATCGGTCGCGAGCTCTACCCAGCGCTCAGTTGCGTAGAGTAGCTCAATCAAGCGTGCCCAGTGAGTCACAAGCGTATGATCAATGGGTTTGCCACCCAACGTTTCGTACATTCGCTCATATTCTTCCTGCGCGAGGGGTGTGGCCATGCCGTCGGCAGCATTCAGTCGTGAGAGCGGAGTAGCCTTGTATACGCCAGAATCCATGCCATCGACAAAACCGTTCCAACCGACTTCTTTCAAGTAGGGGAATTTTAGGTACGACCACGGTTCAACATGCTCGCCGACGTGATCCAGGTAGTCCTCTGCATGATATTTTGCTTGTTCCTTACCATCAGGGCCTACTATCCGTATCAAGCCATCGTAGAAATTGACATGATTGTTCTCATCGACCATGCCCATGTTATAGGTGTGGTGGACAAAAGCATCGTTTTTAATGAGATCAACATAGGTGGAGTTGCCAAGGACGATCTCGTTGAAAAGTTGGATAGAGAATTTGCCGAATTCAATCGCATCGCGACCAAGTGCTTCAATCTCTTGGCGCTGTTCCTCGCTAAGGCCGCGGCTTACACCTCCGGGTAAACCCCAATTTGGGTGTACCGGACGTCCGCCGATCATTTTGATCAGGTGGTGCCCATCACGGCGCATCTTGAGCACCTTACCGGCGATGTCCATGCCCACCTTGGCAATCACACCGAGGATGTTCCGTTCGGCAACCGGGGCATCCGGTCCCATCACAAAGTCAGGTCCACCCAGAGCGTAGAAGTGTGTCGTGTGATCGGTGGCGTAGAAGATGCTGTAAAAGAGCTCGCGCAACTTCTTTGCTGTAGGTGGGGGATCGATGCGAAAGAGCGCATCGAGTGCCTTCGTCGAAGCCATGTGGTGGGCTTCCGGACAGACACCGCAGATGCGGTTGGTGATATTGGGCATATCTTCCGCCGGTCGCCCAACACAGAAGCGCTCGAATCCACGTAATTCAGGCACCTGCAGGTATGCGTTCGCAACTCCGCCATCCTTATCCAGGAATATGTCGATTTTTCCGTGGCCTTCAAGCCGCGTGATGGGATCAATTGAAATACGATTCATAGGCTCACCTCACTCACGAACGACCTCAATGGCCGGCTGCGTGCCCCTGCCGTTTTGGGATTTCATAACTCTACGCATCTGACTGTGGGCGAGACTGAATCGGTAGAACGTCCCAATTGGATCGGGAATGCCTTCATCAATAATTCTTTCGATCTCAGCCGGGTCCTCAGAGTCGATGATTGAAGCTATCGCACTCATCATTCGGGCCCCAAAGTCATCAACGCCAGCGTTCGGCCCATAGCATCCGATGCATGGGGAGCCGACGGTGGGGCAGAGCGCTCCACAACCCGCACGGGTTGCAATCCCACAGCAGATCAAACCTTGCTCCAGCAAGCATGTCTCTGGATCGGGAATGATCTCCCATGTCCGCTTGAACGCTTTGATCTTCTTTTCCTTGCGTGTTCGTGGACAGTCATCGCAGACCGTCGTCTCGGCGCCTATCACTGCTCCCGTTTCTGGGAGTTTATTCTCCAGAATAGCGACCAATGCATCCCAGATACGGTCTGGCTCAGGAGGGCAGCCAGGCAGGTAATAGTCGACAGGGACAGACTGATCCAAGGTTTTCACTGTGTCATAGAAGAGCGGGAGGTAGAGCGTTCCTTCCGGGACCTCTGTTTCCAGCTGTGGTCTTATACCGTCTGGATTGACTGTGCTTGGTGTGTCGTGATATGCGATTTGGAAAATTTGTTCACGGTCAGCGACATTTCCAAGACCGGGGATACAGCCTTCATGAGCACACGATCCAAAAGCAACCAGCACTTTCGATTTCTGTCGGAGAAGTTGCGCCATGTATTCCTGCTCACTGGTGCGGACAGCGCCGTTAAAAAGGCACAAATCGATTTCTCCATCAGTCATCTTTTCGATACTTTGTATCTTTGCATCCATGGCCACTGGCCAGAACACAATGTCGAAGGCTTCTGCAACTTTCAAGATCTTGTCGTCGATACCCAGCACGGCGATCTCACAGCCACCGCAGGAGGCAGCCCAGTACAGCGCTAGCTTGGCTTTGTGGTATGCCTGGGGGGCTTTCTTGGCACTCATGCAGGCACCTCCAAAGCTTCAGCGTGTTCCTGTGGTAAGCGATCGATGGCGTCTTCTACTTCACCATCAACGGTCCAGTTGGCAGGCCAATTCAAGGGACCCAACGATCGCACCTCATCAACCATCTCGTTAATCGCTTTTGCGAGTTGAACCCCTTCAGCTGCTGAAGCCCACTGCAGCCGCACACGCCTCTCGTTGATCCCGAACATGCGTAAGGTATGTTTCAATACTGCAAAGCGTCGCATCGCTTTGTAGTTCTGTTCCAGGTAGTGACATTCGCCCGGGTGGCAGCCAGCGATCATGACGCCATCTGCGCCCAAGGAAAGTGCTTTGAGTACAAAATTCGGATCGACGCGTCCACTGCACATGACTCGGATCATGCGTGTGTTGGGTTGGTACTTAACTCGTGCTGTCCCGGCGAGATCTGCGGCTCGGTAGGAACACCAGTTGCATAGGAAGGCAACAATCTTGGGTTCAAAGACATCTTCCGTCATAGGTCCCTTCCTCCTTCAGGCAGAGACTTTTTCAGGTTCGTGCTCTATCACTTTGCTGCCATTACTGGAGTGAATGGTCTCCAACAAGCCTTCAATTTCAGCGAGGATCTGTCCATTGCTGAAATGTGCGCTGGAGATCGCCTGGGCCGGGCATGCCGTTACGCACGTGCCACAACCCTTGCAAAGAGCAGCATTGATATAGCTAACCTCTTTATCCGCGAGATATTCGATGGCGCTAAAAGGGCATAGGGTATTACAGATACGGCATCCCGAGCAGCGTTCTTCGAGGATCGTGGCAACCACTGGCTCGATTTTCACCGTCCCGGTCGTGATCATGCCCTGGACGCGTGCAGCTGCAGCCGCACCCTGTGCAACTGTGGATGGAATATCCTTTGGCCCTTGCGCCGCCCCAGCGATAAAAATGCCATCCGTCATCGTGGCTACCGGGTCAAGCTTGGGATGTCGCTCGGTAAACCAGCCTCCCATGCTGCAAGAAATACCAAATTTCAACCCGACATCGCGGGCATCAGCCCGTGGTTCCAGCGCAGCCATGAGGATCACCATATCCACAGGTATCCTGCGCTGCTTTCCAAGAAGCGTATCTTCAACTTGTACAATCAGCTTGCCTTCTTCTTCCGGGATGCGGGCAGCTTCGGTGACCTCTGCGACCTTTCCGCGCACGAAGTGCATTCCCTCTTCTAGAAGGCGGTTGTAGAACTCTTCATAGCCCTTCTGGTTTGCGCGCATGTCAATGTAGCATGAATACACTTCAGCGCCGGTTTTTTCCATCACGATGTGACCAAATTTGAGGGCCGTCATACAACAGACGCTTGAACAATGGGAGTTAAACTTTTTATCTCGGCTCCCCACACAGTGAATAATGGCGATCGACTCGGGCTGCGTCACACCATCACGGAGGACGATTTTTCCTTCGGTAGGGCCGGCGGCATTACACAAACGTTCGAATTCGAGACTGGATAACACGTTAGCAAGACGGCCATGACCATACTGCGGTATTCGGTTCACATCGAAAATATCGTAGCCGGTGGCAAGGATGATGTTTCCAATGTCAATATCGAGGAAGATATCTTCTTGGTCGAATTCAATTGCGCCCGTTGGGCAGAAAATCTCACAAGCCTTACACTTCTCGCGTTCAAAATAAATGCAGGATTCGGTATCAATAACGGGAATGTTCGGAACGGCTTGAGGGAAAGGGCGGTAGATTGATTTTCGATATCCCATGCCCACCTCGAAGTCATCATCAATCAACTTCTTCGGGCATTTTTCCATGCAAATACCGCATCCAGTGCAGTCCTCTTCGTTAACATAGCGGGCTTTCTTCTTGATCCTAGCGCTGAAGTTGCCGACATAGCCAGAGATCTCTTCCACTTCACTATAGGTGAGAAGATTGATATTGGGGTGTGACCCGACCTCGGACATACGAGGTGTCAGAATACACGCAGCGCAGTCCAGCGTGGGGAACGTTTTATCAAACTGCGCCATATGCCCGCCTATAGAAGGCGCTCGCTCCACAAGGTGGACCGGATACCCAGCATCGGCTAACTCCAAGGCCGCTTGAATACCGGCTATCCCACCACCGACCACCAATGTGTTGGGATTGACCGGCACCTCAGTCGCTTCGAGCTCCTCATGAAGTCGGACGCGCCGGACCGCACCTGATATCATGGCCTTAGCCTTTGTGGTGGCTGCTTCAGTATCTTCGGTTACCCAGGCGACTTGTTCGCGGATATTTGTCATCTGGCATAAGTACGGATTCAAGCCTGCGTTCGAACAGGCCCGTCGGAAGGTCTTCTCGTGGAGATGGGGAGAGCAAGCCGCTACCACGACGCGGGTGAGCCCCTTGTTTTTTACATCTTCCGTAATGAGTTCCTGGCCAAGCGTGGAACACATAAATTTATAGTTTCGCGAGATCGTGACGTTCTCGAGATGTTCACCCGCCCACTGTGCTAGCTCCTCGACATCCACGACGCCGGCGATGTTAGAACCGCAGTGACAAATATAAACGCCTACTTTCTCACTCATATATGGCCTTCTTTCCATGTGGAAGTGCTGACGCCAATATCCTTCCCATTAGAGCGCCTCGTGAACCAACTCGATAATGTCCTTAACCTCAAGGCGGTTTTCATAACCTGTTGTCTTTACCGCATCCTTATACATCGTGATATCTTTAGGGCACGCTACTGCGAAAACCTGAACACCGTGCAATTGGATTGCTTCAAGGATGCGTGCCTCGCTTGGGCGCTCCATGATTTCATCCTCTTCCATCCATATCCGCCCACCACCAGCGCCGCAGCATAAAGCACACTTCCGATTGCGGGGCAGCTCGACCAGTTTGCATCCTGTTGCCTCGAGTATCCTGCGTGGAATTTCGTAGATCCCGTTGTAGCGTCCGAGATAGCAGGGGTCGTGATAGGTGACGGTGTAATCGAGCTGCTTTGAGAAACAAATTTTGCCGCTGGTTATCAGATCGTCGATCAACTCGGTATAGTGGAGTATGGGATGGGCGTGGTTAATCTCAGGAGGGTATTCGTGCTTCAGCGTATTCAGCGTATGTGGATCGGTGGTGACTATCGCCTGATATTGGCAGCCTTTCATTGCCGCTGTGTTGTCCTCCACCAAAATCTCGAATAAACCCTCTTCCCCGACCCTGCGTACATCATTTCCTGAGTGGCGTTCAGCCTCATACAAAATGCCGAAATCTAGGCCTGCAATTCTGAATACCTCGGCAGTCTTTCTTGTGATCTCGGTGATACTGCCATGGTAAGAGGCGTAGTCGCCAACAAACCATAGATACTCAACAGGTTCTCGCCGTGCATCCTTGATTTTGGGTTCGATACCCTGAGTCCATTTAGCCCGCATGCGATCCGATTGCCCGAAAGAGTTACCGTAACGGCCAAGGCTGTCGAGGGCCATTTGGAGTTGGCCGTCGATCCTGGCTTGGTCAATAAGGTGGCAGCGCATATCGACTATGACATCGATATGTTCGATCATGACAGGGCACTCTTCCACGCATGCACCACATGTGGTGCATGCCCAGAGTGTCGCTTCCTTGATGACCTCCCCTGTGAAGATGGGTGTTTCGGAGCCGTGGTCGTTCGAAGCCAATAATGTTGGCGCTTGTGCTGCCAGACCTTCCGAGATCGCGAGAATCAATTCCTTGGGCGACAGCTGCTGTCCTGCAGTGAATGCAGGGCAGACATCCTGGCATCGCCCACATTCAGTACATGCTTCTCCATCCATCAACTGCTTCCAGGTGAAATCTCTCAAGGTGGCAGCACCGACTAATCCTGCATCGAGATTCACTGCTGGAGAGAGTTTTCCCCTAGGTTGATCCAGCTTGGAGAAAAAGATATTGGCGGGCGAAGTGATGATGTGTGCCAGGGTTGATGAGGGTAGCATGATGAAAAGCGCAGAAACCAGGCCCATGTGAAAGATCCAGATCCCCAGGTGAGTACGCATTAACGAGGCTGGCACCAGGTCGAAGGCAAGCCAGAATTGCGCGCTGATCCAGCCGGCAGGCGTCCACCAGGCGAGTGCCGGCTCCCAACCGGGTTGTAAGCCAGGATCTTGTGCGATCGCAGCTAAGCGAAGCGATTCGGTCAGCAAACCAGAGAAAACGATCAAGAACAGGATCAGGAGCGCATAGCCAAAGGGGGCAGATAACGTTAGCCGGGGTGGTTTACGGATATACCGCCGGAATGCTGCTAAGGCCAAACCAACAAGCGCAGTGATCGTGAAAATATCAAGGACAAATTTGAATACCAGGTAAATATCGCTACGCAGAAACTGGTAGAAATCGGCGTCGATTGTCGCCAAGGCGGTCCCCAGGAAGAATACAAAGAAACTCCAGGCGATGGCGGCATGCATCACCCCGGGGTAAGTTTGGCGTAATACTTTAAGTTGAATGATGCCGTGTTTTATCAACCTCCAGGTACGTTGGAGGATGTGATCCCAGCGGTTCTCTGACCGACCGATTTTCCACCAAATGCTTAAGTGGCGGTAGATGCGCCATAGCATATAGAAAGCCGCAACCATGGGTAATACATAAGCGACGTAGTGCCAGAACTCCGGGATACCCCAGAAGTTGATTCGCTCGATCATGGCCCGTCTTAACCGCCTTTCACCTGTTTGATTTTTTCCGTAAGGACCGGCACGAGGTCGAGGAGATCAACAGCAGCACCGTAATGCGCTACTTCGAATATCGGTGCCTGACTATCCGTGTTGATCGCCAGAAAGAGCTCGGGATCGCCAATTCCTTCGGTGTGTTCGGGTGCGCCACTAATACCAAGGGCAAGGTAAAGCTTCGGTTTCACATGTTTGCCCGATTTTCCAACAAGTCGACTTGTGGACAACCAGCCTTGATCCACAACAGGCCGTGAGGCACAGAGTTCTCCGCCCAGGACCTCAGCAATCTCCTGGGTCAATTCGAGATTCATCTCTTGTTGGAGACCCCGCCCTACCGCAATCAAGATTGGTTCCCGGGTGATATCTACATCTCCTGTGTTGGGTTCAAGATAGCCCTGCAGGGATACGCGCAAACCATCTAAAGCAGGCGCTTTAACTGCCTCAATTGGGGGTGCACTGGTTCCTTGCCCGGCTTCTGCTTTGTATGCACCGGGTACCAACGTGACCAAACAAGTCGGCCCTGGCAGCTCACCATCGGCCAGGATCTTGCCGCCGCAAATTTGGCTGGTGAAATGAAGTTTGTCGTTCTCCACGCGTAGGCTGCGGCATAGGCTGATATGAGGTATGTCAAGGCGAGCAGAAAGCCCACCTGCCACATCGGCACCGATGGAGGTTTCACCTAGAAGCACGACTCGCGGTGCACGCTGCTCTAGCAGTGTTTCGATTGCTCTTGCGTAGGCATCCGGTGTGTATTCAGCCAGGGCAGGATGATCGATCATGAGTATTCGGTTAACAGCGATATTGGAAGCGAGCCCATTCACATTGTGGCCCAAGAGCAAACCGACGAGTTCACCATGCGTCCCTCCAGCTAGCTCGCGGCCTGCAGCGAGCAAGATGTACGACATTTCCGTTACATTGCCTTGAAGGTGTTCGATCAGGACATAAATATCATCAGCCATCATGACCTCCCGTGTGCTCAAACATCCACACTAGAGAACGCCCGTGTTCTTCAATAAACCAACAATCTGGTCCGCAACTTGTTCGACATCACCTTCCAGCATCTTGGCGCGTTCCCCGTTTTCAGGAACGAACATCCGCTCAATCGCAGCTGCCTCGGACAAATCAAGTTCAAGCGCTGCTCGTTCATCGAGGGAGGTTGTCTTCATCGCCTGGCGAACTTTGCTCACCGCGACGTAACGCGGTGGCTTCTCCGCCGATTGGATGCCAAGCACAGCTGGTAGCGAAACATGTAGTTCGCCAACCAGGCCCCCGGTGTATTCCTTGAAGACGGTAATGCCACCGTTCTCGACGCTAACCCCGGCGATATAACCGACGTAGGGCAACCCGAGATATTCAGCCACTAACGGCCCCACTGCACCGTCCAGGTCGTTATGCGCTTGTACACCGGTTAAGATCAGGTCGGGAGGATTCCCTTTGAGGACCGAGACAAATAGCCGCGCTAGATCGTGGTTGTTCGGCTCATGCTCGAATTCACCGGTCAACTTGATTTGACGATCGGCTCCCTTGGCAGCAGCGGTAAATAATACGTCGTCCATGTCCGCGACATCCAGGCCGATTACGGAGACACTTCCACCCGATCCTTCTTTAATCAAAAGTGCCTGTTCAAGCGCATGCTCATCGGGTTCATTGATGATTCTTCTCATAAAGGTTGTATCGAGTGATTTCCCAGTCGAATCGACCTCCAACTCTTCCACTAAATCAGGGACAAGCTTGAGCAGGACCGCAATATCCATCGTCTCAGTCCTCCAATCCCATAGCTTCGGCCAGGAGTTCAGCGATCTCTTTAACTTGCATATCTTCCGCGCCGGGTATGGCCTTTACCGCATCTAAGAATCGAGAGGGCTCATAAGGGCAGGCGACAGCGAGGATATGTTCTTTGGGTGGGGGAGCTTCAATACCGTTGCGCTTCCCATTTCCCATGGCGATTACTGCTTCTCGCATGCGCCATACTGATACGCGAGCTTTGGCTTTTTCCCAGCGGAATCCATCCAGCCACATCCCCCCTCCACCACCACCGCAGCAGAGGCTGTTCTCAAACGTGTGAGCCATTTCCACCAGCTTGATTCCGGGGATCAGCTCGAGCACCTGCCGGGGCGCTTGATAGATTCCATTCGCACGCCCCAGGTAGCAGGGATCGTGGAATGCGATGATCGCTAGGATCTCTTTCTTGATCAGGTTTTTCAGTTCTTCGCTGTGCTCAACCAGAAATTCGGTGTAATGGCGAACAGGGTAGGCGATCCCAAGCCGGGGATATTCATTCTTCAAAGCATTGAAGGCATGTGGATCTGTGGTAATGATTTCGCTGAATTCATACTTAGCGAAGGCTGAACCGTTCCTCTCCGCCAGCATTTCAAAGAGACCAATTTCGCCCGCGAGTCTCAAAGAATCACCATCGCTCGCTTCTTCAGGGCCAAGAATGCCAAACTTCACATCCAATGCCTGGAGAATCCGGGCAAATGCACGGGTTGCCGTTCGTACGCTCGGATGATAGGAAGCGTAGTCACCAACAAACCATAGAACATCAACAGGTTTCTTCGCTTTTCCCAGGATGGTAACTTCGGGATCGAGGCCTTCCGCCCATTCAGCACGCTTTCGGGGTGACTCACCAAGTGGATTGAAGTAGCGCCCAGCCTTCTCCAATGCATCCTGGAGCTCGGTAGGAACATTTCCTGCGAGTACCAACTCTTGCTTGATGCGTGTCTCCAGTCCTACGGTCAACGGTATCTGAGCAGGACAGACTTGTGTGCATGCATAGCAAGAAACGCACATCCAGGCGGAATCATCCGCCAGAACCTCCTCGATATAACCTGCACGCATGGCTGCGATCACGCCGTGCGGTGGATGCGCCATGGCGAAACCGAACGGACAGGCCCCACTGCATGCGCCGCATTGGAGGCATAATTCGATGCGTGAACCATCAGGGACGGTTGTGATGATCTGATCCATGAATTCGGTAGATGGGTTGCTAATCTTCGTTACCATTGTTAAGACCTCGCCTTTGCGCTAGATAGGCCCGACTCTCTCGAATATGTGGTGAGGAGTCTGGTTGTTCTGAATGAACTGGATCTTCTGATGAATGTCTGACTTGAAATCGATTCCACGGAGGAGGGATATGGAGTGGGGGGCGTTGGAAGGGGCACATTTTTTTGACCTTTGCCTTCAGAGTGGTCCAGTTGACTCGACGAGTGACCATCTCGGTTAAGACAATAGATCTGACCTGCGTTGTATAGCCTGGCACTTAGAACATGTTGTATAAACCGATCGAAATGGTCCCGTCTCGGGGCATGCGTTTGAAATGATCCAATCCGCGCTTGCCCATCAATCCCAGTATGTGAAAAATATCACTAATTAATAAGTGCTAATATTCACAAAGGAAGGGGATAAAAGTCCACGTTCAGGGATTCTCAGGGAAGAGGCGTGTATCGAGGGGGTAGTTATCGTCACGGCAAGCAAGATTGTGCCTTGTATGAAACTCCACTTGGACCGACTCTTTCTGCTTCTACCCCGTTAAATGGCCAGAGAATGTCCTCAACCTGATGTTATGGTTGACGCAGGCGATTGTGAAGGTTGTCGCTTGATCTTAGAGGCTTGTCAGTGCAAACTAAGGGGGTGGATTCTTGTAAGTTGGTCCAATTTGCTTCATTGCCCAGAGGAGGGTGACTAACATGGTTCTAAAACCGAAACGACCTGTGCCGTCGGACATTGACATTGCACAAGAAGCTGACCTCAGGCCGATCCTCGAGATCGCCGACAAGCTTGGCCTCGGCATGGATGATCTCGACTTGTACGGTAAGTACAAGGCCAAAGTCCATCTCGATGTCATCGAGAAGTTCGCAGATAAACCGCAAGGGAAGTACGTTGACGTTACCGCGATTACACCCACTCCCCTAGGCGAAGGCAAGTCCACCACCATGGTAGGGCTGACTCAAGCTATGGGGACGGTTCTCGGGAAGAATGTGATGTGCTGCATTCGACAACCGAGTATGGGACCAACTTTTAATATCAAGGGGGGTGCTGCTGGAGGTGGCTACAGCCAGGTGATCCCGATGGAGGATTTTAACCTGCACCTCACCGGCGATATTCATGCAATTACGGTGGCGCACAATCTTGTGGCTGCAGCGCTGGACACGCGCCTGTATCATGAGAGCCGACAGTCTGACGAAGCACTGGAACGCAGAGGTGTCAAGAGGATTGATATCGATCCTGAAACAATCACCTGGAATCGTGTCGTCGATGTATGTGATCGTTCTATGCGCAGCATCCAGGTTGGGTTGAACGATGATAAGTTGCGTGATGGGTCCCCTAGCCCTGTATTTCCACGTAGCACAGGATTCGATATTACTGTTGCGAGCGAGCTCATGGCCATCTTAGCCCTAACAACCGGCCTAAAGGATCTGCGAGAGCGCGTGGGGCGAGTCGTTGTAGCGCTGGATAAGAAGGGCGAGCCGGTAAACCTCGAAAAACTCGGCATCGCAGGCGCTGTAACTGTCCTGCTTAAGGATGCCATCATGCCTAATCTCATGCAGACTCTCGAGGGGCAACCGGCATTCGTTCATGCGGGACCCTTCGCCAATATCGCCCATGGCAACTCTTCGATCCTGGCAGATATGATCGCCTTGAAGCTGGCAGATTATGTTGTGACCGAATCGGGATTCGGTGCCGACATCGGCATGGAAAAATTCTTCGATATCAAGTGCCGCTATTCAGGGCTTATCCCTAATGCGGTTGTGCTTGTCGCCACGGTGCGTGCTCTAAAGATGCACGGCGGGGGACCAAAGGTTTCACCAGGAGCACCGCTTGATAAAGCGTATACCGAGGAAAACCTAGAACTACTCGAGGGAGGCCTCGGCAATCTGGGTGTTCATATTAAGAATGCGCTCCGCTTTGGGATCCCGGTTGTTGTGGCAGTGAACGGCTTCAAGGATGACACACCAGCAGAAATGGAAATGGTTCGTGAATATGCTGTCTCACAAGGCGCTGAGGACGCAGTCGTCTCTACTCATTGGGCGGATGGTGGCGCTGGGGCAGCGAAGCTCGCCGAAGCGGTCGTCGCAGCATGCGAAAAACCTAGCAACTTTAAGTTTTTGTATCCCCTCGATTGGAGCATCAAACAGAAGATCGAGCACATCTCAAAGGAGATTTACGGTGCTGACGGCGTAACGTATGAGCCTTTGGCTGAAGAGCAGATCGAGAGATATGAAAAGGCTGGTTTTGGCGAATTACCCATCTGTATGGCGAAAACTCATCTCAGCCTTAGCCATGATCCCCTGTTGAAGGGGGTGCCAACAGGCTTCAAGATTCCTGTACGTGAGGTTCGAGCAAGCGTTGGCGCCGGCTTCATCTACCCACTGATCGGTTCGATGAGCACCATGCCAGGTCTGGCCACGCACGCCGCCTTCATGGATATTGATATCGATCTCGAAACGGGTAAGATCACCGGTTTGTTCTAACCAGTTCCACACGATGTAGCCAGAAAGCCCGCGCGATCGCGCGGGCTTTTTTTCATTCGTACCCTCGATCTTCAGACGGGCTTTTGCCCGATTGCATAAAAAGTGGGGGTAAAGAGGATACGCTGCTGATCCTTCCAGGCTTGCTGATCAAGTGCTTCAAGGCTGGAAATCTCCGCTGGTGTGAGCATCCCTTCCAGGTCCACCTTTAATATCGCCCATTCTGAATCCTGGTCTTCCCCTGTGTTTGCGGCCCATTCCCCGCCGAGTAATCCAGCAAGCACATGCTGTAAACCAGCGCCAGAGAATAGGGATCGAAGTTCGCGGCCGCGCTGGGTGTGCGCACCGCTTTGTTCAAGGGCTTGGGTCTGGCGCTCACCGATCGTGGAAAGTAGATCGGGGTAATCAATACGCCCACCGTAATCGGGTTCGGCAAAGGCGATGATCCAACCGTGCGGACGTGCACAGCGTTTCATCTCGAGCAAGATTTGGTGGGGATCAGGTGTCCACAGCAGCAAGAAGTGGCAAAAAACCAGGTCGAAGGTTGCGTCCTTGAAGGGCAGCGCGCTTCCATCGGCTTGCGCATAGTCATTATCGCTGTCATTTCGGTGGGCAAATCGGGTTGTAGCGTAATCGATATCGATCCCGTAAACTCGCGTATCCAGGATCGTAGCTATCCAGGAAGTGATACAACCCGTGCCCGCTCCCACTTCAAGGACCCTTAAGTGGGTGGGTACATTAATTTGGTTAAGTAATCTTCGTCTGAGCTGTTCTGTCCAGCGTGCCTGGGTTGCAAAGCGATCATGCAGGGCATCAAGGCTTGTGGTCATGCAAAACGATCGCAGCTTCTATGAGGGTGCCATCGGGTTTTCATGTCGAGAGGCGATCTTGCTCGGAGGACCAGGACTGTGCATGTTGCCAAATTTGATCCCACGGATCACTCAGTATATTCCCCAGGATCACATCAATCCCTTGCGATGGCAGTACATCTGCATCAGGCTCGACATAGAGCCAGGCACGGCCCTCTCCCACATGCTGGCTTTCTGCCTCTAATGAAATCGGATTGCGGGACGAATAGGGTACTGGTAGATCCCAGATGAGGTCTAACCCAAGCATTGCTGCGTGGTCACGCGCCTCTGCCAGGGCACCGTTATCCTCTCCGGCCGTTGTCAGTGAAACTGCTCTCACACCGTATGTGTGCAAGCTATCGAGCACCTTGAGTGCCTGTAGATCTTGGACCATGATGTTTACTGTGGTGAATATATCGGTCGCGAGGGCGGCTTGCAAGCCCTTCTGGCTCTCTGTGCTTCCTGGTTCATACGTGATGAGTATGTGATCCAAGCCGGCTTGATCAACCTCGCTGAGGAAACGCTTGTCTGCCAAGCGAAATCCATTTGTGAGTAAGCCGGTGATCTGGCCGAGCGCCTCGCTGTGGCTGATTAACCTGGGGAGGTCATCCCGCAAGCAAGGTTCACCGCCAGTGAATGTCACATGGGGAATTCCGGCACCCCACGCCTTTGAGAGGATCTCCATCCATTCTTCAGTCGTTCTTTCCTTTTCAACCCTCGTCCGAGCATGCGGGTCGTAGTTCCCGTTCAGATCAGACTTATAGGTCAATGCACAGTCCAAGCGGAATGGTGCATGGGCAGGATCGCTATAGGGTTCCGTTCGGTCTAAGCCGATAAACAATACCGGATCGAGATCGGGCGTATCAACAAGCCTCTCGATCTGCTCGCGAATCTCGCGTTGGTTGGTAAGCGCATTTCCTTGCGACACCCGGTAGCGCTGGGCGATATTCATCGCGGCATCATCCTCGGATAATCCCAGAATCCAGAAATAGACATGCTCTGTGGCAGTGGAATTCAGATGCAGGACTGTGGCTGCATTGACTAACAAAATGCCATTACCATTGGGTTCTACCCGAAGGTGTAAGCGATTCGGACTCTCAGTGTCCTCCGGGAACATCATTTGATATATCCCCGGAGTGAGTGGCTCCGGTTTCTCTCCAATCGGGAAGAGTCGAGAGAAGAATTTCTGCATCAGATCATCCTTCCATCAGTATATCGGCCACATAGGGTGTAGGTTGTTGCGCTGGCTGATTGCGAAGCGTGAGGGGACATCCTCCGCCGCATTCTTGCAATACTGCGCAGTCGCTGCATGTCTCAGGGATGTATTTTCTCTCACGCAGCCAGGTGGCAATTTCATGGTTCCAAATCGCATCCCAGGGATCGCGCAGAAGGTTTCCGAGTGGCTGGTAAAAAGATTGACAGGGTAGTACCGCGCCATCAGGTTCCACACACATGTTGTACTGCGCCGCCGTACAAGCTTTTACCCCTAGTTGCAGTTGAACGGGGTCGAAATGGCAATATTGTGTTGGCGTGTACCAGATCAATCGGAGTCCGAGGGCATCCGTTTTTTTCCGTACCCGTTCGAGCAGCGGTCCTAGCTCCTCTTCGTGTAAGCCTGTTCCAACCGTTTTCCCGTGACCGGCATAGATCAAGGCATTCACGCCTACTGTAGGAACGCCGAGATCAGCGATGAACGCAAGCGTTTCATCGATTGACTCCGCATTCTCCCGCAAGAGGGTGGTGTTGGTCATGACAAAAATGCCCGCCTCGACGGCGTTTCGGATCCCGTCCACGGTTTGCTTCCATCCCCCACGGGCTGCCACCATGCTGTCATGAATTTCAGGAATATGTGATTCGAGCGTGATTTGAACATGATCCAGGCCTGCAGTGATCAGGGAGTTGAGGTAGCGTTTGTCCGCCAGCCGGCGCCCATTGCTTAATAACCCGGTGATCTGACCATTTGCTTCAGCCTGCTGTATGAGTTGGTCGAGATCGTTATAGAGAGTCGCCTCCCCCCCTGTGAAGCAAATATGGGGAATGCCGAGCTTCCATAGCTTATCGATGATACCGAGCCAGGCCTCAGTATTGAGCTCGGGGTAATCGCGCGAACGGGCGTTGTAGCAATGTGGACAGCTGTTATTGCAGCGATAGGTGAGCGCAAGGTCCATGCGATACGGGGCGGAAGGCGGTTGACTGAAAGGGGGCAGAAGTTCTAGATGGAGATCATGGATCGGACAGCTCCCGTTGCCCCACAACAAGGCATCGAGTTGTGAGTGAACGCTCTCGACATCAACCAGTGCCTGAGAAACGGAGAGGTTATAGCGTTTTCTCAACGCCCTGACCGCTTGCTCTTTTGACATCCCCTCAAGGTAAGTCCAAGCGATATGTGCAGCGCTGGGATTGAGATGGAGCGCTCGGTTGGCGTTGATCAAGAAGAGTGCTTCACCACCGGGTTCAACCCGAAGGTGCGCCCGGACCCTTTCACCTTCGCGCTCGAAGCTATAAGCATGTATCCCGGGAATGAGCGCTGATTTCATTCCCATCGAACGCAGGATGTCTATCACCGGCCGCCTCCGGCGCAGGCGCAGGCGCATCCGGCGCAAGCGCAGGCACAAGCACAGGCACAGCCTCCCCCACCACCACGCGAGATGGCGCTGCGTGAAGTTGATGGCGGAGGTGGCGGGTTGGTTGTCTTCGTTACTCCGCTGGTAAACCCGACCAGATTGGTCACAAGGTTTGAGGCCGTGTTCTGAACTCCCGTGACGACAGAAGCTGCGAAGTCAGAGCCAGGCAGCGTCGGTAGCGAGATACTGCGGCCACCACCGGATCTAGAGACGGGGATGCTGGCTGGTCGAGGTGCGCTGGTCGATGGTCGGTAATACCACCACCATGGTGGAAGGTGCACTGGACCAGTCCTGAAGACTTGCTTGGTGCGATCATCAAAATCATCATCAAGCATTTGCCACTCGAGCCCCTCAGCGTATCGTTCAGAACGCAACTCCGGTGTTTCAGCGGCTTCAACTTGCTCCCATGCCTTGCGCATAATGGCTTTATAGTAGTCACGCGATTCTTTCAGGCTGAAACCCTTCATCTTCTTTTGCACGGACTTGACGAGCGTCACGACGACTTTTTGCAATCCGCTACGGCGTTTTCCTTTAGGGTCGTCAATTAATACCTTGAGAAATTGCTCTTCATACTCCCGCAGCTTGACCTCCGAATCCAAGCGCTCAATCTTAAGTGGTTCCTCCTCGATAACCTTGGCAGCACCTTTCTTGATGACCGAAAATAGGATCATCGTAAGAACTCGATCGAGGGGTGTCTCGAGCAGGACAGCGGCCTCTACTGCTGTCAGGCCGCGTTTGATTCCATGTCCTTCAATCGCGATCTTAGGGGGCAGGTAGTCAAGCTTGCGACGGCGGCTCGTATAAACCCCCAGCGCTGCAAATCCGATAATCGCTGCTAGAACACCTCCAAAGCAGAAGAACCCGAAGAGTGCATCCTCATCAATCGTGATTAGACTTGGTGTTTGGATGGTCTCCGCCGGAACATAGGAAGAGGGGAAGGAGGCGCCGAACTCGTACTCGCTGTAGGGATTAGCGTCCGGGTTGCGCCAGACATACGTTACCCGGCCTTGCTCATCAAGGAAAGCTTCGGGAGTATCGCTCGGCCAATTGCGTGGAGATTCATGATAGCGAGGTTCTTCAGGCTGGACACCAGGGGGGAGGTGGAAAGAGACCGTCAGGTCTGTCGTGCCATAGGCATAATCGCTATCGAAGTAGGAGGGCATAAAGCGAGTGCTAGCGTATTCATCCTCCAGGTCATCCTCATAGAGCATGTCTCCAATCCAACCAATTACAACCGTCAGATTGGCTTTCTGTCCAGGAGGAATAGATTGTGCCCCTAAGCCAACTTCGAAGCCGTGGTCAACGTATTCAGAGTAAGCGATATGGCTAACTGTTTGGCCGTTTATCGTTGCGCTAACGCTGGAGAGGTCAAAATTGCTATGAGGTGTACCGACATCGACGAATTCGATTGGAGGTCCGAATTCATCGTTGCTGAAAAGAAACTGGTAGACAATCCTTGCACTTCCATCGGCTTCATAAAAAACGTCTACTTGGAGTTGATCAACTGCAAAGGAGTAGGATTGTCCAAAGGCAGGCAGCGCTGCAATTTGGAGTGAAATGATAAGCAGGACGCTGATGGACAATATCAGGAAGCGCTTTCGCATAGACATAGTTCTCCGTCTGGGTTTCCCTGCGCGAGATTCAACAATATGTATAGACAGGGAGAATCTCCACGATCCTATTCGTACGAGACTAAAACGATGGTGTCGTCTACCATTTTGGTTCTTCTGCTAGCTGATAACTCGTACCGCAATACGGGCAGTTCACAACAGGAGCTCCCGCAACCATCTTAACGTTGTCGGAGGAGAGCGCCCCTCCACAATTTTTGCATGTCAGAGTTTCGAGGTTGACATCGCCAGATAGCTCAATTTTCTGAATAATTTCTGTCGTATCTTTACGACCCATGCGTGAAGCGAGCCAAATGAGGAGCATACCTGCGCCTACACTAATGACTCCCACCACAATCCAACCAGGAGAACCGTTGGGGCTGAAGGCACCCCAGATAAAGAGGACGCCGAAAAAAATCAATATTGCTGCAGCGATATAGGCAAGGATCCGGCCAGCGCTCATCTCAACTCCTTCATTACGGCGATGTAGTTAGCATCAGTGTAGCAAAACGTCAGGGTACTCACAATTGACGAACGGCACCCTATGGGCTCTGATATATTGCGATGACCTTCATCTTATTTGGCGTATACACGAGATCCGTTTTGATCATCGACATGCCTAGATTAGAATGTAACCAAGGTAGAGACCTGACAAGAGAATGATTTTGGCCTGTCAGGGACGCGTTCCCTGGTAAGGTTTCACTTCTGTGAGTTAGTAGAGAGAATGCATGCATATCAATGAAGTCCTTGCGCTCATCCCGGCCTGGAATGAGGCCGAAAGGATCGGAGAAGTTATCGCAAAGCTCCCTGAAGGCATGCCGGTCCTGGTGGTTGACGATGGATCGAGAGATTCAACCGTGGAGGTGGCGCAGAATGCTGGCGCAGTGGTGATCTCCCACGATAGCAACCAGGGAAAGGGGGTAGCCTTGATGACAGGCTTCGCCTGGTCATTGGAGCACGACTATTGTGCGGTTTTAACCTTGGATGCAGATGGTCAACATGATCCCGCCGAAGCGCAGAAATTCATTGCAGCGATGAATAATTCAGACGATGGTCTCATTATCGGTCGACGATCCGTCCGAAAAATGCCTTTTCCTCGGAATGTTGCTAATGCTTTCAGCTCGTGGTTGATCTCGTATGCACTGCGGGAGAAGATCTATGACAACCAAAGTGGATATCGACTGCATGCACGTGAATTCCTTGAAAAGCTTGAGCTGCGGCGGAAAGGTTTTGAATTTGAGGTAGATATCATTCTACAGGCGCTGCAATCCGGGTTCACGATCGGTTGGGTGGATATCCAAACGATCTATGCTAGCGATATCCGCAGTCACTTCCACCCGATTCGTGATAGCTTGAAATTTTTCGTTGTCGCTTGGTATGCTTATCGCTCTGCTCGAGGTTGGCGGGTAACGTAACTGTATGCTCCTCATTAAATTGATTTTCAGCCGTATAGGTCCCCATCTCGGTCTATTTTTGGTTCGAATCCTTCCAAAGAAATGGGCTTATCGTGTGGGAGAGTGGATTGTAAAACTACTTCTAAGCAATCAACACTCAGACCTGTACATGGGTGTGCGAGCAAATCAGGCCGTCGTTCGCAATCTTCCCTATGAAGACGAGAAACTACATGAGGCAGTTCGTGAGGTGCTGCTGAATTCAGCCAATGGATTCGTCGATTGGTTTAGGACGATGGCATTTCCAGAAGATCTGGAATCACTACCTTGCTCCATCGATGCACATATCATAGAAGAAGGCTATCGCCTACAAAAAGAAGGCTATGGTTTGATTTATGTTGGAGCCCATCTGAGCAGTTTTAATATGTTCTTCATGAAATTAGCTCAAAGTAAATTCCCTGTTCAAATTCTTTCATATGCGCAAGTAAAAGGGAGCTATAAAACCGACAACCTCTTTCGCAAACGCTTCGGGCTCAACGTCACTCCCATAGCGCCCCAATCACTTCGACAAGCATTCAAGCGCTTGCAAGGCGGGGGATTCGTTCTTACCGGTGTGGACCGGCCGGATACGGGCGGAGAAAAACTTAAGTTCTTCGGCCGCAGAACGACTCTTCCAATTGGCCATGCTCGACTGGCATTGAGAACGGGCGCAAGACTTTTAATCGGGGCAGTCAAAAAGGTAAATCCTGGCCAGTATCATGTAACGGGATCACAAGTGATCGTACCCTCAATATCGGGTGATTCGAAAAGTGATGCCATCAGATTAACCCAGCAGATCCTCGAGCACTTAGAAGAATTAATCAAAGAACGTCCTTCAGAGTGGATGATGTTTCTCCCGCTTTGGCCCGAGGTGCTCCCGGAGCGGTCATAAGTGCTTTGTATGGATGCAACAAGCCATATTTCAAGAGGGAATGATATGGAACGCGATGCGGTAGAGAAAGAAATCCTGCGACTACGCCGAGAGATCGAACAGCACAACCATGCCTATTACGTCCTGAATACACCCACCATCAGTGATTATGAGTGGGATAAACTTCTGCGCAGGCTTCAGCTACTCGAAGCAGAATTTCCGGATCTGATCTCACCTGATTCTCCCACACAGCGCATCGCCGTGGAGCCGGCAGAAGGTTTTCGACGGGTTCCACATCCTGCGCCAATACTCAGCCTGGCAAACGCTTATACCGATGAGGAATTCCTGGCCTGGCTGGAAAGAATCAGAAAATTAGATGATCGGGTCAACGCTGCTGATTTTGTTGTGGAACCTAAATTCGATGGATTAACGGTTGTGCTGCATTACCACAATGGTCTATTTCAACTTGGGACAACTCGCGGCGATGGAGAAACGGGGGAGGACATTACGGCTAATCTGAGGACGGTAAGGAGTTTACCTTTGCGCATCCCCTTGGGGGAAGGGAGTATTGAACCCCCGGCTCGACTGGTCGTGCGTGGCGAAGCCCTGATCTTTCTTGAAGACTTTTCAGCGCTCAACCAACGACTCGAAGAAGCTGGTGAAAGAACCTATGTAAACCCCCGAAATACCGCCTCAGGCGCCCTCCGCCAGCTCGATCCGGCCCTCACAGCCTCACGCCCTATCCGTTTAATTTGTTATGACATCATCGCTTCAGATGGGGAAGTTCCAAGCCATCAGCTTGAGGTGATCGATTTTCTTGGCCAACTCGGTTTCCCGATCCCTGAAGGGGTTGTACATGCCAAAGATCCAGAGCAGGTGCTCGACGCCTATCAAAGTTGGGTTGCCCGAAGAGATTCCTTGCCCTATGAAGTGGACGGTGTCGTGATCAAAATAAACGATATTCTCCTATCCTCTGACTTGGGGGTAGTGGGCAAGGATCCACGCGGAGCGATAGCTTACAAGTTTCCGGCGCAGGTAGTCACCACCCGATTAAACGACATCGGCCTCAATGTAGGTCGTACAGGCGTAATCACTCCCTATGCGATTTTAGAAGCTGTTGAGGTCGGAGGCGTCACTGTGCGGCAGGCCACCTTGCATAATTTCGATTTCATCAAAGAAAAAGATATTCGCGTCGGTGATCGCGTCCTGCTCAAGCGTGCAGGGGATGTCATCCCTTATGTTATTGGGCCTGTCTTGGAGGCGCGGACGGGCGATGAGCCGGTCTATCGGTTACCAAAGCGATGTCCTTCATGCAGTGAAGCCCTGGAGTTTTCAGAGACAGAAGTCGCACTCTATTGTGTGAACAGCACCTGCCCAACACAGCTTATCCGTAACCTCGAGCATTTTGCTTCACGATCAGCTATGGATATTGAGGGCATGGGGATCAAGATCGCTGTTCAACTGGTCGAATCTGGTCTGGTCAACGACATCGCCGATATTTTCAACCTGGAGCTGGAGGATTTGCTCTCATTGGAAGGTTTCGCTGAGAAACGCGCCCAGAATCTGCTTGATGCAATTGCCCGCTCTCGCACACAGAGCCTGACTCGCCTCGTTATCGGGCTGGGGATTCGCAATGTGGGCGAGACAGTTGCTGCTGATCTGGCCCGCCATATTGGAAGTCTCGAAGGGTTGAGTCATGCAAGCCAGGCTGATTTTGAAGGGATTGAAGGTATTGGTCCCATCGTGGCGCAAACCATTCATGACTGGTTCCAGAACCCGGTAAATATGCGAGTGCTCACAAAACTAAAGGAAGCAGGTATATCCCCTGAGATGGCAGCGCCTGAGGAGAGTTCGATGGTGCTAGAAGGACTCACTTTTGTACTCACGGGGAGCTTACCAAGTATGAGTCGTGCAGAGGCGAAAGCGCAAATCCAGAATGCTGGGGGAAGGGTCGTCGCTAGCGTAAGTGGTAAAACATCCTATCTGGTGGCTGGAGAGTCACCGGGATCCAAACTTCAAAAAGCGCTTGACTTGGAAGTCCCCGTCCTCTCTGAAGAAGATCTGCTTAGACTGCTAGAAAATCGACCAACGCCCTGAAGGGGAATGCTAAACCCCTACAATTACCTGGTGAACCCTTCATGAAATCTCTACGCCTAAAACCTGGAAGAGAACGACCCGTGCAGCGAAGACATCCCTGGATATTCTCGGGTGCAGTTGACGCTATCAACGGTGAGCCGGAGGCCGGGGAAACGATCGATATCCACAGCGCCGATGGCGATTGGCTCGCACGCGGTGCCTATTCTCCGAATTCCCAAATACAGGTTCGAATTTGGACCTGGGATCAAGATGAGCAGATCGATGATGCCTTCTTTCATGCCCGATGCGATGCTGCAGTTCGAATGCGAAAGTACCTGCGCGACGATCCAGGCGTGAGCGCCTATCGAGAGATCCACGCCGAATCTGACATGATCCCAGGTCTCATCGTAGACCGCTATGGCCCATTCAGGGTTGTCCAATTCTTAAGCCAGGGAGTGGAGAGGAACCGTCAATCCATTCTCAATGCCATTTCCCTCTCAGAGGACCTGGAAGGGATTTTTGAAAGATCGGATGCAGAAGTTCGTGCACTTGAGGGATTGGGATCAAGAACCGGGGTGCTGTGGGGAAATGCTCCTCCAGCTCGCCTGGAGATCCGTGAAAATAATCTGCGCTTCTGGGTTGACATTCACGCTGGCCATAAGACCGGGTTCTACCTGGATCAACGCGCCAATCGGCAACGAGCAGGGAAATGGATGTCCGGGGAGGTTCTGGATGCGTTTTGTTACAGCGGTGCTTTCTCTGTAACTGCGATCAATGCAGGCGCGGATTCAGTTGTTTCGGTAGACGCCTCTCGCCAGGCCTTGAATCTGACAGAAGAGAATTTGGCGCTGAATGGATTTGATGGATCCAATGGCGAGCGGATAGAAGCCGATGTGTTCCAGTATTTACGCTCCTGCCGCGATTCGCGGCGCAGCTTCGATACCATCATCCTCGACCCCCCCAAATTTGCTGCCACAGGCGCTCAGGTTCAACGGGCAGCACGAGGCTATAAAGATATCAACCTCTTGGCTTTCAAGCTTTTACGCCCGGGCGGAATATTAATTACTTTCTCCTGTTCTGGCGGCGTAAAACATGAACTGTTTGAAAAAATTGTTGCGGATGCCGCGTTAGATGCGGGGGTAGAGGCATCCATAATTGCAACCATGTCCCAGGCGGAAGATCATCCAGTTCGCCTTTATTTCCCCGAAGGACGTTACTTAAAAGGCCTGGTGTGTCGATTGCGAGCATAGAAAAACGGGGAGCAGCCTAGCGCTCCCCGCAATTGTCAAACCGATCGATTATCGGTTCAATTCATCTTCGACTTCATCGATAACTTCAAAGCGTGCTTGTAAAGCCGGCGTAATCGCTCGGCGCCATCTTTTTCTCCCGAAGCTTCCATTTGCTCTGCACTGGACATCAATCCATTGAGTAGGTTTTCATCGATGTCATCCAGATTCGATTCAAGCAAAGCATATGCCTCGTCATCGTCCTTTGCTTCAACCACTTGCTGAGTTAATACCAGACTTGCAGGCATGGAGTCCTTAATCAATTTCTCGATCCGGTTCTGAATTTCTTCAAGTCTTGCTACGATTTCTGTTTCCTTTCCTTCACGGGCTGCGCGTACGTTTGCTTCAAGCGTTCCGAGGAAAAGCTCATCGATGTAAGGGGCCACTTGCGAGATTGCCTGGTCAAGATCCGGCGCCTCTATGAGTGCTTTCAGGAGGGAAGCAGCCTGGGTTGCACGGGCTTCTTGGATTTTATCGATCTCCTGAGTAACTTCCAGCATTTGATCGCGTAATTTGGTTAAGCGTGATTTCTCATCTCCCTCCACAGTCTCTATCTGCTCACTTAATTGCTGGAAGAAGGTGTAATCCAAAGCAGGGCGTGTGAGGTTGGTCAGCGCAACGACACGTTCATCGCTGGGCGCATCCAGGAACAGCTGTAGCAGGGCCTCACGGGTAAGACCCTCATTGGACAGCGCTTGAAGGCTCTCAGTGGCTAACTTAAGTTCATTTTCCTGCCTTTTCATTTTCTGCCCTAACGTGCTGTATTCGAGGATCGTGCTAAGACGTTGGCTTACCGCTTCCCTCGCTTGGGGATCGGGAGTAGATTGAAGCGTGAGGCTGATGAGTTGGATAAAGGTCGTATCGATCTCTTCATCATGATCTCGGACAAACGCCTCAAGCTGATCTTCTGGCAATCGCAGCAGGTCTTCGAAGAGCCGCATTTTGGCTTGCTGGGCTTCAATATCCTCCTTGGTAATGCCCTCCGTCTCTAGAACTCGTTCAACCAAGCCTTGCATTGTCAAAACCGACTGAGGCTGAAGCAAGTAGCCCTTACGTTGTTCGGTTGGGAGTTTATCAATCACCCGATTAATAAGCTGACCAATCATACGCTCCTGCTCATCTTTGGGCATATTGACTTCCACGGGGATGTAGGTCAAGAGCAGCTCATTTTCGGGATCGTGGTAGACCAACGGGGTGGCGATAGCGCCATCAAAATTACAGACAGGGCACTGGGCGCGGTTGAAAGAGCCAGAAAGTAAATGTGACTTAGAGGCCGGGTTCTGCCCAACATCGATGATTTGTTGGATTTGAGCCTGGATTGGAGATTTACAGCTCGGACATTGAATCTGGGTTGTACCTGTTACCATGGGTTGACACCAACCTTCTTGAATTTATCTTGGGAGTGAGAAGCAAATGCGGGCTCCGGATTCGATACGATCATCGACCCAGATCTCCCCGCCGTGCGCCTCAATGACAGCTTTAGCTAGGAAAAGGCCTAAGCCGGTTCCCTTTGTTTTCCGGGAGGCTTCGTTCGATCGATAAAACAAATTGAAAATCCGCGGTACGTCTTCCAAGGTGATCCCTGGACCTTCATCCTGGACGCAGAGTATTACTTTGTCAGGTTGGGAGCGGCCGGAAATGTTTACTTGTCCGCCCTCTGGTGAATATTTCACCGCATTGGATAATAAATTGCCCAGCACCTGCATAAGGCGTGATTCATCTGCGTGGATTATGGGGAATTTAGCTGGAAAATCCGTTTTAAAATTATGCACTTCACTCTGCAGTTTGAAGCGTTCGACCATGCGTTCTGCGAGATGATCCAGGGCGACATCTGTTCTCGTAAGGGCAAGTGCGCCGGCTTGTAGCCGAGAGGCATCCAATAAATCATCAATCAGATCGGCGAGGCGATCGCTTTCCTCCTCGATGACGGCAAGGCTCTCTTGCACAGTTCCAGAATCCCAATCGGCATCTTCCCGGCGTAGCGTACCCACGAAACCTTTTATCAGCGCCACTGGTGTTCTGAGTTCGTGACTGATGATCGAGATAAACGTACTCTTCAGCTCTTCGGCCTCACGGAATTTGGTGATATCTCGCACGGAACCTACGATACTTAGTATGCGCCCATCTTCGGTAAGGGCAGGGGCATATGTTATCCCCACACTGATAGCGCCCGCACCTTCCGTGATCAAATCCCCCTCAACGTAAAGTGTAGCCTGGGGAGTCAGCGGCCATCCACCCGCTTCTGCCTCCTCTAGTGACATTCCGGGTTCCCGGCTCAACCAGCGGATGATGCTCTCATGCGGCTCTCCGATCACTTGCTTTCCGGGGTAGCCTGTCAGTCGACTGAAAGCACGGTTAACTCGGATAAAGTTATAGCCTGGATCCAGGATGAAGAGACCGTCAGCCGCCGATTCAAGGATTGCATCCAAATGCTGTTTTTGCTGGCGGATCTCAGTGAAGAGGCGAGCGTTATGGGCAGCAATTGCTGCCTGGGAGGCGAACGAGCTCAAGAGATTGCGGTCTTCCTGAGAGAAACGACTGCGATAGGCTCGGAAGACAAAGATGACACCGATGACCTCACCACCCGCAATCATGGGCAGACCAACACCCGTGAGCAGACCCATAGAAGCTGCCCGGGTGATGCGCTGCAGTCGTCGATTCACCTCGGGTAGCGCGAACTTTGCAGGGTCACCATGGTCGGGAATATCTGCGAGTAGCGGGTCAAGTTCCTTAAGAAAATCGGCGTTGATGCCGTGCGACGAACGGATCGCCCAGGCGCCAAGTTCGTCTCGCAGCACGATAAGCCCCGCACTACCGCCAAGCAGTTCAGCAGAAACTCGAACGATCCGATTCAACACCTGCTCGAGATCAAGGACCTCAGTTATGGCGCGATTGATCTCGAGCAGATAATCCCGTTGACGTACACGAAAATCAGGAAGCATGGGATAAACTACGCCAATCCCTCCGCTTCAGTGAGTGCATCTTCGAGCATCATCAGACCTTCATCGATCAAGTCACGTTCGATATTCAGGGGTGGGGCCAAGCGGATGGAGCTTCGTCCGCTGCCAAGACCTATCAAGCCGCGTTTGAAAGCGCCTTCCATAACCGTGTCCCGCAATTCGGAAGCGGGCTCTTTCGACTCGCGATCCTTTACCAATTCCACCCCGATCATCAAGCCCTTACCGCGTACCTCGCCGATAGTTTTATGACGCGTCATTATCTCGGTCAGCGCATCCAGGGTGTACTCTCCCATTTCGCTGGCGTTTTGCATAAATCCGTTTTCAATCAAATTAAGAGTGGCGATGCCTGCACGGCACGCAACCGGGTTGCCGCCATAGGTATTACCATGTGCCCCTTCTGGCCAATCCATGACACTGGCCTTGGTCATGATTCCGCCCAGCGGTACACCGGAGGCGATGCCTTTCGCAAAACAAACAATATCAGGTTCGACCCCCCAGTGTTCAATTGCCCACCACTTCCCAGTCCTTCCGACACCACTTTGCACCTCGTCAACAATAAGCAAGATCCCATACTTATCACAGAGTTGACGCAGAGCCGGGAAGAAGCTATCTGGCGGGACAACATAACCACCTTCACCCAGGATGGGTTCCACCAAGATAGCAGCACAATCATCTGGTGGTACCGTACGGGCAAGGACAACATCTTCAATATAGTGGACAACAGTCTCACCATAATCCTTACCCTTCTGTGCGAGCACAGGGCGATACGCGTCGGGGTAGGGGACGTGCGTCACACCACCCATAGTAGGTGTGAAGCCATTGCGGTAGAGTACCTTGCTGGAGGTAAAGGAGAGCGAGCCCATTGTCCGGCCATGGAAACCCCCGAAAAAGCCGATAAAGTGTTGGCGACCGGAGTGGTGTCGAGCGAGTTTGATCGCCGCTTCTACTGCCTCTGTCCCCGAATTGCCCAGAAAGATCTTAGCCGGCTCTTTAAAGGGTGCCGTTTGCGCCAGACGCTCGGAAAATTCAACCCATACGGGGTGATAAAAATCCGATGATATATGTATGAATCGATCAACTTGATCTTTGATCGCTGCGACAACGTCAGGATGGCTATGACCTGTTGAGCAAACGGCAATCCCAGAAGCAAAATCAATGTAGCGATTGCCATCCACATCCCATACCTCGGATCCTTTGCCATGGTCCATCATGAAAGGATAGGCGCGTGGATACGAGGGGGAAACTACAGCTCGGTCTCGCTCCAAATAGGCTTTTGCTTTCTTGCCGGGAACGTTTAGAACATCCATCAACAGTACTCCTCCTGCCTTCAATGGCTAATTTGATGAAGAACATGTATTCAGAGGGAACAATCACGAGCGCAGATAGAAGCTAACGGAGGTACAACTTGGCAAGCGATGTTGAGTTTCCCCTCCTGCATAGGCTCGTAAAACTCAACCAACTGGGAATTATATCATTCCCGCTTGGAGAGTCCTTATAACCGTTGTATAAATGATGTAAGCGCAGCTTGGAAGCCCATACCTAGTGTAAAGGAGAGAGGCAGTGATGGAAGCGCGTCCTTGGCATCAATTCTACGACGAAGGAGCACCTACAAGCATCGATTATCCCCAAAAACCCCTTTTTCATTTTCTTGAGAAAGCCGCCAAAGATTACCCGGATAGGGCTTGCAGCATATTTAAAGGTGCCAGCGTCTCCTATGCTGAAATGAATGAATTGAGCGATCGGCTGGCTGCCGCTCTCAAGGAGCTGGGAGTACAGAAAGGCTCACCTGTTGGAGTTTTCATGCCCAATTCAGCCCAATTTGTTATGGCGTTCTACGCCATATTGAAGGCTGGTGGCATCGTTGTCGCCACGAATCCACTTTACACGGCGCGTGAGATCGAACATCAGATGAACGATGCCGGTGTGGAAATCATGTTGGTAATGAGTAACTTTTATGACTTGGTCAAGGAAGTCCAACCCAAGACCAAGCTCAAGAAATTGATCGTAACCAACATCAAAGAGTACCTGCCGGGTCTCTTGCGGTTCCTTTTCACAGTGGCAAAGGAGAAGAAAGAAGGGCACCGAGTCACCTTAGGTGATGGGGATTACTGGTTACAGGATCTGCTTAAACAATATCAGCCGCAGGATCGTCCTGAGGTCGATGTGAAACCCAGTGATGATGCTCTCTACCAATACAGCGGTGGCACTACCGGTTTATCCAAAGCCGCGATCGCACAGCATAGCAATCTTGTGGCGAACACCTTACAGATCCAAAGTTTCATGCCCGATATCAATATTGGTGAGGAAATTGTCCTCATGGCCATCCCGATGTTCCATGTCTATGGCATGGTTGCAGGCATGAGCTTTGGTATCGCTTCGGCCGCCTCGCTTGTGATGGTGCCCAATCCACGAGACATGGATGACGTGCTCGATTCAATTGCCAAATATCGCCCCACGATTTACCCCGGCGTCCCGACAATGTACAACGCCATTAACAACCACCCCAAGGTTAAAGCCGGGGCGGTGGATGTAAGTTCGATCCGGGGCTGCATCTCGGGTTCGGCGCCCTTATTACGGGAGACCAAGGCCACTTTCGAAGAATTGACAGGGGGGAAATTAGTCGAGGGGTATGGACTTTCGGAAGCACCTACGGCTACACACTGTAATCCGCTTGATGGGATTAATAAGGAAGGTTCCATAGGGATCCCATTAGCCGATGTAGATGCCCGCATTATTGATCTGGATGATGAGACCACTGAATTAGGGCCAGGTCAGGTTGGCGAGCTTGTCATTAAGGGTCCACAAGTGATGAAGGGCTACCTCAACATGCCTACAGAGACAGCCAATTCACTCAGAGGGGGTTGGTTGTATACCGGCGATATCGCACGTATGGATAATGATGGGTACTTCTTCATTGTGGATCGCAAGAAAGAATTGATCAAGCCGGGTGGTTTTCAGGTTTGGCCGCGCGAAGTTGAAGAAGTAATTTGTGAGAACCCCAAAGTGCTGGAGGTGGGAGTGGCCGGTATTCCAGATGCATATCGAGGGGAGACAGTTAAAGCATGGGTGGTACTAAAACCAAACGAGACGGCAACGGCCGATGAAATTCGTGAATGGTGCAAGGAGCGCATGGCGGCATTCAAGGTGCCTACACATGTCGAATTTCGTGATGAGCTACCTAAAACTACGGTAGGCAAAGTGTTGCGACGCGAACTCGTGCGCCAGGATAGAGAAAATTAAGCATCGGCGTAAAACGTACAGGAAATAAAAAGGTCCAGAGCCATGCTCCGGACCTTTACTATCCTGAATGCTTTCCCAATCTTAGCTGCTAGCGAGGACCGGGGTGCCTCCATTCTTCTCAGCCACCTCGGCATCAAAGACCCGCAGAAATTCCTTGCGGTCAATCGTTTCAACTTCGATCAAGCGCTCAGCCACGGCATCAAGCTGCTTGCGATGCTTTTTGAGCAATTTCTTAGCACGCTCATAGGCTTCAGTCACCAGCGTGCGGACCTCAGCATCGATCTTTTCTGCAATGCTCTCCGAGTAATCGCGCTGTTCAGAAATCTCCCGACCAAGAAAGACAAGCTCTTCCTTCTGTCCGTATACCATCGGGCCAAGTTCGCTGCTCATGCCAAGCCTGGTGACCATCGACCGGGCCATTTTGGTAACGCGCTCAAGGTCATTCGAGGCACCGGAAGTGATATCGTCGAAGACGATTTCTTCAGCCGCACGACCTCCGAGCAGGAAGGCCATATCGCCGCGCAGTTTATTGCGGGCGATGAGTGTTCGGTCTTCCTCTGGGAGCGCCATTGTAAATCCACCCATCATGCCCCGGGCGATGATGCTTACCTTGTGCACTGGATCGGTTTCAGGGATGGCGTGACCCACGACAGCATGACCAGCCTCGTGATAGGCCACGATCTTCTTCTCTTCCTGACTGATCAGACGACTCTTGCGTTCAGGGCCGGCGATGACGCGCTCAATCGCTTCTTCGAATTCATCCTGTCCAATGGTGCGCTTATCGCGGCGGGCAGCCAAGATAGCGGCCTCGTTGACCAGGTTTTCAAGATCTGCGCCGACAAAACCAGGGGTAGCTTTCGCGATGATCGCGAGGTCAACCGTTTCCTCAAGTGGTTTGCCTTTGACATGAACATGAAGGATCATCTCTCGGCCGCGCATATCAGGCTGGTCCAAAATAACCCGACGGTCAAACCGTCCAGGTCGGAGCAACGCGGGATCGAGGATGTCTGGTCGGTTCGTAGCTGCCATGATGATGACGTTGGTATCCGTGTCAAAGCCGTCCATTTCAACCAGCATCTGGTTGAGCGTTTGCTCCCGCTCATCATGAGAACCGCCCAGACCCGCACCACGTTGCCGTCCAACGGCATCGATCTCATCCACGAACACGATACAAGGTGAGTGGCGCTTAGCCTGGTCAAACAAATCGCGGACACGACTTGCGCCGACGCCAACGAACATCTCAACAAATTCTGAACCCGAAATGGAGAAGAATGGGACTCCAGCCTCCCCGGAAACAGCCTTGGCCATGAGCGTCTTGCCTGTCCCTGGTTGTCCGATTAACAGCACGCCCTTGGGGATGCGAGCCCCAAGCGTAATGAACTTATCGGGCTCTTTGAGGAACTCGACAACCTCCTGAAGTTCCTCTTTTGCTTCCTCAACCCCGGCGACATCGTCGAAGGTGACCGTTGGTTGGTCGCCTGTAAACATGCGAGCCCGGCTTTTCCCAAAGGATAGAGCCTGGTTGTTCGAGCCCTGGGCTTGTCGCAGCATAAGCCAAATAAGCCCAACGACGAGCAGCGCCGGGAGGATATACGTCACCAAACTCAGGATGGTTCCTAAATCGCTGGGTTCCTTTATTTCAAGGGCGACATTGGAAGCCGCTAGCTGCGGTTCTGTCACCCCGAGATCCTTAAGTTGCTCTACAGTAGTTTTGGTGGGTTCCTTACGCGTGAATGCGCTGGTTCCGTCGGTATAGATGAGTTCAAGTTCATTCTCGTCAACCACAATACGAACGATTTCACCGGTTTGAATCTGCTGTGCGGCCTCGTTAAAGGCTAATCGTTCAGGTTGGTTGGTGCCACTTCGGAACTGGAAGATCAACACGACAACTACCAGAAGCAAGATAATCAATACCAGCGAGTTTCTACCTCGCGGAGAATTCACAATTGCCTCCTACTGCCTTCTGTAACACGAAAGATGCTTATCGATTTGATTAATTTCTTCAAGGCATTATACCGCGAGGGCAAATTAGCGTGTAGCAGCCTTGTTAGCTTACATTGATCGGACAGGAAGGGTAGAGCAAGCATGCCCAAAGCCATAAGGGCAGTAATCCGCCAAGCGCGAGAAAGGCGGCCAGGCCCAATCCCACAGCGATCCAATCCACGCTTCCTTGACTGGGAGGGTCCATTGCCATCGTTTCCATGTGATATCTCTCTTCGGTAGTAGGTACCGAAGCGGCATCAACCTGGCTCAGGTTCATGCGCAGCGGTTGATCGAGCATTTCAAGAATTCTTCCCAATTGATCAGCGCTGCGGTAGCGTGCGGAGGGCTCCTTTGAAAGAACCTTGAGGATGATTTGCTCAAGGGCGGGGGGAATATCAGGGTTAAGCTGCCGGGGTGATGGGGCCGGTTTGTGACTGTGCATCTCGGCCAGGGCGGTTGAATCATCGGCTTTAAACAGTGGTTCTCCGGTGAGCATTTCGAAGAAGATCACACCAAGGGAATAGACATCACTTGCGGGTGAGGGGGCCTCACCACGTGCCTGTTCGGGTGAAAAATATAAGGGACTTCCCCAGACGATATCGCTTTGTTCATCCGGGTCGATGCCAGCCAGGGCACGGGCGATGCCGAAGTCGGTGATTTTTGCGCTCTCGTCGGCTGTTACGAGGATATTCTGGGGTTTTAAGTCACAATGGATCAATCCCGCCCTATGCGCATAGCC
>JBFFQB010000022.1:0-33123 GCA_041573795.1 Anaerolineales bacterium
GAAGGCCGCAACTTACAAGCTGCTGGATATGCTCGATCTAAGTCTATTGGGCTTATTCATACAGGATGAAGCACAGGATACCCTCTCCACGCCGTACCTTTGCTATCGAGCAGGTAAAACTTGGAAGCATCGCGAGTCCCGCATTTCCATACCTATGGGAAGCGATCTTTCCGCGATATGGAAGTATCAGGAGTATTGGGTTTCGAATCATGTTGACGCAGAAGTTCTCTCTAAACTCGATTTGGCTACGGCGGTAAAACCAGCCTCGGCAAAGAAGCTTGTCATCACTCCACTCCTTGCTGGAAATGAACGCTTCGGATTGATGATCGCTGGCCGCTTAAAAAAACAGTCTGATTTTAGTGAGCAAGAGACCCTCAACTTCGCCTCTCTCGCCCGCCGGGCTGGACTTTTGCTCTACAACAGCCGCAGGATATCTCAGCCCGCCGGCTTCTTCACCCCGGGAGCGGAAGGTGGCGCCGCCTACACCCTTGAAGAAGCACAGGCCTCCATGAACCCCGAAAGGATGGCGGAACTGCTCCGCCTGAGCGCTGAACTCACAACGAGTATGGATCTTGATCGCTCTCTGCGGCAGGTTTTGAGCCTATGCAATGACTTGGTGATGGCCGACATGGCTGTCTTCATCACCCAAAATCATTCCACTGGTAAGAATGAGATCAGGCAGGTTATGCCTGATAATGAACCACACGTAAATCGTGAAAGCCAACAGGTTGGATCCATAAGCCTGAAAATTAGCGATTGGATCACTGCGCACCAACAATCTCTACTCCTCAATAATCTCGAAAATGATGGACGCTGGGCGGTTGAGCCATTTAACAGCCTCTGCGCCGTTCCCTGCATCACCGAAAATAATGTCACTGGAGCCTTGCTCTTTTTTGCCAAGCGACCGGCTGCCTTCGGCGAGGTTGAACTGCAAATTGCTCAACTGGTTGGACGTCAGATGGCTGGCGCTTTGAATAACAGCTATCTCTATAAAGTGATTCATGAGCAAGCCGATCGCCTGGGATTAATGTTGCGATCGCAGCAGATTGAATCCAGTCAATCCAACGCCATTCTTGAGGCGATTGCCGATGGAGTTATTGTGACCGATGCAGATCACAATGTAATCCTTTATAACGATGCGGCGGAACGCATCTTGAATTTATCGGCTGCGCAGATTGTTGGGAAGCCGATATTTGAACACATCGGTATTTTCGGCTCGGAGACGCTTCATTGGGGCGAAATGATCCGCCAGTGGCAATCCACTTCTCCCGAAGCACATCAACCTGTGACCACTCCGGAGAGGATGATCCTGGAGGATGGGCGCATCATATCGATCCTGCCAGCTCCCGTCGTTCTCGGCGGCGATTTCCTCGGTACGGTCTCGATATTCCGCGACATCAGCCGGGAGGTTGAAGTCGATCGCTTGAAATCCGAGTTCGTTGCTACGGTGAGCCACGAACTGCGAACCCCGATGACTTCAATTAAGGGGTTTATTGATCTCATGCTCATAGGAGCCGCAGGTGAAATGAGCGATGAGCAACGCCACTTCCTAAATATTGTGCAAACGAACACCAATCGACTGGAGATACTTGTCAACGACCTGCTGGACATTTCACGCATAGAAGCAGGCAAAGCTACACTCGTATTCCAGGAGCTGGATGTGCATCAACTGCTCCAAGAAATGGAGCAATATCTCCAGCATCGCTGCCAGGAAGAATCAAAGACAATCCAATTCGACTATGAGGCACCTGCGGAAATTGCCCCGATTTGGGGAGATCTTGAAAGAGTACGGCAAATTCTGGCCAATATCGTGGAAAATGGTTTTGCGTACACGCCTGATGGCGGTTCGATCCATATGCATGCCCACCAGGTAAATGGTGATATCGAAATCGAAGTGACCGATACGGGTATGGGGATTTCACTCGAGGAGCAGGAAAGAATCTTTGAACGCTTCTATCGCGGCGAGCAAGCTCTGATTATGGGCGTCCCAGGGACAGGGCTGGGGCTGGCGATCGTACTTAACCTGCTTGAGATGCACAATGGTCGAATCTGGGTAACCAGCGAGGGTAGTGGCAAAGGATCAAGCTTTACGGTTTCCCTACCTTCGGCAGTGGGCAAATCCAAGAAATAAGTGTAGGACGCATCATGGTAAAAATCTTAATCGCTGAAGACGAACGCGATATTCGCGACCTGGTTGCATTCTCCCTGGAGCATCGCGGCTATGAAGTCATCGTCACGGTCGATGGTGAAAGTGCGCTGGAGCAAGTGTATTCAGAGCGACCAGATCTGGTCTTGCTGGACGTGCGCATGCCTCGCATCGACGGGTATGAGGTATGTCGGAGAATGAAACGTGACCGTGCGCTAGCAGATATCCCGGTAGTCTTTCTTTCGGCCAAAGGCCAGGAGGCCGAGGTTGATCAAGGTATGCAAGCTGGAGCGCAAGAATATATCCTGAAGCCGTTTAGCTTGGACGACTTACTTCATACTGTTGAGAAGCAGCTACATCTAACCTCTTCGTAAAGCCTCGAGATCAATCCATACCTGTGTAAATTGCAATCCTCCGCTCCAAAGCCCGGGGGCAACTTGACCCTGCTACGAGCCATCGATATACTCTCTATGGCATGAACTGAAAGGGGAGCTCGGATGCGCCGGGCTGAGAGGAGGGCCGACCTGCCCTCGACCCGCTGAACCTGATCCGGATAATGCCGGCGGAGGGATGCACGTGAGTCTCTTCCAGAAAACCCTCCCCGGAGATGGTGGAGGGTTTTTATTGTGAATGTACTGATCATCGCCAACGGCGAATTTGCTCCAGGTGAAAGCTACCCCCACCCTAAAATCCCATTTGACATGGTTATAGCAGTGGATGGAGGTCACCAACACTGCCAGGTCCTGGGTGTCGAGGCAGATATCCTCATGGGAGATCTCGATTCACTGGCACCTGCTCTCATTGAAAAACTCAAGAAAGGGGGAACGCAACTTATCACCTTCCCACCTGAAAAAGATGAGATCGATCTCGAACTTGCTCTTCTCCACGCCGTTGAGATCGGGGCGACTGACATTGTTGTCCTCGCAGGGTTAGGGGGTCGCGTAGATATGTCGCTGGCGAATCTGTCATTGCTCGCCCACCCCCAACTCCACGATGTAGCAATCCAATTCTGGCACGACGAGCAGAAGATCTACCGCATCCAACCTCCAGGCATCGAAATCAAGGGAAAGCTCGGTGACACGTTGAGCCTGCTTCCCTTGGGTGGTGATGCGACGGGTGTGCGGACGATGAATCTGGCCTACCCGTTAAGAGATGAGCGTCTAATCTTTGGGCTTGCACGCGGGGTGAGTAATGTCTTTACTGCTGACATGGTGACGATCGACCTTGAGCACGGGATACTCTTAGCCATCTGGACCCGGGGCAGGGCATAGACCGCAGAATTTGCATCGCTGACATCGAGCGAGAAATAACAGGAAGTGAGGATTAAATGGATTTGGATCCAGATCGCAGCGTAAACATGGCCATCCAGGTCGTACCCCTGGGGGGTGACCTCTTTGAGATTGTCGATCACGCCATCGAGGTGATTGCAGCAAAAGGGATCAAGTACGAAGTCGGGCCTTTCGAGACAGTCATGGAAGGCCAGTTTGATGAGCTTCTAGGCACTGCCAAGGCAGCTCATCTGGCGTGCTTTGATGCAGGCGCGGAAAGTGTGATGACCTACATCAAAATTGGGGATCACGTACACGGCACCACCCTGGAAGAAAAAGTTGGGAAGTATCGCCGCAATGCGCCCAGATAAAATCCTGGCAGGAAAGCGACCGTCAGAGCAGCACAAACGAGCTCCGCGTTGGTTTCGCGAGATCTTTCCACCTTTCTTGCTCATCCTTTTCGTGCTCTCCCTGTGGCAGATCATAGCCACGCGCAGTGGTTTATCAGCCTTTGTGCTCCCCTCCCCAATTGAAGTTGTTAGGGCAGGGTGGGAAACGCGCACCATCCTTGGAGAGGCGATCGGGATAACACTGATTGAGACCGCGATTGGTCTATCGATCGCCATAGCCTTCGGTATCACGATTGCAGCTGCAATGGACTTATCACCTTTTCTCCACAGGGCGTTGTATCCGATCCTCGTTGCTTCTCAAACCGTACAGATCCTTGCTATTGCTCCCTTGTTGATTATTTGGTTTGGTTTTGGGCTGCTCCCCAAGGTGATCATAGTGATCTTGATCTGCTTCTTCCCACTTGCGGTAAGCACGGCTGATGGATTGGCTTCGGCTGATCCAGACTTGCTGGCCCTGGTGCGCGCCATGGGGGCGAAGAGAGGCCAGATCTGGCGCATCGTCCGATTTCCTGCAGCACTACCATCCTTTTTTTCCGGCTTGCGCGTTGCCGTCACCTACTCTGTTGTTGGCGCGACCATTGGGGAATGGGTGGGTGGATCGGCAGGTCTGGGACTGTACATGCTCCGTTCAAAGAACGCTTTGGCCACCGACCAGGTTTTTGTCGCCATCGTTGTGACCTCCATTATCAGCATTGGCTTGTTTAGCCTGATATTCGTCCTGGAGAAATTATTTCTTCCCTGGTATTACTCGGCTCAGCGGTCGCAACATTGGGAGGAAGAAGGAATATTCTGAGCGTCAAAAAATAACGCCCGATTTCCTGGTCCTCGAAATCATGCTTGGCATCGGGGCAGGATCCCGGAGGTATGAACATGAAGATCAAAATTATTCTAAGAATTTTTACAGTATGCGCGGCGCTGTCACTCACAGCGTGCCAGGTAGGCGAACCGGAACCTACATCCAGCGACACGCTCCAACCGGTGACCCTGATGCTCGACTGGGTGCCTAATACAAATCACAGTGGGATATTCATCGCCCAGGAACGAGGATACTTCCGAGATGCTGGTCTGGAGGTATCGATCATTGAACCGGGGGAGGTATTCGCGGAGCAAGCTGTTAGCGCTGGAGTGGCGGAATTCGGAATCAGTTTCCAGGAGCAGGTGACGATCGCGCGCGCCGATGGTGTTCCGCTCGTTTCCATCGCCGCAATCATTCAGCACAACACCTCCGGCTTTGCCGCGCGGAGCGATCTCAGCGTTTCTTCACCAAAGGATTGGGAAGGATTGCGGTATGGGGCCTTCGGCAGCCCCTTCGAAGAACCCACATTGCGCGTGCTGATGAATTGCTCTGGTGGGGCCTTCGAGCGCCTGGAGGTTGTGAATACGGGGTTTGCAGATCCTTTGGCCTTGTTGGCTGAATCTCAAATTGATCTGGCCTGGATATTTTTCGGATGGCAGGGGATTCAGGCTGAGCAAGAGGGGATAGACCTAGACCTGATCATGCTTTCTGACTGGAGCAATTGCATTCCGGATTACTACACTCCCATTGTCATCACCAGCGAAGAAATAATTGAGCAGCGACCGGATGCCGTTCGATCCTTTGTGGAAGCCCTTTCTCGGGGCTACGAAACTGCGATTAAGGATCCGGGGGATGCCAGCCAGATCCTGCTCAAGGCTGTACCTGAGCTTGATGCGAATCTTGTCAATGCCAGTCAGGCATGGATCTCGCCTCGGTATCAGGCGGAGGCACCTCGCTGGGGCGAGCAGCGTATCGACGTATGGGAGCAATATACCAACTGGATGGTAGAAAATGGGATTATCCTGCAGCCCATCGATGTGGAAGCCGCGATGACGAATGCGTTTCTTCCACAATGAAGTGGGATGGAGGCAATTTTCAGATTTTTTCCTGGTCGAATTCGATGAAACGTCGTAGAGAGTGTAGAGATTAACCTGTGGCCTCACCAAAACTTGAAATTCGTGATGTGAGCAAGACCTTCTTTGGCGAAGGAGTGATTGTTCACGCACTTGATGATATATCGTTGCAAATCGAACAGGGGGAATTTGTAACCATCATCGGTCCATCCGGCAGCGGTAAGAGTACGCTGTTTAATCTTATTGTGGGATTGCTGGAACCGGATGTGGGTCAAATTTGCATCAATGGGAGTGTCTGCGAAAATCGCGTCGGCATGGTGGGATATATGCCACAGCGAGATTTGCTGTTGCCGTGGCGATCCGTCCTGGATAACGTCATCCTTGCCCGGGAGATACAAGGACAGCCCAGAGATACGTCGCGCCAACGTGCTCGGGAGCTGCTACCGCTTTTCGGACTAGAAAATTTTGAGGGGGTATTCCCCTATGCCCTCTCGGGCGGGATGCGCCAGCGCGCAGCCTTGCTACGGACCTTCCTTACCGATCGCAATCTGCTCCTGCTGGATGAACCTTTTGGGGCACTCGACGCCCTGACCCGGCGCGAGCTCCAGGATTGGTTATTGTCGGTATGGAAACAGTTTGGTCAGACGATCCTCTTCATCACCCACGACGTTGAGGAGGCGCTTTACCTGGGAGATCGGGTCATCGTACTCAGTTCACGTCCGGGCTCCGTTGAGCATATCCTTGAGGTCTCGCTCCCTCGACCCCGCCGGCAAGGTATGGTCACGCAACCTGAGTTTGGACAACAAGTGGCCGAGCTGCTCACTATTCTTGGTGTGCAAACCTGAGGGGAATCAGCGTCCATGAATCCGTCTACAAGAATCACGATCCACAAACTAGATGCACAAGGTAAGGAGCTCTGGCAGTATTCCGGCGTTCTCCTGGAGCGTGTTGACAACCGCATCACCCTGGAGGCGATCTTCGACCGCGATGCCGTCGATATCGAGGGGCTGGCACTGCAACGAGGGGATCGTTTTGTTGAAACTTTTTTTCTTGACCGCTGGTTTAACATCTTCACGGTGTTCGATGGCACATCCGGGAATCTCAAAGGATGGTACTGCAATATCACTCGCCCAGCCCGGCTGGAGAAAACGCATCTATACGCCGAGGACCTCGCGCTTGACCTGATTGTGTTTCCTGACAAAAAATTCACACTCGTTGATGAAGAAGAATTCAATGACCTTGACATCCCGTCGCATGACCGTATCAAGGCGCTGGAAGCCCTTGATAAGATCAAAGAACTTGCCATGAAGGCAGAAGCGCCATTCAATCTACTGGAAGCATTCATTGATGCCGATCCATCCCACGACTCATAGCTGCCTGTTTGATCAGCGTTCGACTCCCCATAAACCTGCACGAATGAAAAAGGATCCGGTTGCCCGGATCCTATAATGTTAGAGCTTGCAGATATTCTTAAGTTGTCCTTGTTAGCTGCCCTGGCTTTCCATATTTACCCGCCGCAAGACCCGCCAGATGATGTACGCTGTCACGACGATCAGGATCATCACGATCAGCACAGGGATGACGATCGCCAGAATGGATACCACGGTGGCGGCAACATCCTCCGCAATGCTCACCGGAATGTTCCCAACACCCCCGGTAGTGGCAGTAACAGCTGGCCTTACTGCAGCAGATTTAGCGGCATGGACGCTGCCGGCGACGAGTAAGCCCGCCACGATGGCAAGGATCGGGTGCACATCGTTTACAACTTTGGCACTGGCGGCGAAGGCGATCGCACCTGCAGTGGGTCGGATAAAGGTCTGGATTGCGTCGTTAATGTGATTGACTGCCGGGATCTTATCTGCAAAGAATTCAACGATCGTAAGCAGGATCAATACACCAATCACCCACCAGCTGCTGAGAGCATCCCAGGGCTCCGAGAGCTTGATAAGGTCGGTGAAGCGGGCGACCAACGATAGGATTAATAAGGGGATATATGCGTTCAACCCCGCACTGGCGGATAGGCCAAAGGCCGCGAAAACACCACTTAATGGATCCAATGTTGCTCTCCTTGTTACAAGTGAAACCCATCCCAGGTTCCAGTAAGAACATAGCGGAGTAAGTCGATGAGCGCAACCTGGGCGATTGCAATCGTCAAACCCCCCAGGAGCGGAAGCCACAACTGACCTACTGAGATGATCCTATTTTGACGCTTGAATAGGGTAAGCGTCAAGACTGAGTAGGCCAGCGTGAGCAGAGCCAGGACCCCAATACTGCTCATAAGAGCCAGGGGGTACAAGATCAAGGGATTTCTGCTGAGAACAGCGAGATCTATGAGAGCCAAGAAGCTGCTCAACCCGAGCAGCCACCGCCAGGATGGGATAACGGGCGCTGGGATCCATTCCCGCCATGCAGTTTGCATAAAGACTGGGTAAATCATGGTCGTCAGCGAGATGCCGATCATCGTCCCTGTCACGAGACGCAGCCAATTCTGGGGCGGATAAAGTTGCAGAGCATTTGGTAGGAGCGATAGGAATGAATTTATGCCATCGATTAGCCATAAAGCCGCAAAACCGATCAGAATGGTTCGGATGCGAGCTGCCGGGTATGACCCCGATTTTCCCCGCAATGTAATAAAGGCGATCAGGGTAAAAAGTGCCCCCAAATACATACCTGTGCAGCGAGAGCAGAGCGGTAAAACCCGGCTTCCAAGGTGAAAAGAGCGCAGATCGATGCGGTGGCAGACTGCATAGCCGACGGCATCCGATTTTCCAAGTAGACCTCCCGGAGTTAGCAAAAGCCATGCACCCATAACAATAATCGCAAGCGTCAGGAGAAGCGATCGCCGCAGCGCGTTTACGCCCTCATCTTCATCCGTGACCAAAATCTTCTCGGCCATAATATACGATTATATTCGATCACTCTTTTCTTACTTTGCTTATGCCGCTGTCACCTGGTCGTGGGCATGGCTGCTGGACCCATGTTATTCGCTTGACGCTCCCTAGTTGCGACCGTTATAATCCTCGACGCCTTCCTCGGTAGCTCAATCGGCAGAGCGGGCGGCTGTTAACCGCTAGGTTGTAGGTTCGAGTCCTACCCGAGGAGCCTGGCAAAGAATAAAGCGGTCCATCAGGGCCGCTTTTTCAATATTGCTTTGAACGATCCTACGCCAGGTAGCACGCCTCTGTAAGAAATCCTGGAGCCAGACTGTTTCTCGTGCTTCAGCGCATAGATTCTACCAATGATCGCAACAGTTCTCGCACATCTTGCGAACTGGAGACATAGTACTTAGCCTGGGATGTTTCCGGCACGCCAACTTTCACCGTCCATTGCTCCTCCGGTACGGCTTCAAAAAGGGCTTCGTCGGTGACATCGTCTCCCACAGCGAAGATAAAATCGAACTTCTTCTTCGCACGGATCCATGGTTGCGCAGCCTGCCCCTTGCTCACACTGCTGGGTTTTACTTCCACAACTTTATGGCCTTGGAGAATGTGCAGCGAGGTGTTGGCCACATACCCTTCCAGGGCTTCGGTCAACTCGGCCGCTCGTAGTGATCCCAGTCCTGGTTCGGCACGGCGATAATGCCACACCAGCGCGGCCCCCTTCTCTTCAAGCAACGAGCCCGGAGTCCGATCAACGAAAACCTCAAACACGGGTCGGAGTTTATCCTTCCAACCCTCTTCTACGCCTTGCACGGTTGTGTTCCACACTCCATCTGCAGCTAGTCGTACATGGGCGCCATGCTCAGCGACGAGATTGATCCCAACCCCTCCCAACCACTCCTCCAACGTATCCGCATCGCGACCACTGATAGCGACCAGGGTGTTCTTCTCATCCTGTGCCAGATCCTGCAGAAGTTGTAAGACTTCAGAATCGGGGCTCGCGCCTTCGGGTGTTGGTGCGAAGGAAACCAAGGTGCCGTCGTAATCTAACAGGAAAAGACGTCTACGTGCCTGTTCATACTTTCTGCGCAATTCCGCCAGCGCATCGCCGCGCAAACGTCTCGGCAGGCGCGTCCGCCGGGCAACCCGTAAAGTTTCAAGCTCCTGGATAAAATCGCGCGCCCACCTCATGGTGTCATAACGCGCCAAGCGTCGCCGCATGACCAGGTTTCGACTGCGCTGTTCTTCCAGCGGCATCGTCAGCGCCTGGTGTAAACCTTCCACCATCTCCTCTTCGTCATGCGGATTGACAATAATGGCTTCCCCTAATTCCTCCGCAGCACCGGCGGTTTCACTCAATAACAACACCCCCGATCCATCCACACGCGAGGATAAATATTCTTTTGCCACAAGGTTCATGCCGTCGCGTAATGGGGTGACCAAGGCAATGTCGGCGCATAAGTACAATGAAACCAATTGCTCAAATGGAACCGATCGGTAGAGGTAAGTTATCGGAGTCCAGCCAGGTTGTCCGAACTCTCCATTTACTCTACCGATGAGTTCATCCACTTGCCGTTTCAACGTCTGATACTCCGGTACACGTGTACGGGAAGGCACCAGAAGGGAGATAAGCTGCACCCTACCACGCCAATCTTTGTTGTTGCGTAAAAAATTTTCGAAAGCCCGCAGCCGCTCAAGGATGCCCTTGGTGAAATCCAGACGGTCGACGGAGAGAATAACCTTGCAATCCCCCACTTGTTCCCGGAGATCGTCCAATTCAGCCTGAACTTCATCTGATCGAGCCGCTTCTTCAAAACGACTCACATCCACACCAAGCGGAAAGGTGTCTACTTTAATTCGTCGATCGGCGCGTGTGACCCAGCCAAACTCTTGCTCATACCCAAGGATGCGCAGCATACTGCTCAAGAAGTGCCGCGCATAGCCAAAAGTGTGAAAACCGATCAAATCGGCCCCCGCAACCCCCTGCAGGATTTCCTCCCGCCAGGGAAGCATGCGGAAGATTTCGTAGGATGGAAACGGGATGTGTAAAAAATAACCAATGTTTGCATCCGGCAAAGATTGGTGCAGCAAGTCGGGTAGAAGCATGAGGTGATAATCATGTACCCAGATCGAATCGGTTGGTTTGGCTACCTCAAGAACCGCTTCACTAAATTTTTGGTTAATCGTCTGATATGCATCCCACTCATCAGAATCATAATGAGCGTACTGGGGGAAATAATGGAAGAGGGGCCAGAGGCTAGCATTGCTGAAGCCGTTGTAATAGGCTTCAAACGTCGCCGCATCGAGATAGACAGGGATACTATCAAACTGCTCCTGCAGTTCTTGGCGTACTATCTTCTGATCCGCAGCCTTGGGAATATCTAATCCAGGCGTCCCCAACCAGAGCATCTCAATCTCCGAGCGCAGGCCGTTTAAAGATGTGGCCAGACCCCCAACACTGGGTGTGTAGACATATCCCGACTTGGTCTTACGCACGGTGACAGGAAGGCGATTAGAGACGACAATCAGCCGCTCGGGTACCAGGATTTCATCCTTCATTGAGGGGTGGATCCTCCCTGAGGCGTGACCACTCGCAAGATCGCATCTTCGATTCGCTCACGCAAGAAGGTATTCCCTTTAGAGCCAAATAATTCAAGAAAACCCCATTCCTCAATATTACGAAGCCTCATCTTTTGGGACCCAGCCCGGTTCATAACGGTGGATCTTCGCAGCGATGATATCGCGCGATTTCTTGTCCTTCGCTTCACTGTAACGTAGCTTGAGCGAACGGATACGCTTCTGTCTACGCTGCCGTCGTTTTCGCTTGCGATCCTTTTCTGTCAATGGCATGTATTACTCCTCCTTTATTGGATCTTTTTAATCCCGGCTATGCATCTATTCTATACGATCCTCTCGTTCCCCAGACCAATTGGAAGATCGGCTTATCACGCCTCCTTTCAGGTATACATACCTGAACCTGACACTTTCACGTAAACAATTGCCCTCAAATACTAGACACGAAGGCCATCTGGATCCACAAGTCAAATCTGTGGAAATAAGCGTAAAGCTGCCAATCTGCCTCCATCCTTTCCCCCTGGCCTCCCTTTCCCGGCGGTTGCGCGTAGGTCTCGCGGCGGAATAGAGTGGGAAACTCATTGGTTAGATTAAGGATTCGTTAAGTCTTCTGTTGTATGATATTAGCTGTAAACCACATCAAAGTGGAAATCTAAACGCACATCCTTCCCACGCCAAGGGATCACTTACGTCTCCAGATTTTGCTGGCCTTGCATAGCTCCCTGATACACTATGCTATGGAATAGGATATCGTGCGTAATGGACAGGAAATGGGTGAACAGGAAAAGAGCTTAAGCAACGAACTGAAATCGCTCGACATGACTGAGGAAGAAATGCAGGGCGTTAAGAACTTGCTGCACTTGGGTGATGAACAAGGCTTCATCACGATTGATGACGTCTTAACTCACTTCCCTGAATCGGAAGCATCTCTTCCCGTTATCGAGAAGGTCTATGACACTCTCCTCGCTGCCGGTATCGAGTTTCTCGATGATGACGAACTAACCACGCGGCGGGAAGAGTTGAAATCCGATAATGGGCAGCCAGATGATGGGGGTGACCCCGACGCCTTGGCTGAAGTGAGCGCCTTCGATGCAGTCGATACAGGGGATAGCGTTGGGTTGTATTTGAGCCAAGTTGGACGGGTGCCCTTACTAACGCGGGATGAAGAAGCTGAACTCGCCAAACGGATCGAGCGTGGCCGTAAAATGCGAACCAACCTGGCACTTGGAAAACTCTCCAATCAGGATCGAGAACAAATCGAATCCATCATTGAAGATGGCATGGCCGCACGTGAACATCTCATCATGGCCAACTCCCGGCTCGTGATAAGTGTGGCGAAAAAGTATATTGGCCGTGGTGTGCCCTTGCTGGACTTAATCCAGGAAGGCCATGTAGGGCTGATGCGGGCTGTGAAGAAATTCGATTACCGACGTGGGCACAAATTTTCAACCTATGCCACCTGGTGGATCCGGCAAGCGGTCACACGCCTGGTGGCTGACCACGGTCGCACCATTCGCATCCCAGTCCATATGGGGGATCGCATCAACCGCTTATTGCGCAATCGCCATCGTCTTATCCAGGACCTTGGGCGAGAACCTAATCGGGAAGAGATGGCGGTCTCGCTCGGTGTAACACCTGAAGATGTTGATTATATGCTGCGGGTTGCCCAACGACCGGTTTCGCTCGAGAAACCAACCGAACATGATAGTGATGCCGTTATTGGGGATTTCATCGAAGATGAGGAAGCCCCAGCGCCTGAAGAAATCACCGTTCAGGATATTCTCGAAGAGCGTGTGCACGCCATGCTTGAAGCGCTTCCACACCGCGAGGCACTGGTCTTGCGCTTACGCTACGGCCTGGAAGGCGGGAAAGTTCACACGCTGAAAGAGATTGGGGGAAAAATGGGTATAACCCGTGAACGCGTCCGTCAGATCGAGGCGCAAGCATTACGACGCCTGCGCCAACCGGGTGCCCGCAGAGAGCTTCAGGATTTCGTTCACACCTGATCTTGAGATCACCAACTATGAACTAAAAACGCGCCCTGAACTCGGGCGCGTTTCGATTCCTGCTGGTTGAAACTCGGATTTAGGATGAACGGCCCCTTCTGCGCACCACACCCCAAGCCGATTCCACCTCTTCTATTTGATCACGAGTCTCAGGCAATTCACCATAGCGAACACGCAGGTACGCATTGGTGATACATTCCAATTCATCTCTAGAAGCGGGAAAGACCTTCTCCAGGATGGCAAGAAATTCAATGGGTGTCACAGCTGGTTCTCTCGGCTCCCCCAAACGGGCACTTAAGCGAAGCAATCTCGCATAAATGATGCGGATGCGCGCTGCCGCGAGCAATCGGGCTGCCGGGTTCAAACCGCTCATACCTTCAAAGACTTGCTTGGCTCGAGCCTGTATGCCTTTTAGATAATCAGACAGGGATCCAGCGATGGAGATCGCATCCTCATCCCCAAGCGAGCGTGGTTTGCTCTCTTGCCGGAAGCGCCGGATAGCGAAATAGACAACAGCTACGATCAACAAGATGCCGATTACCGTACCAATCCTTGACAGCAAGGCGGCGAATTCCGGATCCGTGGCAAAGGTCTGGACCTGCGTAAGCGGTCCTTCCAACCCCTCCTCTAACACCTCTTCCGCAGTCGGATCTTGGACCGGCGGGGTTGCGAACAGACTCCACAACCAGGCAAAGATGATTCCCAGGAAATTGATAATCGGGGTGAGGATGACCTTGAGCACTGCGCTCACATAACGCTCAGCTGCGATCAGGAAACCGCTGATCCAGGTGGAAAAGGGACCCGCTGCAAATACACCAAAGCCAACAGAGAGCGTCAATACCATCAATGCCATCAAGGTCAGGCCAGCGACCCACTCACGTTTGAAGGCTACCCTTTTACTGCCGCGCATCGACCCTAGTGTAGAAAATCTGGCTCCCCCCATAGCCAGCAGGCTTGTGAAAATAAATAGCCCAGCCTCGAGGTAAGGAAGGCTATAACTAAAGAGCGCCGCGAAGACCCCAACAACTACCAACGCGATGCCACCGGCGCGAAAAGACCTGCGGATCAGCCCTAGTCCAATGCTCCGATTGGCGATAGAGAAGCCTCGACGCCAAACCAGGAAAACCCCTAGAGAAAGCCATAATTCTGGTTTTAGTGGGATCGAAAATTGAATCAACTGAGAGAAGTAGCGAGATATCGTAGGGATTATCGCCAGCTGATCTCGAAAGTAGATCAACGTACTCGCTGCCCAGAGCACTCCGAAAAGCAAGATGACCAATAAGGCGATTTGGATAATGCCTAGGAAAATGTCGACATACTGGGGAAGGCCGGCGATAAGGCTGCTGGCGAGGTAGATGACGCCGAACACGAGAAAAACCATTAGGGGTGAGCTACCCAGTGACCAGCCAAGCATGAGTAAATATACGGGTGTGATCCAGCTCAGGTCCATTAACACGAGCATGATGATGGTAAATAGTTCCCAACGACGATTGCGCGGTGAAGACTGCGCCAGAGACCAGCTGGTTGTGTTCGTGCTCATTGCAGCACCCCTCCACTGGCTGGTGATGTCTCCTTCTCCTCTCGCCAATGATAGGGGCGGTGGACAATGTTCAAGCCGCTCATATCCTGCGGAGGTTCTTTTGCCAGAGAGAGCAGTGTGATGGCGCGATTGTGGCGTTTGAGGCGAGTGAGTGTCTCTATCAAAATCGGCGGTGTGACAGCTGAAACCATGAGCAGGGTTGCGCCGTAGTGCACACGCGGCATCTCTTGAATGATGTATTTTTCAAACGGGATGGAAAACATGGGCGTGATCCCAGCAAGAACTTCCAATAGAACGCTTAGCTGTTTGATCGACCGGCCAGGTGGTATGTTGATCGGGCGATGGGAGCCCGTCAGGGATCCGTTCGACATAAATCCAACCTGATAGCCGCGATGAAAATAATGATCTACAAGTGTGGCGGTGACACTGACAAGATATTCAAATAACTCCGGGTACACGCCATAATGCTCTTCCATCGTGCTGGTATTAAGACAGATTACGGCGACTTGAGCAGAGGTGGGCTGGAATACTTTCACCTGCAACTCCCCCGTCCGAGCCGTCGCCGGCCAATGGACCCGCCTGAATCCATCTTCAGGCTTGTAATCGCGGACGCCTATCGGTTGATTTGGATCTTCGAAGATCCGCCGTCTCGAGCGGGTATTGCCAAAAGGGTCCTCTGCCGGCAATTCGAGGCGTTCAAAAGGAATGATCTCCGGGAACACTGTGAGATACTGCGGGTCCCCAATTCTTCGGGAATGATCAAAGATTCCAAAAGCATCACCAGATTGAAGGGTTGCCGGGCCCACTTTGTAATGGCCGCGTTTTCGAAAGCGAAGCATGTATTCCCGGCTCGTTTTCTCGAACCAGCGTAGACTGAACACATTGGTAAGCAATCCATGCTCGGGTAGGTGTGAGGGGGCTAAGATCTGCTCATCTTCTGGCCCGATAGCCAGCGGCCAAGGGTCTTCACTGCGCAGCCAGGAGAGCGGCAGGGGCTTATTGTTTTCAATTTCCACCCGCAAGGGGACCGCTTCACCCGGAAAGGCGCGCCGGTAGTATGGAAAGCGACGGTAGCTAACGCCATCTAACGAGTGTCTCCGCCACCAGGAGACGATCCCGAGCAACGCTGCTAGCGCAGCTGAGAAGCCCATTAGGAAGGAATTCCCGGTTATCGCCCCGAAGAGGAAGGTGGCGCCAAGGAAGGTCAACCAACGTACGGGCGACATATCAGTCTTCGACGGGTACGGGGACCGAATCAACGATATCGGCCACCATTTCTTCCGGCCGACGACCACGCAGATGTGCTTGCGCTGCGATCATCAATCTGTGTGTAAGCACATAGGGTGCCATTTTCTTGACATCATCAGGGATCACATACGCCCGCCGGCTAATTGCGGCCCAAGCTTGAGCCGATTGATATAGCGCCAAAGTAGCACGCGGGCTGGCACCGAGTTCGATCTCAGGGTTTTCTCTTGTCGCACGCGCGACCCTGACAATATAGTTGCGGACTGACTCTTCAACACGAATTTCACGCCGCGCTGCTTGCAACGCTATGACCTCTTCCGGCGTGGTCACCGCTTCAAGTGATTCCAGAGGATCTTCTGCTCGAAAGCGTTCAAGAATGGCGTTTTCTTCTTGTTCGCTAGGGTAACCCAGGGCAACACATAGCATGAAGCGATCAATTTGTGCCTCCGGTAAGGGAAATGTTCCTTCAAGTTCAATCGGATTCTGCGTTGCCAAGACAAGGAAGGGCCTGGGCTGAGGGCGTGTAACGCCATCCACTGTCACCTGGCGCTCCTGCATTGCCTCCAGGAGAGCGGACTGCGTTCGGGGCGTGGCACGGTTGATCTCATCCGCCAGGACGATCTGGCTCATTACCGGACCAGGTCTGAATTCAAATTCCTGTTTTTTTTGATTGAACCAATTAAGCCCGGTTACATCAGACGGCAACAGGTCTGGCGTAAATTGGATCCGGCGGAAACTACAGCCGAGCGAGCGCGCTAACGCAGAGGCCAGCGTAGTCTTCCCGATTCCGGGTACGTCCTCGATGAGCACATGGCCTTCGCACAGCACTGCCACAAGGGCCATATTAATCGGTTCATCTTTCCCTACGATCACCTTTTGTATGTTTTCGCGTAAACGCTTGGCAACATCCCCTATCATGTAGGCCTCCACCCAATTAATAAAAGCGGCATAAACTATACCTTAGGATACTCCGAAAGGTTGAAGCAAGTAATGAGCCCAGCTAGGTTATGTGAAGCCTGTCGGCGGATTCCGTTAATGGGGAGGACAGGTGAAGCGTAATTCTCAGGCAGCAAAACCGGGGCGGTGCAATTTCTCAGATGCCTCCATTGTGACCGGGATCGTCACGTTAACCTTTGTGCCACGACCGGGGCGCGAGTCAATTTTAATGATCCCGTTGACCAGTTCAGTGCGTTCATGTAAGTTGACCATACCCAGACTACCACGCTGCTCATAATTGGATTGGACCCGTTCGACATCGAATCCAGTGCCATTGTCCTCGATCTCGAGGAAGAGTACATCCTTCTTTCGATGTAGACGGACCCAGATATGGGCAGCCTCTGCGTGCTTGCGGGCGTTATTGACAGCTTCCTCAACAATGAAAAAGATAACACCTTGCTTACCCATCTCGAGATCGTCAGCGACATCATCCTCGGCCTCAATCACCACGGATTGTTCATGATTTTCATCCATCTTCTCAGCGAGCTGATGCAAGCCTGCTATCAGCCCTTCCGATTCAAGAACGAGAGGCCGCAAGGTAAATAGCATCTGCCGAATTTCCTTCGTCGTTCTCCGGGCGAGCTCTTCAATCTTGAATAACTCTTCCGCAGCTTGATTGGGATCACGCTGAACAAGCCGCCGAGCAAAGTTCACGCGCATGGCGATCGCCCCGATCGACTGCGTCGGTCCATCGTGAAGATCACGCGCCAGTTTATGGCGGGCTTCTTCTTGAATTTCAGCGATGCGTTCTTTCTCCTGCTCAAGATCGCTATACAGTTTTGCATTCTGTAAGGCGATCATGGACTGCTGAGCGACAGCTTCCAAGATCTCCACTCGAGGCTGGCTAAAATATTCCCCGTTGGGGTGACCGAACATCAGCAAGCCGTAGATCTCAAGACCCACCACCAATGGCAAGGAGATTGCGACAGCACACTTGTGCATGGCGACAATTCGTTTTAACTCAGGATCATTGCGTGGATCCCGGGTGATATGCGTTTGCACATTAACCAGCGTTTCGCCCAATACACCGCTTGCACCGGGTAAGGTTACCCGCAGATCTGCATGCGGCAGACCGCGCGCAGCCGCGATAAAAAGATCGTCCTTGCTGAAAAGCATCAAGGCACTTATTAAGCGCTTATCGCGTTTGTCCTCTAAAGCATTGTGCGCCAGGTCTAGCGTCATCTCAAGGACACGCTCATAATTCAAGGTTGAGTTGAGATTCGCTGTCATCAACAGAAGCGAGCGCAGTCTCTCAATTTCATCCTGCAAGCGGATTACGTGATCCTTCGAGTTTAAATCGTTGCTTTGTTGCATCGAGTTTTTTCCGTCGTCACGCCGAAACCGGTCGCCAATCCAGAGGAAGACAGGTACGGCTGATAAGAACGACGATACTGTCCACAGTTTTGCGAGGAGTGGGATTTGGCTCAGCAGATCGGGCAGTACGCTCACATGTTGCACCGTATACAGACCTCATCGATGGTAGCTATTGTAAACCCTATCAGCCAGAACTACGGCATGCGTTCGATGCCCTAGAATGCCAGCTATCTAAGGTTGCCTATAGTATGCCTTAATTTTATAGGGACTTTACTTACAAACCCCCTACAAGGGAGCTAGTGGGGCTAGGTGAGGTTGTCCTGGATCAGGAGACCGGTTTTATTTTCGAATGATCTGGATGCCCGAAAATGTAACACGATCAAGGCACCGATCAGAAGCAGCAGGCTCACTATTTGAGCACTGCGCACTACCGCAAATACAATCTGGCTATCGCCCCGGAAAGCCTCGATTAGAAATCTGCTTGCGGATGCCAACGCCACGTAGCCCAGGAAGATAAATCCTTCGAAGCGGGTTTTCTTACTTAATTGGAGCATAATCGCAAGGACAATAACCCCGGTCAAGATTTCATAGATCTGTGTCGGATGTCGTCTTGCCCCCCACAGCTCAATAGCCCATGGCAAACTACTCTCAGCGCCAAATGCGTCCCCACTGGCAAGATGGGCTAAACCCATAAAGATCATGAATGAGGCAAAGCCCGGGGTGAGCACATCCAGGGTTTCCCAGAGCGGCAACCCTTTCCGCTGGGCGAATACAATCGCAACCAGCAGCGCAGCAACAACTCCCTCCAGCGGGGATAACGTGTTTGGATTTAAGGCAAGAATGCCAAGCGGTGATTGCAGGTAGAGATCAAAAAATCGTAGTACATATCCGAGACGCGCACCCAGGATACCTCCGATCAGGGCATAGAAAATCATGTTGCTAACTGCCGCAGATGAAAGCTGATGAAACCTGGCTGCTCGCTCCGCCATGAGCGTACCCGCCCACACCCCTAGTAGGAGTAATAAACCGGGTAGCTGCAGGGCGAGGGGACCGATTTGGAGAATAGGAAGCATTACGACTCCTCCTCAAGCATTTCAGCTACCAGCGATTGGAGTGTAAGTTCACTCATTGGCCCTCCAACCACGACTTCCTGAATGACGCCTTGTCGGTCAATAAAGAAGGTGGAGGGAAGGGCTCGCATGCGGTAAAGATTCCCTACCAGGCCGGTCCTATCCAGTAAAACCGGGAAGGTCAAACCAAACTCTTGAACGAAAGAAGTCACATTCGAGATATTGTCCTGATAGGTCATATTTACGGCGATAACAAGTAGACCTTGATCTTGATACTGCTCGTAGAGTGACTGGAGCGCCGGCATTTCGGCACGACACGGAGGGCACCAGGAAGCCCAGAGGTTGAGCACCACAACCTGGCCTTTGAAATCCGCCAGGCTATGTTCGCCACCGTCGAGGGATTCCAGGCTAAAGGCAGGTGCGAGGAATCCCGGGCGCGGTGCTGGGATACGGCCCCCTGTGGTTTCGTTCTCGGGCACGGCCGAAGCCCAAATACCGAATATCCCCAGCGCAATCATTAATGCGATCAGCACCAATGCTTTCCGCCGGCTTGCGAGAAATGCCGTGGTCGCATCCATGCTTAGATTGTACCCAAGTGGGGGTTGATGCGGACTTTGATATCGCTCACGTCGCCAGAGTCAGCTCGCTGCAAGGGGCTTCGAGACCATGCGCCTCCAGGAGATCTTTCTTGGCCAACAATTCGCCCGTAGAGCCGTCGGCAACTACTCTACCTTGATCGATGACGATCATTCGGGGGGTCAGCTCAGCCACCAAGTGCATATCATGTGAGGCTACCAACATCGTCTGGGGTAATGTGGCCAGCAGGTTAATGAGCTCCCGGCGCGCGCGTGGATCGAGCCCAGCGCTGGGCTCATCCAAGACCAGGATTTCGGGATCCATGGAGAGGACCGTTGCAATGGCCACACGTTTCTTCTCCCCCTGGCTGAGGTGATGGGATACCCTATTCCTGGCAGCTTGCATACCGACCGAGGTCAAGGCCTGCTCAACGCGCCGATCGACCTCTGCAGGGCTGCAGCCCATGTAGATCGGTCCGAAGGCCACATCGTCATACACACTTTGAGAGAAGAGTTGATCATCCGGATCCTGGAACACGATCCCCACTGCTGCCCGCACCTCTCCCAGATTGTCTGCTCTCACCGGCTTCCCGCAGACCTTGATCTCACCATCGCCTTCAAGGATCCCATTCAAATGTAGGAGCAGGGTCGATTTGCCAGACCCATTCGGCCCCACTAAGGCGACCTTCTCACTCGGGGCGATATACAAATCGACCCCTCTTAAAGCCTGCGTGCCATCGCCATAGGTGAAGTACAAACTACGAATATCCACAGTATGGTGCATTAACCTAACTCCAGTAGCTCAGCGAAAAGATGCCGCATAGGATCAGGATCATTCCGAGCAGCAGGAGCCAATCCAAAGTTCGAAAAGCTGGTTGATACAGCCTCCGCATCTCGCCATCGTATCCACGCGACAGCATCGCGGCATGCACTCTCTCGCTGCGCTCAAGCGAACGTAAGAATAGGCTGCCGACCATCGCACCAGAAACCCTGCTCTGCCAGATCAGCCCCGGCCGCTTGATACCGGCTAAACGTGGGCTCCGGGATGCACGCGCTCTCAACATACGCAGCGCTTCATCGGCCAGGATGAACAGGTAGCGCAACATAAAACCGATAATGGCAACGATGAGCCGGGGGAATCTAAACGCATTCAACCCCCACAAGAGATCACTGGCCGGGGTCGTAGCGCTCAGAATGATGCTCGCCTGGACCGCAATCCAGGTCCTCACCAGGATCGTAAGAAACCGCATCAACCCCGTAGAAGTGACAACCCAACCCAAACCAGGCAGGGACCAGAGTGGCGGCCCCGGTGTGAGGAACGGCAACGGCAACGCCGCCAGCAGGAAGGGGATCGCGATAAAGGATCGGCGTACAGTGAAAAATATACCCAGCCTGGAAGCGAATGAAAGCAGAACGATAAGACCAAAGAGGATCCCCTGTGGAAGCCAGGCGCCTTCTGGAAGCAGCATTGTCGTCAGGATGACCATCAGGCTGCCCAAAAGCTTAGCGCGCGGATCTAGCCTGTGGATCCGGCTCTGGCGCGCATGGTACACATCCAGGATGTTGATATGCACAGGGCAGACCTTAGAGTTCTTTTCGAGCAGTTCCACGCCCGACGATCCAGGCTACTGAAAAGACGACCAGTGTTCCGATCGTCACTGCCAGAATTGTCGTAACAGCTGGATGGGTTATGAAAGGAATCGTGTAATCGGGCAGGAAGGCGAAGGCTGGCTCCTGGGCTCGCGCCAGGAAGCCGCCCAGCTTAGCCACATACTCTAATCCATCCGGGCTGCTTGAGGCCAATGGAGAAAAAGCTGCGAGGACAATGGCGAGAAATAACCCGCCCGCAACGAATGTCGCCGGTAGTTTTCCTGGGGCGCGTTCGCCTGCATCAAGCACATCAGGTCGAGTAGCCTGCAGCAGCCGCACAGCACCACTTGTGAGTAAACCTTCGCCCACACCGATCAATGCGTGCACGCTTGCCATGGCTGGAAGAGCAATCACAAGAGGGGATGTTCCCGATAATGCTAGCTCAATCGCCGCTGCGATTGCACCGACTTCCATCGAGAGCCAAGCTGCTGCAAAGGCGGCTACGACACGGGCAGAAGTCGAGCGGCCGATCCATTTTTGTAGCCCTTGGTAGCTAATGTAACCGGCAAAGGCAGTGAGGACCCCCATATTGAGAATATTCCATCCGAGCGCCAGCAAACCTCCATCCTGGAAGATAAGCGCCTGGACGCTAACTACGGCGGTCATGATCAAAGCAGCCGCCCATGGTCCCATAATGATCGCTGCTAAGGCTCCACCAAGCAGATGTCCAGATGTGCCCGCCGCTACCGGGAAATTGATCGCCTGTGCTGCAAAGATAAATGCCGCAAGAATGCCCATGAGCGGAACCTGGCGCTCGCCAAGTTGTCTTCGAGTCTGGCGCAGAGCGATATTAATGATGATGACAGCGAAGAGCCAGCCTAAGGCTGCCAGCAGCGGGGTGAGGAATCCATCAGGGATGTGCAGCGGCTCAGGAGAAAATCGCATCCGTTCTACGCCTCCTTTCCTGGGATCGCCAGGTTGCCCGCGGAGCACTCGACGCACAGCCCTTCTAGCGTTAGATGGTTGCCATCAATCTGAAAACCGCTTGCCCCCCGCACCTTCTGCTTGAAGTCTTCGACCAGGTCGAGATCCAGATCCAAAACCTCACCACAGGATTTGCAGACCAGGTGTCCGTGTGGATTCTCATGGTCACGCAGGGCAAACTGCATCGGTTCAGATCCGGGTGAATACCAATCGATCAGGCCTGCGTCGCGCAGGGAATCAACTGTGCGGTAGACGGTCGCGAGGTTTAGGCCGGGAAGCCTCTCCCTCGCCTCCTTATAAACCTCCTGAACACTTAAATGGTCCCCCTTATGGGCGATTGTCTCAAGCAAGATCGTCCGCTGCGCCGTTACCTTGTACCCTTTTTTTCTGAGCTCCACCGCTAACCGATCACCACACGACATCTGCAAATCCTTGTAGTTGCAAAGTTTCGCATAATGTAGCACAGGTAACCCATAACGTCAACACACCCTTAAACCAAAAAGGCGGATCATGGATCCGCCTTTCGTACGACGTTGTAGGAATTTACCCACTAAACGTACGCAGGTAGCTCACCAGCTCCCAGATCTCGGTATCGCTGAGCAATGTCCCCCAGGCTGGCATCAGGGAGTTGTAGGGCTCAAAGGCGCCGCCTTCGGCAATGCGCCAGTACAGGTAGCCGTCAGCTATCTCCACCAATTCGCTCCGGGAGAGATCCCCCGGTGGAGGGTCAAAACCCTGCGCTTCAGCACCATCTCCTCTACCTCGCTCCCCATGGCATTGGATGCAGAGCGCATTGTAGGCTTCCGCCCCTCTTGCCAACGCATCAGCATCCCCAACGATCGGATTCACCAACGCCCGGTATGCTGCGGGCACTTCACCGGGGATATCCGAGATCTCGCCAGATGGTTCGTTCGACAAACCATTTCCTTTTCCGCACGCGACCAGATAAGTGGCGGCCAGCAAGACCCCAGTCAATGTCACGAACTTACGCTTTTTAGACGACATATTCCACCTCTCAGACGAATCTATCTTAATCGCGGTGACCTAATGGACGCAATCCGGTCGAAGGTCCTGGTATGGCAAGTTGGCAGCGAAGCCTGTATCGATGTTGGTTATGAAATATTGCAGGTCAATTCTCAACAAAAATGAAAAGCCCCGATATAATATTGATATTACCTGGCTGAATTTGGACATCCGCTCCACGCCTTTCAGCCTTCGCGATTGCCAGAGGATATATTGGAAATGGGTGAGATTCGTGTCAATTTGATGACATGTGCTCGTGTGCCCACAGCGCATGGTGAATTCCAGTTATGCCTTTTCTCCAACAGTCTGGATGAGAAGGAGCATTTAGCCCTGGTTTATGGAGAGGTTGATTCCCAGGAAGATGTATACGTGCGCCTTCATTCCGAATGTTTCACCGGCGATGTATTGGGTTCAGAGCGCTGTGACTGTGGCCAGCAGTTGGACGCCGCCATGAAGGAGATCGTTCACCAGGGGCGCGGCGTTATTGTTTACCTCCGTCAGGAAGGCCGAGGTATTGGGCTGCTCGATAAATTACGAGCCTACAATCTTCAGGATGAGGGCTATGACACGGTCGAGGCTAACCTGCTCCTTGGGCATCACCCAGACGAGCGAGATTACAGCGTCGCCGCCGTCATTCTCGATGAACTTAACCTTCTCTCCGTTCGAGTGCTGACCAACAATCCCGAGAAAATCGAAGCACTACGAAAAGCGGGGATCACCGTAAAGGGTCGAGTGCCCATACCTGTCCAAGTTACGAAGGATAATGCGGAATATCTCGAGACGAAAAGACGGCGGATGAATCATCTGCTACCAGAAAATGGGCTACCCACCTCGACACTCAGCCTCGAGCTAGATGAACACAGCAACCGCTCCGCTTGAAGCACTTCGAGCAGTTCGTCGGTCCACCCCGGGTTCGAATAAACGTCCATTCACCACACTATCCTATGCCCAGAGCCTCGATGGCTCGCTTGCGCTTCAAGCAGGCGCGCCTTATCCAATCAGCGGAACTGGCAGTCTTCGGATTACCCACATGTTACGAGCCGAGCATGATGCCATCCTTGTCGGCATAGGAACAATTTTAGCCGATAACCCCCAACTCAATGTCCGACTTGCGACGGGATCTGATCCTCAAGCGGTCATCCTGGATAGCCACCTGCGAACCCCACCGGAGAGCAAAGTTTTCGAGAAGAAGCCCGCTCCATGGATTGCAACCACGGTGGATGAAGCCGGTGAGCCGGCTCGGGCACTGCTTGAAAAGGGAGCACGCATACTCACGTACCCCAAGGATGCGGATGTAAAAATCCCTCTTGATGAAGTACTTTTTGATCTCCTCAACTCTGGAATCCGATCCTTGATGGTCGAAGGCGGCGCTGAAGTTATCCGCAGTTTTCTTCAATCTCAAGCGGTGGATTGGATCATGCTCACAATTGCCCCAAAGATCCTCGCTGGCCTCCCGGCCATATCCAGCAATCGAAACGCATTGCCACTAGGACCCATAACCCTCCAGAATACAGGCTGGGAGTGTATTGATGAGGATTTCATTGTGTGGGGATCACCGCGCTGGGAAGTGACATGAAGCGTCAATTCCTGCTATTTACCGGACCACACACGGTTGAGGTTCAAGACGAATCGCTGCCCGCTCTCACACCGGACCAACTTTTAATCCAGTCAGAAGTCTCAGCTATCAGCCCGGGAACTGAATTGCTCATTTATCGTGGCCAGGCACCGCGCACGCTAGCGGCCGATTCAACCCTTGGTACACTCGAAGGCAACCTGGATTACCCCCTGCGCTATGGCTATTCGCTCGTTGGCCAGGTCGTTGATGTGGGAGCCGAGGTCGATCCCACCTGGCTAAACCGCAAGGTGCTTGCATTCCATCCACATGCCAGCTACGCCATTGCCCAACCGGACCAGGTGATCGATCTCGATCATGCCATCGACCCGAAAGATGCCATCTTTCTCCCCAACCTTGAAACGGCAGTGAATTTGCTTCACGACGGCGCCCCCCTACTTGGCGATCAAGTGGTTGTGATTGGCCAGGGCCTCGTCGGGCTACTTACGACTGCTCTCTTGAAGCGGGTACACCCAGCTGTGCTTATCAGCTTAGATCCGGTTGCCTTTCGGCGTGCGTGGTCTCAAAAGCTGGGCGCTGATTTTTCGTTCGATCCAGACGACCCTAAAGATTATGCGCATCTGGCGGATCGGCTGACTCTCCCCGATGCTGGCGCAGATCTTTGCTATGAATTATCCGGTCAGCCAAGCGGCCTTGATCATGCCGTAAAATTGACGCGCTTTTCAGGCAGGATCGTAGTTGGCTCATGGTATGGGGACAGGCGAGCCAATCTGGATTTAGGAAGCCGCTTTCATCGCAACCGAATCCAGATCATCAGCAGCCAGGTGAGCAGCCTGAACCCCCCGCTAAGTGCCCGCTGGCCAAAAGAAAGACGTTTAAGCTACGCGCAAGACCTACTTGCAGAGGTAAAACCACAGCGCTTGATCACTCATACGCTCTCACTTCAAGAGGCAAAGACCGGCTACGCCTTACTGGATCAATCCCCCGGTGAAGCTATCGCAGTTGTCTTCGAGTACAGAACTTAGCGAAAAATGAAGCAGTTGGACCAGGCTTGTAATGACTCTGAATGAATCATTTTCATCCAAGGAGATTCGGAATTACTACGACCGCAATACGGCTCGCTTTCTGATGTTCGGTGGCGCTCCGGCTGCTGGCGCTATTCACAGAAAACTCTGGGGACCCGGCGTTCAAAACCAGCACGAGGCTCTGCTCTACGTCAATCAGCTGATAGCTTCTTCCCTGCGCCTATCGGTAGCAGATACTCACGCAAGAAACCGGATTCTCGACCTTGGATGTGGGATCGGTGGAACAGCAATCTGGCTGGCAAGCACCTTTCCTGTCGACATATGCGGGATTACGATCAGCCCAGTCCAGTTGCGAGAAGCCAGGCGCCGTGCAAGCAAGGCAACCCTCATGGGTGCAGTCGAATTCCACCAGGGTGATTTCCATGCTTTGTCGACCGCAGAGCCGTGGGATGCAGCCTATGCAATCGAATCCTTCAGTCATGCTCGATCCGCAGAGTCTTTCCTGAAATCCGTCTCTCAGCAACTTCGACCATCCGCGCGCTTAATTCTTGTGGATGACTTCCTGTGGATACCAGATGGCAACAATTCTATTGAAGTTGAGCCCGAACAGCCCTCATCGGTCGAGCGCTTTCGTCGGGGGTGGCGCCTTGGCAACTTAATTGGTTTTTCGCAGCTGGAGCAAGCCGCTGGACAGACCGGGTTTGAGCTTATCAGTTCAACAAATCTCACCGAGTTCATACGCTTGCCACGCGGGGTAGGTGCCAGTCTCCGGCGCTGGTTCAGCAAATTGCCATCTATTGGCCACTATTGGAGCAGTCTCGCCGGCGGTTTTGCCTTACAGCATTGCTTGCAGCATGGTTGGATTGAATATCGCTTGATCGAATTGAAGCGTATCTAAATACCAAGGTATTTGCGTGACTCTAGATGGACCACAACTACCATCTGGGTTACACAGGAGCAGAAGGACTGAGCGATCATGTACACCTTAGCGATTCAAAGAGAATTCATTGCCCGACATTTCCTCATCGGAGGCGATTGGGGTCCTGAAAATGAGCTTCATTCGCACTCCTACAAGTTGGAGGTGCGCCTCTCGGGGGATCAACTCGACCAGCACGGATACCTGCTAGATATTGTTGAGTTGGAGGCGATCCTTGATTCGCTTATTGCCCGTTACCGCGATGCCACCCTTAACGATCTTCCGGAATTTGACGGATTGAACCCAAGCATCGAGCATTTCGCTCGTATTCTTTGCCAAACGCTTGACGGGCAAATAAGCCTGGAGAACATAACCCAGATCGAGGTCCAATTGTGGGAGAATGAAATCGCTTGGACAGCATTCCGGCAGGAGCGTTGATGCGTATCGGCTTGCTCATCTATGGAGATCTAAGTATTCAAACTGGTGGCTTTCTCTATGATCGCAAGCTGGTAGAAGGGCTGACAATCCTCGGGTATGAAATTTCCACCTTTTCCCTCCCGTGGCGCTCTTATTCTTCACATCTCCTGGACAATCTCAGCAATCGTGTGCTCGAATGGCTTGCGCAAAGAAAATTGGACATTCTTCTACAGGACGAGCTCGCCCACCCTTCTCTTTTCATCATGAATTCCCGCATCCGAAGAGCCAGTGCTACTCCAATGATCTCTATCGTTCACCATTTGCGCACCAGCGAATCAGCGCACATCCTAACAAGGGTTTTCCAAAGCGCGATTGAACGCACTTACCTGCGCTCGGTCGATGGTTTTATCTGCAATAGCAAAACCACGCTCCGCTCAATCCAGAGCTTAATTCATGAAGTTAATCTCTCATCCGTGATAGCCTACCCCGGGCGCGATCACATCCAACCAGGGATCGCAGCTGCAGAGGTTGAAACCCGTGCCCATAGCACAACCCCCTTACAGTTGCTATTCCTCGGCAGCATCATCCGTCGAAAAGGTTTGCTAACCCTGATTGATGCGCTCGCAGGCATCGAGCGGGATCTTTGGCGACTCTCGATTGCCGGGGATGACTCCTTCGATCCTCGCTTCACCCAATCTCTACAACGCAGGGTCCGGCAGCATGATCTGCGCGCTAACATCACCTGGTATGGTGCTGTAAATAACCGTGAACTCAAAGAGCTATGGAAGCTTGCCCACGTATTGGTAGTGCCTTCACAATATGAAGGCTTTGGCATTGTGTACCTGGAAGCCATGGGACACGGTGTCGTTCCCATCGCAAGCAAGGCAGGTGGGGCGTCGGAGCTTATCGATCAGGGAGGAAATGGATATCTGATTGAAGCGGACGACGTTGTATCCCTCCGTTCCACAATCGAACGTCTATGCGTTGATCGAGCCCATCTCAGCGCTTTGGGATTAGCCGCTCTTCAACGATATTCCCGGCACCCCACCTGGCGAGAATCCGTCCGGGAAATCGATACATTCTTTAAGAATCTTCCATTCAACATCGTGATGTAGTATAAGCAGACGTATCCCAAAGGAGGCACCACTATGAGCCAAAAAACATCTCGAACACTGATCATCATCACCACCCTTGTCACAGCCCTGATCCACCTCGTCTTGCTGAACATTGGTATGGGGAAGGTGGATATCCTCTTCACACTGAACGGTCTGGGCTATCTTGCGCTCTTGGCGGTCTTTCTCTACCCACCAGCTTTCCTCGCCCAGCAGCGCAGGTTGGTCTATCTGGCTTTCATCGGTTTTACCGCTGTAACGATTGCAGCTTGGATCTTCCTGGGCGGTCCTGGGAAGTTCTCTAATCCTATGGGTATCTTTACCAAGCTGGATGAAGTTTTACTAATCGTGGCTCTGGTGCTGCATTGGCGGGGCGAGGCATAAAAGCCCCTTCCCAGCCTGGCCACTCTCTCAGTCGAGTGCGATGAGCATTCCTAAAACGTATTCCTACATTCGCTATCTTGCGGCAAAAAAGACCATAGATGACCGCTCGCTGAATCATGCCGTGCGCAAATCTTTGCAGGCCAACTTGGCGACCCTTAACCTGGCAGAGCCTTTGAAGATCCTGGAGCTCGGCTCTGGCATCGGCACGATGATCGAGCGATTCTTCAGTTGGGAGCTGCTCTCAGATGGGCATTATCTGTGTGTTGATATCGATCAGGATTCGATAGAACACTCGAAAAAACGGATTGTTCAGTGGGTCTCAGCGCAAGGCTGGGACCCACCTTCGTTTGAAGGAGAGAGTTTGTGCGTGGATCATGATCGGGGACGCATCAAGATCACTTTCCAGTGTGCCGATGCAAGTCAATTCGTTCTCGATCAGAGCTTCGCCGGTAAATGGGACTTGATCGTAGCCAATGCCTTCATGGATTTAATCGATCTCACATCCTTCATCCCGGTTCTCGTTCGCCTGGCCCGTCCAGGGGGTTTGCTCTATTTAACCCTGAACTTCGACGGTATAACCAGCTTCCTACCTGTGATTGATGAAGTCCTGGATGCCCAGATTGAACGCCTGTACCACCAAAGCATGGATCGTCGCAGCGTAGATGGCCAACCATCCGGAGACAGCCAAACCGGTCGCAAGCTCCTGACCCTGCTCCCAGCCAGCGGCGTTGACCTGCTTGCTGCAGGTGCTTCAGATTGGGTTGTTCACCCAAAGGATGGAACCTACGTAGACGATGAGGCCTACTTTTTACATTTCATCATCAATACAGTCGCACAGGAACTTGAGGGGCATACCCAATTGGATCCAACCAGCTTTCAAGCATGGGTTAATCAACGTCACAATCAGATTGAAAGTTCAAACCTGGTATATATTGCCCATCAATTGGATCTGTTAGGCAGAGTGCAAACCTAAGCTTGAAAATGTGCGCATTTCCGCGTCTACTGTGATTCGGCCGGCGGACGACGTGGGCGTGTATACAATGCGCCCAGGATCAATCCCATCCCACCAAAGGCAAGATCACGACCGCGTATCAGCAAGCTCAAGCTTAAGCCCTCTACAGAAGAATATCCTAACGCGGTGAGAGCCAAAGTCTGGCTTACCTCGAGCGCACCTATTCCCCCGGGAAATGGGGTCAGGAAGGCCAGCCGGGCCGCAGTGAGAACCGCGATCGTTTCCCACAGATCCAGTTCAAAACCCAGATATCTTTGCATCAGCCAATTCTCGCCAATGAGCACAATCCAGGTGAGTAGGCTGAAGCTCATAGCGCCAATCAATCCTTGTGGACGATCGCAGCAGAACAAAGAGATCTGTTCCTCGGTCCGCTTAAGGCTGAATTCGAACCGGGCAAAACCAGGCACAGCCGCGCGCAAGCGGACGGGGAAAATGGATAAAAGTTTGGTCAAAGGTGTGTAGCCATTCCAGGCAGCAACAAGAAAAAAGAGCGGTATAAGCAATAATCCAAGGGCAACGTAGAGCACGGGCAACCCAGCGTCACCCGGTAGAAACTGTAGCCGCAGCGCAACCAGAAGTCCAAAGACCAGGAAGGTGGTGTTTCCCATCACCTCGATTGCTTTATCGAGTGTGACCGATGCTGCAGCTATAGAGCCTGACACGTTATGACGACGCTGCAACAGGAGAACCTGCAATGGTTCACCCCCGAACTGCGGGCCAGGTGTGAAGTAGCTGAGCGCAAAAGAGGAAAGGCGGTAGAGACTCATGGAGGTAAAACTCAATCGTTCTTCGAACGATCGTAAAATCCACCACCAGCGGCTACTTAAACTAAGGACAGCAAGGATATTGACCAGGGTCAAGACCAGGATCTGGCCACCTGTAAGCCGACCAAGTGTCTGGATGACATCGGCGACGGGAATTGACCGAACGGCAATCCATAGCAGCGCGCCCGCTATCAACCAAATAAGCAAGTTCGCCATCCTGCGAGTTAGAGGAGAACGTTTTGCGGCACACATGCTGATCAATCCTCGCCAGCCCGTTTTGCAAACACTTTTTCAGAAGGCTTCCAGAGGGAGAGGCGGCCTGTTCCCAATATGAGCACGAGCAAATCAGTCACTAACAACACGGAGCCCTGGAGATCCTGCCCTGTCCCCGTAAGCGTGAATCCGATTGGAAAGATCAAGAGAAAGGCCGCGAAACGTCCTGCTACGCCAAAGAAGATGCACACCAATGTCAACAGCTCAATCGCGGCAAAGATAAGTACAACCTGAAAGGGGTAGCGATATCCAAAGCCTGCAAATTGATCGACGACCACTGTATAGGCGTTGATCTTGACCCATACTCGCGGCAGAAGCGCCAGGGCAAGGGCAAGCCTGACCAGTACAGGAAAGAAATCTAGAAGAAGCGATTTTAATTGCCGCCTTAATCGCTCGTATTGGCGAGAAGAAGGATCGATTGACCCACTAACCACAAGCCAGTCGCGCAGAAAACTCATCGCAAACGGTCCAAGGAAAATTGCCCCGGCGATGGCGCTTGCTGGAAAGGGAACAATGGGCCAGAGCATGGCACTCATGAACCCCATCGTTAGCCCAGCGATCGGGCGTCTACTTATACTTGGCGGCAGCGGGGAAGCTGCCCTCCCCCGCTGCTTCAGAAACCACAAGCCAAAACTGAACCCGTAGCGGGCTAATCCGATAGGCAGATATATCCAGGTGAGCTTACCGTACCAGATCGCCAGCACCGTTGCAATCAGTAAACCGTATGCATCCCATTCCATGTCCATGCGCTCACCGAGCAGGGTGACATGATCGCTCCTGCGTGCCAGATAGCCATCGAAGTAATCGATAACATCCCCAGTGGTATACAGGATCATGGGCAACCAGGCTCCCCATTTGAGTGGACGGGTGGAGAACAAGAACCCGGTCAGCATCACGAGCATAAGACCGCGCCCCATGCTAGCAATGTTACCGGGTCCAAACCCGGGCAGGAGCTCTCGCTCCCCAGGACGATGGTTTAACTTCAGATTAGACCAAAGGAATACTAATTGATACGACAATCCAAGGTAACTCAAAATCAGGTAACGTTGGATGGAGGCGCGCTCCCACATCCCCGCAAGCAGGAAAGGCAGCATGCCCACGGCAAACACTGAGAATAACCCCCAGCTTAACCACCTTCGACGCAACCGCCTGATTGCCAAGTTCGTCCGCCTTTCAATACCTAACGGTAGCAAACTCCCACCTGGTGGCATCTTAACACGAAAGCCCGGGCTCAGTGAACCCGGGGTTCGCTCCTGACGTCTCGTATGAAATCCGATACAATTCGAAATAACCTCCTGTGAGGGGGGTAGAGCGTAGTATGAGCTACGTAACGATTCCATAGATCATCCCATCCAAAACCCAGTAAGGAGAGTTGCATGGGTAAAGATTCACTTTCCATCACCGACAATAGAACGGGTAAATCCTACGAGATTGCGATTGAACACGGCACGATAAAATCGATGGAGCTGCGCGGCATTAAGGAAAACGAGGACGACTTTGGCTTGATGAGCTATGATCCAGCCTACAAGAACACGGCTTCAACAAAGAGTACGATTACTTACATTGACGGCGAGAAGGGCATCCTGCGCTACCGCGGTTATCCGATCGATCAATTAGCGCAGGCCAACAACTTCATTGAAGTAGCCTATCTGCTCCTTTTTGGTTCGCTTCCCAGCGCCGAAGAGTATCAAGACTGGGAACGAGAGATCACGCACCACACCTTTCTTCACGAAAACTTAAAATCCCTGATGCAAGCCTTCCGCTATGATGCTCATCCCATGGGGATGTTTATCTCCTCTGTTTCAGCGTTATCTACGTTTTATCCTGAAGCGCGCAATGTTGACGATCCCGACTCGCGCCTCTATCAGATCAAGCGATTGATCGCCAAGGTTCCCACAATCGCCGCATTTTCCTATCGGCACACGCGCGGGCTTCCCTACGTTTACCCGGATAATGACTTGAGCTACACCGGCAATTTCTTAAATATGATGTTCAAGATGTCCGAGGCGAAGTACGAACCTGACCCGGTCCTTGCGCACGCCCTGGATGTGCTCTTCATCTTGCACGCAGATCATGAACAGAACTGCAGCACGAGCACGATGCGCAATATCGGTTCAGCGAAAGCTGATCCGTACAGCGCCATCGCCGGTGCTGCGGC
>JBFFQB010000023.1:0-31715 GCA_041573795.1 Anaerolineales bacterium
GACCGGCGGCGGAAACAGCTGTTAGAACTGGGCGCATATCGGTATCACCCTTGTTTACAGCGGTGTACTCGACTACCGTGCCACCCAGTAATTCCCAGGCTCCACGGAATGCATCTGCAAGTCCTTCCGTGTAGGGATCACCGTCGTGAATGGCTGCTGCGCTCGTTAGTCCAAGCTCATTGTATGCAAACTCGGCGATTGCCGCGCCCTGTACTTTATCGTTGTGGGCGGTGCGGAAGTAGCCAGGGTTATAGGCTTGCTCGGGGTTGGTGAGGCTCGGGGCTGTATTTGAAGGGGATACCATGAAGTAGCCCGCTTCTGAGATTACGGTTGACATTGGAACGCCTGCACCCGAGCAGCTCGTTCCGATGACGCCCAGAATGCTGGGATCAGAGACGATCTTCTGTCCAGCTGCCTGACCGCCCTCAGCGCTACAACCATCGTCCTCTGCCTGTAGCTCAACTTCGTGGCCCATGAGTTCGCCCTGGAACTGCATGGCGATTTCGACACCGTATTGGGAGTCAAGGCCAAGCTGTTCGTTGGGGCCGGAGATTACAAGTGCGGACGCGATGCGAACTGGTTCTCCAGGCGCATAGGAGACACAGCCCAGTGGATCTTCACAGACGAACTCTTCACCGCCACCACATGCGGTGAGGGCAAATGCTGCGATGATCAACAGAGAGAGCACCATAAAAGTGCGTTTCATTGCTTCTTCCTCCTCAAGATTCGGGTAGTGCTACTGTGAATATTAACTTACAGGGGAACGATTAAATAGCTTAAGGCATCCTCCTCTCCGTGGGTTTTTGGCGTTGGTAGACCCCCCACCATAGGGTCATTGGAGAATAATAGAACAACCTGTACAGAAAAGTCAACTATCTTGTGAGAATTAGTGCGAATTCTTATCCTGCTAATTAAAGCACAATCTGAGCAAAAAATGTATGCTTCAAGCATGATTTGCTTGACGGCTGCAGTATCAGATCATAAGATGGCGGGTAAAGGGGGCAACGTTGATGAAACGAAAAGCCCTGGGGTCCTGGGGCGAAGCACAAGCGCTTGGCTTTCTCGAAAACCAAGGCATGCAGCTCATCTGTCGTAACTTTAGAGTCAGGGAAGGTGAAATTGACCTCATTATGGAGGATGGGGGTATCTTGGTTTTTGTTGAGGTTAAGACACGCATTTCCATGCGTTTCGGAACGCCAGAGGAAAGTATTACCAAAGCAAAAATGGCACGCATCTACCGGGCTGCTCATCAATTTCTCGAGCTGAAAGAGGCTGAGCACACCCAATGGCGAGTTGATGTGGTGGTGATTGAAAGCTCTCCAGCATTGAAGCTGATCCGCCTCGATCACTATCCCAATATTGAAGTTTCACCGCCATGAGTGAAGCGGCCAAGCCCCTCTTTGCCCCACTGCTCGCCTTGATCGGTCCCACCGCGGTTGGCAAGACATCTCTAGCGTTAGAGCTCGCAGCGAACTTCAACCTTGAAATCATCTCAGCTGATTCGCGCCTATTCTATTGTGGGTTGGATATCGGCACGGCCAAACCGTCGAAAGCCGAACGAGAGCGCGTGCCTCACCATCTGATCGATGTCACGACTCTTGATCATCCCTGGAGCTTGGCGGATTTTCACCGGGAGGCGACCTTGGCCATCGAAGGCATCCATGAAAGGGGGAATATACCCATGCTGGTCGGTGGTAGTGGGCAGTACATCGTAGCTATTTTGGAGGGTTGGCGTCCGCCCCCAAGAGCACACTCAGATGCTTATCGGAAGGAACTCGAGCAATATGCCGCACGTGAGGGATCAGGGGCCCTACATGCTCGCTTGGTGAACGTTGATCCGGTCTCGGCCGAACGCATCGATCATCGCAATGTTCGCAGGGTAATCAGGGCACTCGAGATTTTGATGCTCACGGGGAAACCGGCGAGTGAGCAACGCATCAAAGAATCTCCTCCTTATGATATCTTGCGTATTGGATTGACCTTGTCACGCCCGAGCTTATACGGGCGTATAGACGACCGCATCAACGCCATGATCGAAGCAGGGTGGGAATCCGAAGTGAGACAATTAATAGAGCAGGGCTATGATTTTAAAAGCTCGCCGCTCTCGGCGATCGGATATCGAGAGATAGCGCAAGCAGTTCAGGGCGAGATCAGTCTCGAGCAAGCCGTCAGGAAAATCCAGCGCCTGTCAAGGAAATTTGTGCGGCGTCAAGCGAACTGGTTTAAGGCAGATGACGAACGCATTCATTGGTTTGAGAATCACGAGGGAGTGTTGGAAGAGATCATCACGCTCATCGAGCCGTGGATACAAGCTCATCCTCCCGGAGTGGCTAGAAGTTAATTTGCGTTAAACCCAGGTAGATGATGGCGGAGAGTATTGCATTCAACGGTATCGTCAGCAACCACGCCGTGAGCATATCCCCAAGCACAGTCCAGCGAACTTTGTTGATTCGTTCGGCAGCCCCAACACCCATGATGGAGGAGCTCATAACCTGGGTTGTACTCACCGGACCTCCCAGAATCGCCGCACCCAGGATGACAGACGCGCCGGAGATTTGAGATGTGAATCCATGAATAGGTCGGATCCGGTAAATCTTTCCCCCCAGGGTGTGGATCAAGCGCCATCCACCGAAGGCGGTGCCAAGGGCGATGGCGAGTGCGCTTATAGCAATGACCCAGAAGGGGATAGCGAACTGATCGATTTGCCCTGTTAGCAACAATCCGAGAGCAATCATGCCCATTGTCTTTTGGGCATCATTGGTTCCGTGACTTAGACCAAGTGTGATGAGGGTGAAGACCTGTAATCGACGCAGCCAGGAATTTACGCTGGGCTTGGCCTTGCGTAAGAGGAAAAGCGTAAGACGCATCATGAAAAAACCGATCAATAATCCCGCGACAGGGGAGAGCAGCAGTGCTGCGATAACTTTAATGAGCCCCGAGGCGTGGATGATATGTACACCTCCCGCTTGGATTACGGCACTCCCAAGCAAGCCCCCCAGTAAGGCGTGAGACGAAGAAGAGGGGATGCCAAAATACCAGGTGATCAAATTCCATAGAATGGCTGAGATCAATGCCGCAATTACGACCAGCAGCGTCAGGGATGACTCAACCAGCAGCTCATGTCCAATCGTAGTTGCTACAGCAACCCCGAACAAGAAAGGACCGGCGAGCTCTGAGACAGCAGCAAGCAGGAGTGTTGGTCGCGGATTTAATGCACGGGAAGAGATTACAGTAGCGACAATATTCGAGCTATCGTGGATGCCATTGATGAAATCAAATAGCAGCGCGAGTGCAATCAGGATAAGGAGAGGTGTATTGGTTACATCAAAAGGCATGGTTTAGCAGAGCTTATCAAATAGATCTTGTGGACGTCAATCCAGCGTTATGCTGAGAGTGCTTCACTTATACGGTATATCGACAAGATGGTCAAACTTATGATCACCCCAGGGATGATGGCCAGATGAGGAGCGGTGGGCAGGTATTGCCGGCCCGCATCGAGCATTGCCCCCAATTCTGGGATTGATGGATCACCACTCAGACCTAAGAAAGTTAACGTCGTGATTCCCATAATTGCCCAGGAGAAGTGCAAGGCTGAAAATGTGGCGACCCCGCGTATGGCGTTGGGAAGAATGTGGAATACTGCGACCCTCATTGGAGTCAACCCAACCGACCGGGCCGCAGTAACAAACTCTTCATTGCGCACCTGAAGAAATACTGACCGAACTAGGCGGGCATAGCCTGGGATCAATCCGAATCCGATCGCAACAATGACGGTGCGGAAGCCTGCACCCATACTGGCAGTTAAAAGCAGCGCAAACAACAAGCCAGGGATGGCTAAGGTGGCATTGATCAGACCCAGGAGCACTCGGTCAACCCACCCTTTTGAGGTGGAGACGATCAGGCCAAGCATGATGCCTGTGAAGATAGTAATCGTGGCTGCCAAGGCTCCAGCGCTGAGGGTCATACGCGCACCGTAGATTGTCCTACTTAAGAAATCGCGACCAAGGGCGTCTGTTCCCATGAGGAATTGCGATGATGGCGGGAGCAGCGGGTCAGCAATCGGATCGTAGGGTCCATTTGGGAGGATAAGGGGTAGAAATCCGGAACACGCAATCAAGAGCACCAGCCAGCCAACACTTATCCAGGCAGCGAGAGGCTGCTTCATGAGCTTTCCTGGAGACGCGGATCGATGAGCAGTGCCAGCCAATCTGCAAGAACATGGCTGGTTGTGTAAAAGATTGCCGCCAGGACAACCAAACCCTGGGTGATGGGGTAGTCGCCATCGAGGATGGCGCGGATCATCAACCGACCCAAACCCGGCCGGGAGAAAACTGTCTCGGTTACGACTGTTCCAGTAAAGAGGAATGCTGCTTCCAGGGCGATCAGGGAGAGGAGCGGCGGCAACACCGGCCGAAGACCATGCCAGAGAAGCCTAAAATTTCGGGCTATACCCCGTGCTTGGGCTGCCAGAATGTAGGGGCTCATTAGGCTTTGTTGTAGGTTTGCGTAAATAAGCCTGGCGATTGGACCGCTGCTAGCTAATCCAAGAACAGCAGCCGGCAGCAAAACCTGTGATCCCGAAAGCATGATCCAGCTGGCGACCCATAGCGTCAGGATACCGATGAAAGCGACGGGGACAGCGGTGAGCAGGCTAGCGCAGGTTGCGGCCAGGGAGCCGATGAACTGACCATCCCACCAAGCCGCGGTGACGCCAAGCGTAAGACCGAGCAAGATGCCGATGGTAAGACCCGAGAATGCCAGTTCAATTGTCCAGCGGAATTGCTCAGCGATTGTTTGTAGCACCGATCGTTGTGTGTAAAGAGAAATGCCGAGATCACCTTGCAGCAATCCCAAGAGATAATGCCCAAACTGTTGTAGCAGTGGCTGGTCCAGGCCCAACTTTATGCGGATGGCTTCAGCTTGATGAGGGCTGGCCAGGCCTTGGGCCATCAAACTATCGACGGGGTCGGTGCCGATTAGGCGCAGGATAAAGAAGGTGAGAGTAAGCGCCGCGAAGGCGGTAAGGAATCCTGATACCAATCTCCGTAGCAGCTGGTTCAGGATTCGAATTCGAGATCGATCAGGTGCGGGAACCATCCCTGGGCCGAAAATTGGGGAGTAGAGAGTGAGCTTCGATAAACGATGAGATTAACGTAGTCGCGAACGGGCAGGATGAGCGCTTGCGCAGAGATGAGGTCGATCACCTGACGGTATACATCGTTGCGCATAGCCATGTCTCTGTCAATCGCCCCTTGGCGTAATAGTCCATCGAGCTGATCTGATTGAAATTTACTCCAATTATATACCCCATCACTCAAGTAGAAAGAACGGAGCAAATCAGGATCAGTACCAAAAAAATTCAAGCCAATTGCATGGAAATTTCCTTCCGTTGCGCGTTGCTTAAGGGTGCCAAAGGAGGGGACAACTTCAAGGTTGACAACTGCACCTAGAGATTCCCAATCCACTTTTAGGAGTTGAGCTGTCTCTGGATTGGATCCCCAGGGTGGGACGATCAGATCGATCATTAGATCCTGCTGGTTCTTTTCGCGAATGCCATCACCATTGGAATCGACCCAACCGGAGCGTTCTAATCTCGAAGTGGCTGCAGCGAGATCGGACACCTGCGCGTGGTCTGGCATAAGCGTAGCAAAAGGATAGGAAGAAAGCGGTCCTTTTGCAACCGGAGACAGATTTCCAAATATTGTCTGAATAATCCTTGATCGATCGACAGCATACTGCAGTGCCTGTCGCACTATCAAATCATCGGTTGGTGATTTTGCCGTATTGAAGAAGAACTGAAGGGGCTGACCTGGGATCGGGACGGTCAGGAGTTTGTAGGCACTATCCTGGGAGAGCCTTAAGGCGTCCTGGGGAGGGACTTCACCGATAATATCAACTTCACCCCTTTCAAGGGCGAGAGCACGTGTGGCTTCATCTTCGTAAAAGAGAAACTCTACACGCTCAAGCGTGGCCGTCTTGTTCTGGTAGATGGCCGATCCCCAATCATAGTTTGCGTATCGCTCAAGAACGATGCGATCGTTAGGAATGTACTCTATGAAACGGTACGGTCCAGTACCTACCTGATGGAATTGGTATTCGCTCGGTCCCCATTCAGCCAGGGCATCAGGTGAAGCCATACCCAGATAAACCTGAGAAAGCGAATCTAGCAGCGGTGAGAAGGGTTCCTCCAATGTTATTTGGAGCTTATACGGGTCAAGAGCTTCAGCTTGTTTGAACGGACCCAGCATGGCCGCTGCCTTCTGGGAATTATGGTCTGGATCTATGATGTATTCGAAATTCGCCACGGCTGCTTCTGCATCGAAACGGGAGCCGTCATGAAAAATTACATCTCGACGAAGATCAAAGGTGTAGAACAAGCCATCCGTGGAGATATCCCAATGCAGTGCGAGCGATGGAAGGAACTCACCGGATTCAGGGTGACGAACAACCAGTGTGTCGTAAACGGAATGGAGGGGGATACCTAACTCAGCTGAAGCATGGATATGAGGATCAAGTCCGCTTGGTGCGAGCGTGAGACCATACCTTAAGGTAGCTGGCGTGGGTTGAGGTTGGCAGCTTGCTATCGACAGACCCAGGATAAGGATTATGGTAATTACGGTGGCAGCTTTAAAGCTTACGTTCATCCTTGATTTGCAAGGACCATTGCGCCGATGAGCCCGGCATCATCACCCAGGGCAGCTGGCACAACGGCAAGTCCATCAAGATAGGCAGGGTCCATCACATGGTCATGGAGCGACTGGCGGATGGGTTCAATGAATAGTTCGCCGATCGAGGAAACGCCACCACCCAGGACGAAGAGCTGCGGATTGAAGGCATGCGCCAAATCAGCAAGATAGTGACCAATCTGGCGACTGGCAGTTGCAAGCACTTCGATGGCGAGTTGATCACCTGCCCGGGCTGCACGCGAAATTTCTACTGCTGTGATCTCCTTACCCTGGCGGTGTAATTCGGCTAAGGTTGAATCCGCTCCTGCTTCTAATTGGGCAACGGTGTTTCGGGTTATAGCAGGGCCGGAGGCTGCAGCTTCGATATGGCCATACCTGCCACAACCACAGCGTGGTCCATCGGAAAGGATCGTCATATGCCCCAGTTCAGCCGCTAGGCCGCGGCTACCCGTAAGCAGCTGGCCATGGCTGATAATGCCCCCGCCTATGCCGGTACTTATAGTGAGATAGATCATATGCTCTGCTCCCACGCCGGCACCGTGCTGCCACTCCCCCAAGGCTGCCAGGTTGGCATCATTTCCCAGGAAAACCGGGCATCCAAACTCATCCGAAAGTTGTTGACGCAATGGGATATCCTTCCAGCCGGGAAGATTGGGGGCGCGGTAGACAATCCCTTTCTGAGGATCAAGGGGACCGGGTGCAGCAATACCAATTCGGACAGCCCCTCGGTCCTGGGGCATGAGTTCGGTAATGGCTTGCTTTAAGCGCCGGAGAACACTATCAGGCCCTTCCTGCGCCATTGTCGGTTGCTTTATTTGGGTCGTGGGAGGGGGAGAGGGATCCTCGAAACGGGCGACACGAATATTCGTCCCTCCGAAATCGATAGCCAGGATCGATGACATGGCGGGAGTATAACATAATTGCTTGAAGTTTCCTCACCGAAGACTTAGAATGAAATCCCAATGGCCAAGTCTGTCACTCCCATCCGAAAGCAATATCTGGATATAAAAGCGCAATATCCTGACGCAATTCTTTTCTTCCGTCTGGGTGATTTCTATGAAACTTTCGACGAGGACGCTGAAATTGCCGCAAGAGAGCTGGATATTGTTCTTACCTCCCGCAATGTTGCCAAGGGCGATCGGATTCCAATGGCTGGAATTCCTCATCATGCCGCCGAGGCATACATCGCCAAACTGATTGAACGTGGCTTCCACGTAGCCATTTGTGAGCAGATTGGGGATGGTCCGGTGAAGGGACTTTTCCCCCGCGAGGTCGTGCGGGTGATAACACCAGGCACAGTGCTTGAGTCGGAGTATCTGCTGGCCGAGAGAAATAATTATCTGCTCGCTATCTGGCAGACTGAGGAAGGTTTAGGGCTTTCCTTTGCAGATATCAGCACAGGTGAATTCGCCGCTGGTGAATTTATGCCGGAGGATGCGGCCAAGGTGCTTCAGCATGAATTGGCAAGGTTAAATCCAGCAGAGGTGCTCCACCCGGAATCGATGACGATCGAGGCGATCTGGAGTGGCCATAGCACAGCGATCCCTGATTGGCGTTTTGAACCTGATCGAGCCGAGGCAGAAATCCTACGGCATTTCAAAGCAAAAAGCCTGGACGGTTTCGGTCTTGGTTCCTCAAAGTTAGCCGCCCGGGCAGCGGGGGTATTGCTTGAATATCTTAAACAATCTCAGGCTGCCGTTCTGCCGACATTATCCAGCCTCTCTACCTACAATCTCGAAGAGTTTATGGTGATCGATTCGGCAACACGTAGAAACCTTGAGATAACGAGCACGCTGCGTAAGGGGGAGGAGAAAGGATCGCTCCTAGGCGTTATTGATCGAACCGTCACGCCGCTGGGAAAGAGACTGATCCGACAGTGGATGAATCAACCGTTGCTGGATATCCAGCGGATTGAAGGTCGATTGGATCAGGTTGATGCATTCTTCGAGGATGGTTTGTGGCGGGTTGAAATGCGGACCGCCCTGAAAGGGTTCGGGGATCTTGAGCGTTTGACCAACCGGATCATTGTTGGATTGGCGCGCCCACGAGATCTCGTTGCGCTGCGAGAATCTCTTGAGCATGTTCCTGGTCTCCTCGATCAGCTTAACCAGAAGAAGTCTAAAGCCTTCAAGGCATTATCCTCTGCATTCGATCCCTGCATGGACATCCGAGATTTCTTAGAGAAAAGCATTGCGGAAGATCCCCCTGCAACGCTGGCGCATTCCGGTGTGATCCGGCCTGGCTATTCAGAGGAGCTCGACGCGCTCATGGAGTCAACCCGCAGCGCCAGGGATTGGATTTCGAATCTTGAAAGCGTGGAGCGGGAACGAACCGCAATAAAGAGCCTGAAGGTGGGATACAACAAAGTATTTGGATATTACATTGAAGTAACCAAAGCCAATAGTGAAAATGTTCCAGAGGACTATATCCGCAAGCAAACGCTTGTGAATGCGGAACGATATATTACTCCCGAGATGAAGGACTATGAAGCGCGGGTGCTTTCTGCAGAGGAGCAGATTCGCGAGGTCGAAGGGAGAATTTTCAGCGGTATTTGTCAACATATTACCGAGCACGGCAAACGACTTTTGCACCTGGCCGCTGACATCGCTCGCCTTGATGTCGTGGCGGCACTTGCAGAAGTTTCGGCAGCCAAGGGGTATGTACGTCCTGAACTGCTCGAAGACGAGACGATCGAGATCCATGACGGGCGCCATCCGGTTGTGGAGGATCTCCTCGGGGCGGGGATGCGATTTGTTCCGAACGACGCAAGGTTTGAATCGGGTGAGCGTATTCGCATCCTCACCGGACCGAATATGAGCGGAAAATCCACCTATCTACGCCAGGTGGCAATCATCTTCTTATTGGCTCAAATGGGTTGTTTTGTTCCCGCAACGAAGGCTCGCTTGGGGATCGCAGATCGGATCTTCACGCGTATAGGGGCGCAGGACGAGATCTATGCTGGGCAGTCGACCTTTATGGTTGAGATGATCGAGACGGCCAATATCCTGCACAATGCCAGCAAACGCAGCCTGCTCATACTCGATGAGATTGGACGCGGAACCAGCACGTACGACGGCGTTTCGATCGCCTGGGCCGTGGTTGAATATATCCATAACCATCCCAGGATTCGTGCACGAACGCTCTTTGCCACCCACTATCATGAGCTAACGCATATGGTCGATAGCCTTCCAGGAATTCGTAACTACAATGTTGCCGTTGCGGAAGAAGGGGGCGAGGTCGTATTTCTGCATCACATCAATCCTGGAGGTGCGGATAAGTCCTATGGCATCCATGTTGCGGAATTAGCGGGGTTACCGCGCTCCGTGATCAATCGCGCCCAGGAAATTCTGGCAAAGTTTGAAGCCTCCGTGGATCAACCCGTGCAGGGGGAGGCGCTGCCCATCCACCAGATGACATTTCTAGCTGAAACACACCCCTTACTTGAAGAGTTGGAAGCGCTTGATCTTAATGGCCTGAACCCTCTGGAAGCGCTAAATCGACTCTATGACTGGCAGAAACGCTTTCTCGGATAGTCCTTAGGGATCACGTGAACCTGGCTAGGCGGAGCGTGTTCTTGTGAGGTAATCTGGATATTCATCCAGAACGGGAGCAGCAGCAGCCAAGCCGAGATCCTTCAGCATGGAAGTGATGTGCTCGGCTTTTATTTCAGCATCCTTTCGGGACCACGTGCGGCTCTTAATTTCCAGGAAGGTTTCCTCCACAGCCGGATCAAGAATCTCGTCCACATTTATGAAGAATTCCAGCTCTTGATAGCGGACAAGCCAACGGCGTCGATCCTTGCATATATTGATTTCACTCTCGGGTTTAAAGTACTCCCGATAAAAGCGTGGGGAGTATTGTGCGGGGGCGATAAAGCGCGAGCGTGAGAGCATGGCTGAGTTGGCGTACTCTCTCTCCTTTGCGGGGCCGGTAAGGGTCAGGCGTGAGCGGACGTTGTACACCTCCCCTTCCTCGTTGATGAATTCATCCTCACGATAGCGGAGCCGGGTATTGTCTCTATCATCAAAGGCGAAGTAAGTATCATATTCGCGATAATGAGCTTCGCGCAGGATCTCGAAGCGGCCGTTATCGAGCTGATCTATGACGAGGGCGGGATCGGGTAGCAGGACTTTGATTTGGACCTCGTAGCTCTCTTCCTGCTCGGCGCCTCCAATGGCGATCAGCTTCGAGAGAACTGAATCCTCGCGTTCGATCAAGAACATGTCGATGCGTTTTGCATATTCGGCCGCCTGCTCGAGTAGACTTGCCTGATCGATGGTAAGCAATTCCGCCTGGCGCATGACCCATTGACCGTTCACCATAACATCCCGGACGTCGGTTGATTTAGCCGCGTATACCAAACGGGCATAAATTGAGTTGGGATCGCGGTCAAAGTGTGGAAAATTATGGGTGGAATGGAGCTGTACACTGATGATGTCTGCTCGTTTACCCGCTTCCAGGGAGCCGACGCGATCACCAAGGTGGAGGGCGTGCGCCCCCATGCGCGTAGCCATCTCGACGGCTTTGCCTGCTGGCAGGGCAGTAGGATCATTTGTACTCGTCTTGGCGATAAAAGAAGCGAGGCGCATTTCTTCGAAAAGATCAAGGTTATTATTTGATGCTGGGCCATCCGTTCCGACCCCGACGTTCAACCCGATTGCGAGCATATCCACGATAGGTGCGATGCCTGAGGCAAGTTTCAAATTGCTTGAAGGATTATGGGCTACACCCGTATGGGAATGTTCAAGTGTGTGAATCTCTCCATCATCAACATGGACACAGTGAGCAGCAATGACTTTTGCTTCCAGAAGCCCCATCTTTTTAACCCACGGGATCACTGGCATATCATACTCGTCTCGCCAGTCCCGAACTTCCTGGTAAGTTTCAGCGATATGGATGTGCAACGGCACATCGAATTCCAGGGCTAGGTCTGTGCAATCCTTGAGAATATCCTCTGTACAGGTATAGGGGGCATGCGGAGCCACTGCGGGGACAATCAGGGAATGATCTTTCCAGGTCTCGATAAGATTTCTCGCCCTTGCAAGTGAATCTTCATAGGATTCAGCATCTGGAGAGGGGAATTTTAATACGGTCTGTCCGCATACGCCCCTTAGGCCTGCTTCTGCTGTTGCCTGGGCGACTGTATCCTCAAAATAGTACATATCCGCGAAGGTTGTAATTCCGCCACGTATCATTTCAGCACAGGCGAGCAGAGCGCCGAGCCGGCAAAATTCAGGCGTTACGAATTCTCGTTCAACCGGCATGATATAGCCCAATAGCCACACATCCAGGCGAAGGTCATCTGCCAGCCCTCTCAGCAAAGTCATGGGTATATGCGTATGGGCATTGATGAGACCCGGCATGAGCAATTGCGTACCAAAATCGATTTGCTCATCGCTACTGTAGGCTTTCAATATTTGATCCTTCGCTCCCACAGCTACAATCTGCTCTCCATGGACCGCAATTGCGCCATCCGTAAGGATAGATCCTTCGGCGTCCATCGTCAGGATTGTCTGGGAGAGTAGGATTGAATCAACCGTCTTCATAAGTCACCTGTGGCTGCGAGATTTTGCTGATTATAGCAGGGAGCAGCTCTGGAGTGGGCATGATCTGGTTGTATAATCTCCCGTGGAGGAGAATTCATGCGACCGGTTGACATCATCGTACGAAAGCGTAATGGCGAAGAACTTAGCACCGATGAAATTTTCAGCTTCATTCGTGGCTTTACGGATGAGCATATACCCGATTATCAGGTATCCGCCTGGGCGATGGCGGTCCTATTAAAAGGAATGAGCGCACGCGAAACAGCGGATTTAACCTTAGCGCTCGCCGAATCGGGTGAGCAATTGGATTTATCGAAGGTTGTGCCTTTTGCGGTGGACAAACATTCTACCGGTGGCGTTGGGGATAAAACAACCCTCGTTGTGGGACCGCTGGTTGCAGCATGTGGTGTCCCTGTCGGTAAGATGTCGGGGAGGGGGCTCGGGTTTAGCGGTGGTACGCTGGACAAGATGGAATCCATCGCAGGCTTTAATGTAAGCTTGACAACCGAGCAGTTCCTGCAGCAACTAGGATCGGTAGGGTTTGTACTTTCAGGTCAAAATGCAGAACTAGCACCGGCTGATGGCAAGCTGTATGCATTACGCGATGTCACCGGAACTGTTCCCTCGATACCCCTGATCGCTTCATCAGTCATGAGTAAAAAAATCGCCGGTGGGGCTCAAGCGGTTGTCCTAGATGTTAAGGTCGGACTGGGCGCATTTATGGATACTTTGGACCAGGCACGCTCTCTGGCACAGCGCATGGTCGAGATCGGCAAGCATGCCGGGCGTAAAGTCACCGCCCTAATCTCTGACATGAACCAACCTCTTGGCTGTGCGGTAGGCAATGCGCTCGAAGTGAAAGAGGCGCTGGACACGTTGAAGGGTGGAGGACCGGAGGATTTCAGAGAGCATTGTCTGGTGGTCTCGGGGCACATGCTCCACCTGGCTGGTAAAGCCGAGGAGTTTGAAGCCGCCCGGGATATCGCCGCAGACTGCCTTATGAGTGGAGATGCCCTCGCGAAGTTCAAACAGATGGTGAGCGCACAGGGAGGAGATATCTCCATGATCGAGGATCCTTCCCGCTTGCCTGAAGCGAAGGTAAAACGCATTGTTACATCTCCCTCCCGTGGTTACGTGCAAGAACTTCACGCTGGCAAAATCGGGCTTGCAGCGATGGCGTTAGGTGCAGGTAGAGCCAAGAAAGGCGATCCAGTAGATCATGCCGTTGGTATTCTTGTGGAACGCAATGTAGGTGATGCGGTTGAAGCTGGTGCAACCCTCTATACGATCCATGCAAGCAGCGAAACAGACGCATCTGAAGTAAGTGCACATCTCCTGGAATGTACACGAATTTCACCTTCTGCTGTCGAACCTCTGCCGCTTTTTTATGAGACGATTACAGATAGCTGACGCTTCTCTTCGGTACTAATTCATATTGCGCTCTCCTGTGTAAAGCAATACATCAATTATTTTTGATAAGCTTCATGTTGAGATGGAAATAATTCGTGTATTGATTCTCTCTGATGATCCCTTGAGTCGGGCAGGGTTAGTGAGCATCCTGACTGAAGATAAATCGCTCAACGTCGTCGCTCAAGCTGGAATGGATCGATTCAACCAGGCGCTTATCGACGTATTCACACCAGATATCATTCTGGTTGAAAGCCACGCACCCCCAGATGACAATTTCCTTACCTTCAATATGCCTGTGGTTGTGCTCTCTGGGTTAAAAGATGACCTGGCTAGACGTGGATATGGCCTGAACATCATTCCCAGGGATTCTGAGCTAGCCATGATCAGCGCAGCACTCCATGCTGTTGCGATTGGATTGGATATCCAACCGGCAACCGCACATAAGCCTAACCATTTCAAAGAGAATTATGATGCGCTGCTGGAAGCGCTTACCAGGCGCGAAGGGGAGGTCATGCAACTAATCGCTCAGGGATTGACAAACCGTGCAATTGGTCAGGTATTGAAGATACAGGAGAGCACAGTCAAATATCACGTTAATAAAATCCTTGAGAAATTAGGCGCCCAAAGCAGGACAGAAGCTGTGATTATCGCTTCCAGAAATGGATTGATCACGCTGTGAACCTCTACCAGGAGCTAGGAAAACCCCCACCGAAAGGTGGGGGTTTTTGTTCGAGCATCCAGATAAACTGAGACACAGGAGGCCAGACTATGAGCATGACCTTAGAAAAATTGTCGGAAGATTTTGCTGAGGCCGTAGAATCTGCGAGTTCCAGCGTCATCAGGGTAGAAGGGAGGTCACGTCTTGCTGCCAGCGGTATTCTCTGGAAAGAACCAGGCGTGATCATCACTGCACATCATGTGCTTCAGCGTGATGAAAAATTGAGCGTGGGTTTACCATCAGGTGAGACGTTGAAGGCTGAGCTGGTCGGGCGTGATGCCAGTGTCGATTTGGCTGTGGTGAGAGTCGAATCCGATCTTTCGTCTGCTGTGTGGAAGGCGACGGATCGCCTGCGGGTTGGACATCTCGTACTGGCATTAGGCCGTCCTGGAAAAAATGTCATGGCGACTCATGGCATCATCAGTAGCTTGCTCGGGGAATTTAGAATTCCGTTTGGTAGTAAAGAAGAACGCCTGATTCAGACAGACGTTGTGATGTATCCCGGTTTTTCAGGGGGGCCTCTCGTTGATGCGAATGGGGCAATCATCGGCATGAATACTTCTGGGCTCCAGCGGGGGATCAGCGTGTCGCTTCCTCTTCAAGCCCTCGAAGGCAGAGTAACTGCCTTGCTTGCGCATGGCTATATCCGCAGAGGGTATCTCGGAATAAGCCTGCAGCCTGTGCGGCTGCCCACCACTCTTCGCAGGCAAGTTAAGCAAGAAACAGGGTTGCTTATCTCAGGAATTGAAGAAGACAGCCCCGCTGAAAAGGCGAAACTCTTCCAGGGGGATGTACTCATATCCGTTAATAAGGATCCCTTGCGCTTCCCCGATGATTTGCTCCATCACCTGGGGAAGGACCACATTGGAGAGGAAATCACCCTTTCCACCATCCGGGGCGGGGCGCTCACGGAGATTAAGGTCGTTGTCGGTGAACGATCCTCAACGTAGTCCTCAAGATGGGCCGGTGGAACCGATTAGCGATCAGATCGCTACTATCGTTGCGCGTGTACGGCTTGGAATGGTCAAGATCTCCGATGGGAAGCGATCCGCCGGAGCTGGAAGCGTCATTCATGCTAGCGGGTTAATTGTGACAAATTCACATGTCGTTCAAAGCAGGGATATCCATGTCCAAATTGGTTCGGATCGTGTTGTAAGAGGTCATTTGATTGGACGGGATTCTTCAACGGATTTGGCCGCAATCATGGTTGAAGAAGATGATCTGGAAGTTGTCCAAATGGGAGATTCGAGCCAAATTCGTCCGGGCGAAGTCGTATTCTCGCTTGGCTATCCGTGGGGAATTGATGGTGGATTAACGTTTGGTGTTGTCATTCAGTTAGGGCCTTGGCCGATCGGGACCTCGAGTGATCGTGACAATCTGCTTTCAGCCAGTTTGCATCTACGCCCAGGTCATTCAGGCGGACCCATGTTCAATAGCCGTGGTGAAATTGTAGGTTTGAACACAATGATGCAGGGGCCCGATGTTGGGGTGGCCATCCCGATCAATAGAGCCAAATCCTTTCTCAAAGAAGCCCTCGTTGAGCGGGCATAACCGCTGCGATCGCGCCGTTGCGCATAGCCAATATTGTGGGTTGATTCACGCTCCACAGTTCTTTCAAAAGGGGACTCATGATTTTGGTGGTTGGGATGATTCGGATCGTATAAAAAGCAGAGGAAGTTGCTCTAGCTTTGAAAGTGCGACTAATCGCTGGAGCTTGCTGAGATCTTGAGCACCTCACGGTAAAACTTCAATTCAGCCTCCAACGCTATGCTGATGCTCTCTGCGCGACGGAAGCCGTGGCCCTCGCCTTCAAATGTTATGTACTTGTGGTAGATATTATTTGCCTTGAGCGCTTCGACAAATACCTCTGATTGCGAAGGTGGGACGATTTTATCCTCGAGACCTTGGAAAAGGATGACAGGGCTCTTGATTCGATCGGCGTGATTTATCGGTGACCTTTGGTGGTAGACTTCCGCAAACTCAGGGTAGGATCCTATCAGGTAGGTATCGTAGCCAGCCTCGAACTTGTGTGTGTCTTCAACAAAACTAAGAATGTCGGCAACTCCATAATAACTGGCACCCGCAGCGAAACGATCATACTTAGTCAATGCCGATAATACGATGTATCCCCCTGCACTTCCTCCGGTGATGAGTAAGCGCTGCGGATCTGCGCGATCAATTTTGGCCAAATAGCGCGCGGCCTCTACACAATCATTGACATCAACGATCCCCCATTGTCCTTTCAAGCGGTCGCGATATTTACGGCCATAGCCACTACTCCCGCTGTAATCAACGTCTACGACTGCAAATCCACGGCTAGTCCAGAATTGGATTTCAAGGTTAAGGTAGGGTTTGGCCGCACTTGTTGGACCACCGTGTCCTTTCACAATAAGGGGCGGAAGCTCGTCAGGCAAGCCGGATATCTCTGGATGAGCAGGGGGGTAGTAATGTGCGTAAGCCTCTGCACCATTGGGCAATTTAAAGGAAAAGTGCTCTGGGAAAGAGAAATAGGCAAGCGCAAGATCATAAGAACGGATCTCCACAGCCCGATTGATCTCTCGAGTTTCCATGTCTAAACAGGATAAGCCTGGAAACAGGTATGGGGACCCCGCCAAAAACCAAACTTTTTGATCAGGACCCGATTCGATAGACCCGGGCAGGTAGCTGTACTCAAGTTCTTGATGCTCGATGTCACCACTCTCAAGATCAATGATAGCAATTGCCGGCTGACCCTTATCAAGGTATGAAGCTACGAGCAGATGATCGTCAACGAGGGTGTACGTCTTTGTGCTCAAGGTCCACATTGGCAGACCAAACTCAACTTCTAATTGTGTGATCGCTTCAATGTGATCCCTTTCCCAGCGGTAAAGGTTCCACCAACCGGTTCTATCGGATACAAACAGTACATCACCGTTGGGGCCCCATTCCGGCTGAAAAATCGACTCAGCAAGGCCTCCTGCAAGAACACAGGCCTCTATTAATTCCCCTTCTTGAAGATGGGCCATCCATAATTCTGTTCCTTCCCAGGGCATATGTGGAAGATCCCAGGAGAGCCAGATGACTTTCGCGCCATCAGGGCTAAAGCGCGGATTAGCATAGAAGTCCGCACCAAATTGAATGCAGCTTAGTTCATCCAGGCCATCTGGGGAAAGCAAAGCGAGATAGTTTTTTACGTCTCCAGCAGAATGTTCCTCGCATATGTAGATAAGGGACTTTCCATCGGGAGATATCGTCCCATTGGCGAAGCGAAGTTCGCGCTCATGGGATGGTTCTGGAGAAATTGGCCTGGGGGCTTTGCCTGGGTCCTGTCGGTATAAACGCTGATCTTCTTCATTCGAGAAGAAAATGCTCCCTTTCCAAAGCAGGTATGAACCTCCACCATATTCGTGCACTTTTGTGCGGACGCTAAATCCATCAGGGGTGAGCGTACGTTTTGACCCGGAGGGGCTCAGGTGCTGGATGACGTATCGTCCAGCTTCTTGGGGGCGGGATTCAATCCAATAAACTCCGCTTTCATCGGCTTGTACCTCCCGAGGTAAGGCGGAATTACCTAATCCACTGCGCGCTACCATGCTCGCATTAATAGGAGAGGGCCAGCTCCCAAAAGGTTGAGTGTCCTTGGGCTTTCGAGCCATTCTTCATACTCCCTACAGGTTGATTCTCAAAATCGGAATTGATTAAGGGCAACTGTTTTGTTGATGTTCTTCGAAAGTCTCGGCGAAAGCATGTCGCCCTGACCCGTCACACACTGCTCGAAAGTAGAAATCGTTTGTCACAAGTGGGAAGGCGACAGCTCTAAGAGAATCGAGCCCCGGAGATGCAATAGGACCCGGAGGTAAACCAGGATAACGATAGGTGTTGTAGGGAGAATCGAACTCTAGATCAGCCAGTGACAATTGTGGCCACCATTCCCCATTCCGACTGGAGGCGACGGCATACTGAACGGTTGGATCCGCGTCTAAATTCATGCCAATGGCTAATCGGTTGAGGAAGACTGACGCAATGTGAGGGCGTTCATCAGCAATGACGGCTTCACGCTCAACAATAGAAGCCAGGGTTACCGCCTCGTAAAGTGAAAGGCCTTGGGCAGTAAACCCCTGACGAAGGTCATCGTCAATTCTCTGATCAAAGTTCGAGAGCATGATTCCTACTAGCTCTTCAGCGGTCATTGTGGGCGCGATTTCGTACGTATCGGGGAAGAGAAAACCTTCTGTAGTCCGGCCAGGGGGTAGTTCGAAACTCAGAGCTGGTAAGCCCGGCTCTGCACTCAAGACCTCGGCAGCGCTGGCTGCGATACCACTGGCTTCAATTTTGGCAGCCACTTCCTCTGCCCTCCATCCTTCAGGGATTGTCAGGAGAAGTGCATCTATCCTGGCTGATTGCAACGCCGAAGCCAACTCGCGAATGCTCATCGTACCACTGAGATCATACATACCGGTTTCAATACCTCGGTCTAAACCGAGATAGCGAATATAGGCGCGGAAGAGTACAGGGTTGTCTAAAAGTCCGACCGTCGTGAGCTGATCAATCACGCTTTGCGCTGAGGATCCGGGTTCCACCTCAACTGTCCAGACCATGCCAGGATCACCGGCCGGCTCGTCAAGGCGGGCCAGATTCAGCATCAGGTATATTGAAAGTGCAACTTCTTGAGTTTGACTGAGATCTGGAGCTGGCTGGCCGAGGCCTTCACGAGCAGTCGGCAATCCAAACATCAAAGTACCAACAAACCAGACGGCCAGGCAAATAAAGCCGGCGATCAGGATAAGTATCGTAAAAACCAAGCATCCCTTAATCGCTTTGGGCATCAAGGTAATCCTGTAAGATCACTGCAGCAGCACGGGCGTCTAGATCCTTGTCATGAGGACCGTCATGGGAAGCTGCCTGGGTAGAGCCGCTCTCATCCCATGCGATTATTGGGATGGCAGTGAGTGTTTTTAAAAAGTCGATCAACCGTAGTGCCTTTCTAGCCTGCGGGCCTTCTTCTCCGTCTTGATCGTATGCAACACCAACGACGATACACTTAACGTCCTGCGCCATAGCCCGCTCTAGAATCGATTTGGCATCCACTTGGCGGGATACATGTGTTAAGATTTCTAGCGGCCTCGCGATGGTATTACTTGGATCGGATATTGCCAGACCTATGCGGACTTCCCCCGGGTCAATAGCCAGAGTGCGGCTCATTAAGAACCCTCCGGTTGGAGATTCACGCTAATTTGGTGCTCAAATAACGGCATACGCGGCCACCAGCTGGGCGAGATCGATGTCGCCGTAGTGAGATTGTCGCTATATCTTTCTTTTAATATACCTGCCACTTCTTCCGGTGACTTTCCACGCACAATTGCTTTAATGCGCTGGAGGCCAACTTCAAGATAGGACCGTACAGAGAAATCCGCTTCGAGGATCGATCCTTGATCCACGCCCGTGGTTTCACGCAGGGCAATCACCTCAGGGGATCCTCCCACATATGTGTATCCAGGTGCAAGGGAGGTTTGCAGGCGGCTGCGCGCCAGCCGTTCAACCTCACGCAGGTCGACGACAGAAATGGTGATCAATAAGCGTAGTTCTAAACCCAGACTATCGACCGCTTCATCGATAGTCGCATCGAAATTTTCTTCAATAACTTCTGCTATCTGAAGTGTGTTGACCAGCGCACGTTCATGTGGCAAGAGCGAATCCTCCAGCTCTACAAGGAAGGCAGCCTTCAATTCATCTTCCAGAAGACGTTGTATTTCTTCGATGTCTGTGGCGCTCACCGCAGCGCGCGATTGAAGCGAGCCCCCAGAGATCGCTAGAGGGTTTGTGACACTCACATTTAATCCGAGGGGTCCATCGATCGAATCGATCGCCGACTCACGTAGATTGCCTTCCGGTCCAGCTTGTGCAGCAACCACATTGACTGAAACCTGCTCTCCCTCACCCGCCTCCAGCTGCACGGTTTGCACGGTCTGGAAATAAATCGACGGGAAGTCTGAGCTTCGAACGCTTGTGCCCACAGGGATCGTGATTGTTTCATTCACCCGGTTCGTAAATATTATTTCCCCCTGGGCTGAGTTGGAAGGTGTAGCGCTCCTTCCGCTCGTGGGGATACGATTCTCACCCTGCTGCTCAAGTTCACGAACTTCATATGGGAGCACAAGTACGTCAGAGGTGGGATTTTGGCCAAGGCTGAATGACAGCGTTTCGAGTTCGCGCAGTGTCACCGGGGTTACTGTGATCTCGGCTGATGGAACCAGGGCGATGAGTGCAAATAGAAAGAAACTAATTGGCAATAAAAGCAGTAGCAAGCGCACCAGTGGATGAGCTGGAACCCTGAAAGCACTTGAGTGAGCAGCAGGGCGAGTCAATTCGTGCGGGGAATCGCGAAGTGGAGCTTCATATGAACTGGCTTGCCAGGTCTGCCATGAAGCCTCTGGAATGTTCTCAAGATCCTCAAATACAGGGATAGAAAGTTCTGCTGCATGTGCACGAACTTGCGGATCAAAGGTCAGTAAGCCCAGTGCAACGCCACGCTGCTGCCCCAAACGTTTGAGTAAGACAATATCAAGGCGGTTGGAGAAAATTTCAGCGCGGCCAGGCCAGACGAGAATGATCCTATCAGCCTTGGCCCACTGCAATTTTTCACGGACCGAATCATAATCGTCATGGGGGTCGATGTTGACGATCTGAGTTTTCACATATCACCTATGAGGCTACGTTGCTAGGAGATGATCAGCGACCCAACCCTGAACTAATCCCAGGGCTTCCCCGAGTTTTTCTGTATCTTTGCCGCCTGCTTGTGCCATGGAGGGTTTGCCTCCGCCGCCACCACCAACGTGGGCAGCCACCACCTTGACAAGTTCTCCGGCATGCATGCCGCGCGATAGTAGATTGTCAGTAATTGCCGCAATGATGATGGGTTTGTCGTCTACAACGCTTGCTAGTACAACCACACTCTTGTCATGTTCACTGCGGAAGCGGTCTGCGAACTCTCGCAAGGTATCAGCGTCGCTGTCAGGAAGCTGGCCTGTAAGAATTTTTAAGTCCTGGTAGTCGAGCGTTTCAAGTTCCTGGAAGACCTCAAAAGCTGCTTGTTTGCGGTTAGACATGTCGGATCGGCGCAGGGAGCGCAGCTCGTCTAACAAATGCTCCAGGCGTTCAGAGGCGCCTTCAGGGGTCGATCCGAGTTTCCGGGATACACCCTCGAGAGCCTCCATCCTGGCGCGGATGAGCCTATAGGCTTCCCGACCCGTCAGGGCCTCAATCCGGCGAATTCCCGCTGCAACACTACCCTCCTGGGTAATGATGAATGGGCCAATCAGGCTCGTTTCATGTACGTGTGTGCCACCACAAAGCTCATAGGAGACGAGTTTGTCTTCCCCAATTTGGACGGTTCGGACTTCCTCGCCATAGGTTTCGCCGAATAAGGCCATGGCTCCGCCGGAGATAGCTTTCTCGCGCTGCATGTATTCAATGCTGAGTGGATGATTGGATAGCACGGCATCGTTAACCCAATCTTCTACTTGCTTGAGCTCACTGGCTGTCATTGCGCCGGAATGAGTGAAGTCAAAGCGTAATCGATCCGGCGCCACCAGTGAGCCGGCTTGGCGAACATGGTCGCCTAGGACAGCGCGGAGGGCTGCATGCAGCAAGTGCGTCGCAGTATGATTGCGCATGATATCAAGACGTCGTACTGAGTCGAAGGCTGCAACGGCATCATCCCCTGATTGGGGGTTACCCGCTTCTACAACGCCTAGATGAACGATGAAGCCCTCAACTGGATTAAGCGTACCCTCGACACGAATTGTCCATCCCTCGCCTTTGTCGGATCGTATAGATCCCGTGTCCGATACCTGTCCACCTGCTTCAACATAAAATGGGGTTTCAGCGAGCACGAGGGCTGCGGCATCGCCCGGGGATAGTTCCTGCAAGACCTCGCCGCTGCGGATGATTGCTACTACGGTGGTTGCGATCTCGGCCGGGGTATAGGGGTCATAGCCTACGCCATCTTGTGGAAGGCTTCCAGCTTTTATCAATTGCTCAAAAAGTGCCTGGTAAAACTCAACATCATCTTCAAGCAGGGTTCCCAGGGCTTCTCCGCTTCCTGAGGCGATACGGTGGCTCTCCATAGCAGCCTGGAATCCCTGCTCATCAACAGAAATCTCATCTTCTCTGGCAATATCACGTGTAATCTCGAAGGGAAGACCATAGGTGGCGTACAAATCGAAAGCATCGCTACCCGAGATCACCGCTGAACCCGACTCTTTCAAAGTTTTCAGGATCCCGGCAAGGTGAGAGAGACCGTTATCAATCGTCTGATGAAACCGCTGCTCTTCCTCTGTGAGAGTGCGTAGAATGGCATTGCGATTCTGATTTAATTCCTGATAGAAGTTCCCATATTCCTGAATGACAGTTTCGGCAATTTTGGCGAGGAAAGGTTGATCTAAGCCGATCATCGATCCAAAGCGACTGGCGCGACGGATGATCATACGACAGACATAATTTCGTCCCATATTTCCCGGGACCACTCCATCTGCAATTAGAAACGCTGCCGCGCGGGCGTGATCGGCGATCACGCGGTAGGGGGTCAACTGTTCTTCCCGCTCCTTATCCGAGTGCCCGGTGAGAGTTTGAACCTCATCAAGCATAGGTGTGAAGAGGTCGGTGAGATAGTTTGAAGGCACATCTTGCAGGACGGAAACAATGCGCTCAAATCCCATGCCTGTATCAACATGTTTTGAAGGTAGCGAGGTCAGTTCGGTAGGACTCTTGCGGTTATATTGGATGAATACCAGGTTCCAAAGCTCGAGAAAACGTTGGCAATCTCCGTTGACTCGGCACTCGTGATCTGACTCATCTTGCATACTGCAATATTCAATGCCGCGATCGATGAAGATCTCGCTATCAGGTCCACATGGGCCTGTATCTGCCATCTCCCAGAAGTTCTCATCACGACCAAAAAAAAGTAGTTGTTCTGGATCAAAGCCAGGCTGATCGCGCCAGATCGAAGCGGCCTCATCATCGCGAGGGATCTCGCCCAACTCGTCTTCAAAGCAGGTCGCCCACAGTTTATCCTTCGGCAACCCCCAAACGTCAGTCATTAACTCCCATGCCCACGCAATCGCTTCTTGCTTGTAGTAATCTCCGAAGGACCAGTTCCCCAGCATCTCGAAGAAAGTATGATGAGTATCATCACGCCCTACATCGTCTAGGTCGTTGTGTTTACCTGCGACTCTCATGCACTTCTGAGCATCAGCGACACGGGTATAGGCACGTTTACCTGTCCCGAGAAAAACATCCTTAAATTGCACCATCCCAGAATTCGTAAAAAGTAAGGTTTGATCGCCACCGGGGACGAGCGACATCGAGGGGACGATGGTATGACCACGCGCTGCAAAGAAATCCAGATAGGATTGACGGATTTCAGCGCTGCTCATACGAGCCTCTTTAGTTTTTCTACCCTCTTTGCTTGCTGTCATGCTTTTACACCTATCCGCTGGATTATACGCCACCTCCATGGTGGCTTCAACCGGGACGTTTCCTCTACATATGAATATCAAATCAAGTACAAAATCAGCTTGGTGTCTTGACCATAAACTTAGGCCTGTGTTAGACTTCGCACGTTACGGGGGTGTGGTGTAGCGGCCTAACATGCTGCCCTGTCAAGGCAGAGATCGCGGGTTCGAATCCCGTCATCCCCGCCAACCGCCCAGCAACTGCTGGGCGGTTCTTATGTTAAAAGATCAAGAGTGATTGCTTATAGATCAGCAATGATTGGGTTTGACGCAGCAAAGGGGTCGTGCTCCATTTCCAGTTGCCTTCTAAATTGCTCTGTGTACAGACGGTAATAGTGTCCCTTTGACTGAATTAGTTCAGCGTGCGAACCTTTTTCGATGATCTCACCATCGTCAATAACGAGGATGCGATCCGCCCGTTTTATTGTCGAGAGGCGGTGAGCGATAATGAAACTGGTACGCTCCTCAGTCACCGCTTGCATGCCTTGTTGTATCAAAGCTTCGGTAAGTGTATCGACCGAGCTTGTCGCTTCATCCATAATAAAGACTTCTGGATCCGCGAGAATGGCTCGTGCCAGGCTGATCAATTGCTTTTGCCCAACCGAGAGCAGCGTGCCTCCTTCACCAACTTCCGTTTCATAGCCGTTTTCGAGTTCTTTGATAAATTGATGCGCGCCTGAGACCTTGGCTGCTTGCCGAATTTCATCTTCACTCGCCTCTATTTTTCCATACCGAAGATTTTCCAAAATGGTGCCCGAGAAAAGGTGTGGTGTCTGTAAAACCATCCCAATTCGCGACTGAATCGCTGCCAGGGAGAATTGTTTATAGTCCACCTCGCCAATCGTGATTCGGCCGACCTTGGGCTCATAAAAGCGGCACACAAGATTGACGATCGTGCTTTTACCACCCCCTGTTGGCCCAACCAGTGCCACAGTCTCTCCGCGCTTAACTTCAAGGTTGAAATTCGTTAGCACGGGCTTATCCGCTTCGTAATAGAAGTCGACGCCCTCAAACCTGATATCGCCTTTAAGGCTACCGGGATCATAAGCTTCGGGAATATCTTGAATCTCGGGCGTGGAATCAATGAGCGAAAAGACCCGTTCAGCAGAAGCAATGGCATGCTGCATTTCGGCATACACGCGGGCGATATCCTGAACAGGCCAGAGCATGAGGGCGATGTAACCAACGAAGGCCTGTATCCCGCCGATGGTTAGCGTACCCGTCTCAAGCTGGCCTCCACCAAAATAGGCTACGCCACCGAGGGCAAAGGAACTAATAAAAATGACCATCGGCAAAAATAGGGCTGAGAGCCAGGCTGCCCTAAAACCTGCTTGATACATCTCCTCTGTGAGAGACTGAAACTCTTCGAGGCTTTTTTGCTCTCGATTGAGCGCTTTAATGACACGTACCCCCACAATGTGCTCATTGTAGGCAGCTGTAATCTTTGAGTTTAGTCTGCGAACGAGTCTGAACTGTCCTAGAATGCGCTTTTTGAATTGTGCAGCCGTGAATATCAGCACAGGCAAGATGGCTGTAACGATCAGGGTTAATTGCCAGTTGATACGGATCATGAAAAACAGGCTCGAGACAATGATCAACACAGCCCATGTGACATCGAGCAAGCCCCAGGTAACCAGTTGGGCAATGCGCTCTGAATCCGAAGTGACCCGTGACATGATCCATCCGATCGGGGTTCGATCGAAATAGGAAAGCGAGAGTTCTTGCAGGTGATTGAAAGTCTTCTTTCGCAAATCGTATTGAATGCGCTGGCCTAAAACACCGGCAAGATAGATAAAGCTAAGGACATTAATCGCCTGGAAGATCAGGATGGCTCCATAGAGCAGCGCGATATCCCGCAGCGCTTCGAAGTTGCCCGCCAGGATGCCTTCGTCAATGATCCGTTTCCCGAGGAAGGTGAAGTACGAATCAAAGGTTGAGGTTAGCCCGATGGTGATTAAAAAGCCGAGCAACCATTGCCAATGCTTTCGAGTCAATCCAAGAATGCGCAGGACTGTGCCGGAGTTGTACTGGCCCGAAAACTCTTCTTCAAAATGATCGATCTCAGACATCCGCCAGTTCCTGCACGAGCGCGTCTTCAATACGAGTTTGCATCTCATGAATTCGCCTGTAAACGCCGTCCTGATGGATCAACTCATCATGTTTTCCGATCTGGGCAATTCTGCCTTGATCTAGAACAATGATCTTGTCGGCGTTCATCACGCTCTGGATTCTGTGGGCGATTATGAAGGTGGTCCTACCAAGCATCAATTTCTCAAGTGCTTCATGGATTTCAACCTCGGTAAGCGTGTCGACAGAAGAGGTTGAGTCATCAAGGATTAAGATACAGGGATTTTTTAAGAGGGTACGCGCGATGGCCACACGCTGTTTTTGTCCGCCGGAGAGTGTCACCCCTTTCTCGCCAATGAGGGTGTCAAATCCATCGGGAAAGGATTGGATTGTCTCATAGATCGCAGCTGCTTTGGATACCCTCAATACTTCAGCGTCATCAACCGGGCGATCGACACCGAGCGTGATATTTTCCCGAATCGAGCGCGAGAATAAGAACGGCTCCTGCTCTACGATGCCGATCTGCCTGCGGAGATATTCAGGAGCGAACTTATTGAGCTCGAGGCCATCAAGTTTCAAACTACCAGCGGTATATTGATAGAAGCGCGGGATGAGATTAACCAGTGTCGTTTTTCCTGATCCTGTTGGCCCAAGCACTGCCACGACTTCACCTGGTTCAACAGTGAAAGTTATATCCTTCAACACTGCGACTCCATCTGCATAGGCAAAGCCGATGTTGTCAAAGACTAATGAACCATTAAGGTCTTGATCCTGTGGATAATGACCTTGATCGATGGGCTCTTGTGTTTCCTTAACGATCTCCAGAACCCGCCCAAATGAGACCAAACCCATGGACATCTGGACAATCAGGCGCCCAAGATTGCGCATGGGCCAGATGATCCAGATTATCAGCCCTGCGTAGGCCAGATACGAGCCGATTGTGAGGGTCGCATCGATTGTCATGCGTGCGGCCATATACAAGCCTGCAACGAGCTGAGCTCCAGCGAGAAGATCTGTAGTTGGCCAGAAGAAGGAATGCATCCTGAGCAGACGACGGCCGCGCAGGAATTTTTCCCAGTTTTCACGTTCGAATTTGTCGCGTTCATAGGGTTGACGCGCGAAAGCTTTGACTACTCTTACGCCAGCAAGATTTTCTTGTAACGTCGTCGAAAGCACGGCTTCTTGCTCCTGGTATGCTTCGTAAGCATGCGATACGCGCCGGAAGAACCATATCGAGGTTACAAATACAAGCGGAACTGCAATGACTGACCGAAGAGCAAGCCCTAAGTCAATTGTGGCAATAGCGGTAAAGTTCACCACAAACAGCATAAGAATCTGCCCCGCATTGACAACCTGATCAGCGAAAAATTGGCGTATGGCGTCGACGTCCGAAGAGGCCCGAGAGATCAACTCACCTGTTTGCATTTGATCGTGGTAGCTGAAATTTAGGCGCTGGATATGATCAAACAGATAGTTGCGAAGATTGCGGGTAACACTCTCGGCTGTTCTTGAGGAAAGCGCACCACTAATAAACAAAAAGGTCCCTTGAATGGCTGCGATTGCAATAAAGCCCATGCCCGCTATGAGGAATTGTTGTTGGGTAAAAGGTGAGTCAAGCAAGCGGTCGATAAATTCGCGTAGCCATAAATAGGTTCCAGTTCGAGCGAGCGTACCAACCGCAAGAGCGAGGCTGGCGAAGAGGTAAAGAAGCCGATATCCTCGTAGTAGCCTCCACAACCCGGTTAAGCGATGTTTTGTGACGATTTGGTGCAGGTTAGATAATTGTGTCATCAGTGTGAGTGTAAGATTGAAATTGTTTTCTAGAGCGATTACAGCAACGTACGCATAAGTTCATGTGTTCAAGACGGTGAATGGATCGATCGCAGCAGCAGGATCTCGAAGAAATCGGCTTATACCTGCACAACTTTTCCATTTTACCATCGGGACGTGGGCGAGGTTGCCGTACACTGGGCATGCATGCTTTCGACGCATCCTTGTTGCTTGACACTTAAAAACCCGCTATGGTATTCTCAGCCGGCTCTTGGCCAGAGAATAGCTGATCGAAGGGGGAGGGGGAAATGGACAAGGATAATTCCTTTTGGCTGGCTTTCAGCCACGTACCAGGCGTTGGGTTTGTACGGATATCGCGTCTACTCGATGCCTTTGGGGATCTGGAACGGGCATGGAACGCGGATAGGGCAGGGCTGCGTCAAGCAGGTATAGGACCAAAAACGATCGAAGCAATCTTACGAACACGGTCAACTCTCGATCTGGAGCGGGCCAAGGGCACGTTACAAAAGCAGGGTATCCGTCTGATCACCTATCTCTCGCCGGATTACCCTGAACCATTAATGCATATTCAGGGGCCGCCAGCTTGCCTTTTTATCAAGGGTGACCTGCTCCCCGAAGATCGTATTGCCGTGGCTGTCGTTGGCACACGCACACCATCAGGCTATGGGATCGGCGTGACAGAAAGAGTAGTGGCCGAGATCGCTGCCCAGGGTGTGACGATTATCTCGGGGCTTGCACGCGGTGTGGATGGAATCGCTCACCGTGCGGCACTTGAAGCGAGCGGCCGGACGATCGCTATTCTTGGATCAGGGATCGATGAAATCTATCCCTGGGAACATCGACGGTTGGCTGGTTGTGTCAGTGAGCGCGGGGCGCTACTGAGTGAATACCCACCTGGGACTGCCCCGGAAGGTCATCATTTTCCTGCGCGCAATCGCATTATTGCAGGCCTTGCGCTAGGTGTTATTGTGGTAGAAGCTGCCGAGCGGAGTGGGGCGTTGATCACGGCGGATTTTGCCGGTGAGCAAGGCAAAGAGGTATTTGCGGTTCCGGGGGACGTTACACGAAAGACAGCAGGGGGTACAAATCGTCTTATTCAGGATGGGGCTCACCCCCTATTGTCGGCCAGTGAGGTCATGGAAATATTAAACATCGACACGCTTTACCTGGAAGAAGATAGCTCCCAGGAGCTGCCGGAAGATGATGTGCAGCGGGCTATATATACGGCTTTAAAGGATGAACCGGTGCATATAGATTTCCTTTACCAGCAGACGGGTTTTTCGATCCAGGAGATCCAGGTGGCATTGTCGATGTTGGAATTAGGCGGTTCGATCAAACATCTTGGGGGCATGCATTATCAACGTATTCGCGAAGCAGCGATAACGTACAGGGTGGATTGAACAGATGACTGAACATCTTTATGCTGCAATTATGGCAGGTGGAGGCGGAACTCGCTTATGGCCTATGTCGAGACGAGAGCGCCCCAAGCAATCCCTGCGGCTGATCGGGGATCAAACCCTTTTCCAGATGGCGATGCAGCGGCTTGAACCTTTGATTCCGATCGACCGATCATTGATCCTCACGATACGGGAACAGTCTGCCCAGCTCAAAGCGCAGGTCCCCGTCTTGAACGATGCGAACTTTATCCTAGAACCGGGACCGAGAGGGACCGCTTCGGTGATTGGGCTTGCAGCCATCCACCTTCGCAAACGAGATCCCGAGGCGGTCATGGCCTGCCTGACCGCTGATCACTACATCCCCTCGGTAGATTCCTTTCAAAATCTTCTAGAAGCTGGATATGATCTTGCGAGAGAAAACCACCTGGTGACACTTGGTATTAGTCCGACGTCCCCGGATACGGGTTATGGCTATATCCATCGTGGTTCCAAACTTGCGACGGCTGCGTGTGATTGTTATGCCGTCGAGGCCTTCACTGAAAAACCCGATCTCAAAACTGCAAAGTCCTACCTAAAAAGTGGTGAGTATTTCTGGAATTCAGGGATGTTCATTTGGCAAGTTGATGTCATCCTGAATGAAATCAAGCGACAGTTGCCCGACCTATTTGATGGTTTGATGGAGATCGAGAAAGTTATAGGCACAGATGATGCGTGGAACGTTACAGAGCAAGTATGGGCTGGGCTTGAGAGCATAACGATTGATTATGGTGTCATGGAACGGGCTGAGGGCGTGGTAGTGCTTCGCGCCGATGACCTTGGCTGGATTGATGTGGGAGACTGGGGTCGTTTATTTGATATTCTTCCACATGATGCCTTTGACAATGTTCTTGTCGCTGAAGAAGTCAGTCTGCTCGATTCTAATGGTGTTTTGATCTATCAAGATCAGGAGAGCTCACAGCGTTTGATCGCTGGAATTGGATTATCTGATATGGTCATTATTGATACTGGGGATGCGTTGTTTGCCTGTCACCGCGCGAAGGCTGCGGAACTGAAGCAATTAATTGAGAAGCTTAAGCAGTCTGATCTAGACAGGTATTTATAGGGAGAGTGGTGTGGAAGCATATTGTGTGAAGTGTCGCCAAAAACGCGAGATACAGCAGGCCGAAGCTACGTTCACTTCTTCTGGAACTCCAGCAACCAAGGGGGTCTGTGCAGAGTGTGGAACCGGGCTATATCGCATGGGCCGGACAGATCAACATGAAGGGTTGGAGCCACCACCGGATCGAGTCCGGAAGAAGAAGCGTAATATCGAAAAGAAGCGCAAAGGCAACCTGGTCATCGTAGAATCCCCGGCAAAGGCGCGTACAGTTGGTCGAATCCTGGGAAAGGATTACACCGTAAAGGCTTCAGTCGGTCATGTTCGAGATCTGCTTCGCTCGCAACTCTCGGTGGACGTAGAGAATGAATTCACCCCCAAATATCGTGTTCCCAACGAGAAGCGAGACGTGGTTAAAGCATTAAAAAGCGATGCCGCGAAGGCTGAAAAAGTCTTCCTTGCTACCGATCCGGACCGGGAGGGTGAAGCCATCGCCTGGCATCTGTTGGAGTCAGCTGAACTAGAGCCATCAACGGTGCGGCGTGTTGTTTTTCATGAAATCACCAAACAAGCGGTTGAAGAAGCCTTCGATCACCCCAGGGCTATCGATATGCACCTCGTCGATGCCCAACAAGCGCGCAGGATCCTCGATCGACTGGTTGGCTACAATCTCAGTCCCTTGCTATGGCAAAAGGTGAGAAGCCGGTTATCTGCCGGTCGTGTCCAATCGGTGGCTCTACGCCTTGTTGTGGACCGGGAGAGGGAGATCCAGGATTTTATCCCCAGGGAGTACTGGACGATTGATGCTGATTTTATTCAAAGCGAGAAACCGCCAGCCTTTCGGGCTCGACTGGTTAAAATTGATGGTCAAAATCCAGTTTTGCCTTCTGAAGAAAGCGTCGAAGCGTTGCGCTCAGCGCTGCTACAGGCACTCTATGAAGTTGTGCAAGTAAAACGTGGACAACGGAGAAGAAAACCATCAGCCCCGTTTACAACGTCCACTCTTCAACAGGCTGCATCGGGGCGCTTCGGATTTACCGCCCGGCGAACCATGGCCCTGGCCCAGCAGCTTTATGAAGGCGTTGAGTTGGGTTCAGGGGAACCGGTAGGGTTAATCACCTATATGCGAACCGATTCCACCACAGTTTCAGACCAGGCGTTGAATGAGGCGCGCCAATTGATTTCAGATCGCTTTGGAAGCGAATACTTACCTCGCGAACCTATGCGCTACCGCAGCAGAGCGCGCAGAGCCCAGGAAGCGCACGAGGCGATCCGTCCAACCTCTGTTGGGAGGACGCCCGAAGATATGAAGCCCTGCTTGAACCGGGACCAACATAAACTCTACGATTTGATCTGGCGTCGCTTTGTGGCTTCGCAAATGCAGCCGGCCGTTTACGACACGTTGACGCTTGAGCTCACGGGATCCTACCTCGATGCGCAGTATGATTTTCGAGTTTCAGCATCAGCGTTACGCTTTGAGGGCTTTCTGGCGCTCTACGGAAAAAGTGATCAAAAC